>CAXTCC010000100.1:0-13481 GCA_964242015.1 uncultured Variovorax sp.
CGGGCGGTGCGCCCGCGCTGCGGCAATGACCAGGAAGGTCGACTGCGAGCACGTTCCAGCCGTGGTTGGCGAAGTAGCGGCTCTGAAGAATCCAGACGCTGTGGTCGTTGAGCACGCCGTGAATGAAGACGACCGTCGGCTTGGTCGCGTCGAAGGGTTTGCCGCCGGTGTAGGCGTACGTGGTGTGGCCGTTGACTGTGTAGTTCATTTCTGTGCGCCGTCCATGCGCTGTTCGGGCTGCATTTGTTTGGAGCGCGTACGCAGGCCACCGGGTACTTCCCTCCGCGAATGTCCCCCGCCTTCGGCTCCTCCTTTATTTCGCTGCGGGAAGCACCCGATGCCCTGCGCACGTGGACACGCCAGTGGTGCTCCACTGGTCAACGACCGGCGCGTACAAGGATCACGTCGATGGCGTGCTCCCCGCAGCGAAATAAAGGAGGAGCCCGAAGGGCGGGGGACATTCGCGGAGGGGAGTACGCCGTCGGCGTGGTCCCGCCCTGAACAATGAAGTTCAGGCAGTCCCATCACGCACCCGCTTTCTCGGCAGCCTTCAACGCCCGCTTCAAGTCGTCGATCAAGTCCGCCGGATCTTCCAGCCCGATCGACAACCGAATCGTCCCTTGAGAAATGCCGGCACCGGCAAGGGCTTCATCGGTCATACGGAAGTGCGTGGTGCTCGCCGGATGAATCACCAAGCTGCGACAGTCCCCGACGTTGGCGAGGTGGCTAAACAGCTTCAGCGCCTCGATGAAGGTCTTGCCCTGCTCGCGGCTGCCCTCGATGTCGAAGCTGAAGACAGCACCGGCGCCCTTGGCACCGTGACGCAACAGCTTTTTCGCCAGCGCATGACTCGGGTGCGATTCGATCAGCGGATGCCCGACGCGCGACACGAATGGATGCGCCGCCAAGAATTCGACCACCTTCTGCGTGTTGTCGATATGCCGCTCCATCCGCAACGGCAGCGTCTCGATGCCCTGCAAGATGAGCCATGCGGTGTGCGGACTCATCGATGCGCCGAAGTCGCGCAGGCCTTCGCGGCGGGCTCGCAGCAAGAAGGCGCCGACGGTGCTTTCCTCGCTGAACACCATGTTGTGAAAGCCGTCGTAGGCCTGCGTCAGCTCCTTGAATTTGCCTGAGCGCTCCCAGTCGAAACTGCCGCCGTCGACCACCACGCCGCCGATGACGGTGCCGTGCCCCGACAGGAATTTCGTCGCCGAGTGATAGACCAGGTCGGCGCCCCAGTCGAAGGGCTTGATGAGGTAGGGCGAGGTCAGCGTGGAGTCGACCAGCAGCGGCACGCCGGCTTCGTGCGCGATGTCGCTGACGGTCGGGATGTCGAGCACGTCGAGTCCCGGGTTGCCGACGGTTTCGCCGAAGAGCAGCTTGGTCTCGGGCCGGATCGCGGCGCGCCACCCGTCGAAGTCGCCGGGCTTGACGAAGGTCGTCTCGATGCCGAAGCGCCGCATCGTGTAGTGCAAAAGGTTTTGCGAGCCGCCATAGAGCGCGGTGCTGGCGACGATGTGCGAGCCGGCGCCCATCAGCGTCGCGATGCTCAAGTGCAGCGCGGCCTGGCCGCTCGCAGTGGCGATGGCGCCGATGCCGCCTTCGAGCGCTGCCACGCGCTGTTCGAGCACCGCGTTGGTCGGGTTGCTGATGCGCGAGTAGACGTGGCCGGCGCGCTCCAGATTGAAGAGCGCCGCCGCGTGATCGCTCGACTCGAAGACGAAGGAAGTGGTGAGGTGAATGGGCACCGCACGGGCGCCGGTGGCGGGGTCGGGCGAGGCACCGGCGTGCAGCGCGAGCGTGTCGAAACCGGGGTCTGAGTAGCCGGGCATGGGTCTCCTTCGGGCAAAAACGCGTGGCCGATCGTGTCGATCGCCGGTCATTGTGGGCTATATTCAAATCGGCATTTCGCCGAGCCGAGGAGCATCACGATGAAGGTCAGCGACATCCTGCGCGTCAAGGGCAGCACCCTGTTTACGGTCACGCCCGATGAGCCTCTGTCGACCGCGGTTTCGGCCATGGCGGAGAAAGACATCGGCTCGCTCGTCGTCATGGAGCACGGCGATCTGGTCGGCATGCTCACCTTCCGTGAAGTGATCCTGGCGATCGTCAGCAACGGCGGCCAGGTCGGCGGCCAGGTTCGCAAGGCGATGGACGATGCGCCCGTCACCTGCACCGTCGAGACCGATCTCGACGAAATCCGCCGCATCATGCTGGAGCGCCACGCGCGCTACATGCCCGTCATGGACAAGCGCATGCTGATGGGCGTGATCAGCTTCTACGACGTCGCCAAGGCGGTCGTCGACAGCCAGAACTTCGAGAACAAGATGCTGAAGGCCTACATCCGCGATTGGCCTTCGGAAGAAGAGCCGGGCAACTGAAAGAACAGGGCGCCGAGCCGCGCGGTTTCCGGTGAGTCCTGGTCAGTGCAGCTCAGCTGCTGCGTGAATCGCTTCGCGCACCCGTGGATAGATCTGCGCGTTCCATTTGCTGCCGCTGAACACCCCGTAGTGGCCGACGCCCGCCTGCAGATGGTGGGTGCGTAGATAAGGGCGAACGCCGGTGCAAAGGTCTTGTGCGGCCACCGTCTGGCCGACAGCGCAGATGTCGTCGCGCTCGCCTTCCACCGTGATCAGCGCCGTCTTGCGGATGGCGGCCGGGTTGACCTTGCGGTCGCCGACGGTGAGTTCGCCGCGCGGCAGGTCGTAGGTCTGGAACACCCGCTCCACCGTCTCCAGATAGAACTCGGCGGCCAGGTCGTTGACGGCCAGGTACTCGTCGTAGAAGTTGCGAATGGCGTCGGCCTTTTCGGTCTCGCCTTCGACCAGGTGCGTGTACAAGTCCTGAAACTGCTTCTTGTGCCGCTCCGGGTTCATGCTCATGAACGCCGACAGCTGGAGGAAGCCGGGGTACACCTTGCGCCCCATGCCCGCATGCGGAAACGGCACGCGGCTGATGAGGTTGTCCTTGAACCACTTGATCGGCTTGCTGATCGCCAGCGTGTTGACGCCGGTCGGGTTGATGCGGCAATCGACCGGGCCGGCCATCAAGGTCAGGCTGCGTGGCGTGGCGGGGTTGTCGTCTTCGGCCATCAGCGCGGTGGCAGCGAGCGCGGCCACGCATGGCTGGCACACCGCGACCATGTGCACTCCCGGACCGATGGCTTCCATGAAGCGCATCAGCTGCAGCGTGTATTCGTCCAGGCCGAAGCCGCCCTTGTAGAGCGGCACATCGCGGGCGTTGTGCCAGTCGGTGATGTACACGTCGTGGTCACGCAGCAAGGTGCGCACCGTTTCGCGCAGCAGCGTCGCGAAATGGCCCGACAACGGTGCGGCCAGCAGCACGGGCGGGTGCACCGCTTTCGTGTCCTTCCGAAAATGGAGCAGCGTGCCGAAGTCGGCGACCAGGGTCTTCTCTTCTGTCACCGCCGTTTCGACGCCGTCGACCAGCACGCTGGTGATGCCGTAGTCAGGCCGCGAATGCGTCAGGCGCATGCGTGAAAACACTTCGAGCTTGGCGGCCATCTTGCGGGCCGTGGTTCTTTCGGAACCGTCTTGCCACAGCGCGCTCCCCGTGAACTGGGCGAAGAGTCGGGCGGGCGACAGCATGTCGGCCTGGGTTTGATAGAGCCGGTAGAGCATGAAGCTGTTGCAGGCAAGTTGCGGGCCAAGCACACCCGTCTGCGCCCCGTGGAGATGCAGGATGGCATGGGCCTTGCAGACCGCATTCCCACAGTTCCCAAGGAGCGTCATCGCATGGCCAAACCTGTCCTCACGATCAGCAGCAAAAATTACGGCGCGTGGTCGCTGCGCGGCTGGCTCATGTGCAAGTTCGCGGGGCTCGACTTCAGCGAGACGATCATCCCGCCGGACGATCCGGCGATGAAGGCGGAGATGCTGCTGCTCTCGTCGTCGATGCTGGTGCCCTCGCTGCAACACGGCGGCATCAAGGTGTGGGACACGTTGGCCATCGGCGAATATCTGAACGAGATCAAACCCAAGGCCGGCCTGCTGCCCGCGGATGCCAAGGCGCGCGCCCATTGCCGCGCCATCTGCGGCGAGATGCACTCCGGCTTCGCCTCCATGCGCGGTGCCTTGCCGATGAACATCAAGGCGCACTTCAAGGGCTTCAAGGTCTGGTCGCGCGCCCAGTCGGACATCGACCGCGTGGTGGCGATCTGGCGCGACTGCCTGAAGGCCTACGGTGGCCCGTTTCTCTTCGGCAAGCAGCCGTGCATCGCCGACGCGATGTATGCGCCGGTGGTGACGCGCTTTCTGAGTTACGACGTGCCGCTCGACAGCGCCTGCACCTCGTATTGCAAGCGCGTGATGGAACTGCCGGCCATGAAGGAATGGGTCGCCGACGCCAAGCTCGAGCCCGAAGAAATCGACGAGCTCGACGCCGAATTCTGACGAGGCGCACCGCCAGGATAAGGCTGGCAAGGCGCGGTTGCATTGAACGCGCGATGGTGAAATACTGTATGCAATTACAGTACGCAACATCATCGTGTCCGAAGCCTTCATTCCCCTTTCTGCCCTCAAGGGTCGCGGCGCCGCCAGCCGCCTGGCGCACCGTTTCGAGCGCGACACCCGCGAGGCGTGGGACGACGGCTGGGGCACGCTCGACGAAGAGTTCGGCGAACCGCCGGCCCGCATCGAGACCGAGGTGCGCTTCGAAGACGTCAAATCCGTCATCAACCAGAACGATTCGCCCGACATCCCGTTCGACCGCTCCATCAACCCGTACCGCGGTTGCGAGCATGGCTGCATCTATTGCTTCGCGCGGCCGACGCACAGCTACCTCAACCTGTCGCCAGGGCTCGATTTCGAGACCAAGCTGATCGCCAAGCGCAACATCGCCGAGGTGCTGCGCGCAGAGCTGGGACGCAAGAGCTACAAGCCGAGCCACATCGCGGTCGGCACCGCGACCGATTGCTACCAGCCGATCGAACGCGAACTGCGGCTGACGCGGTCGGTCATCGAGGTGTTCAAGGAGACGCGGCATCCGTTCGGCCTGGTCACGAAGTCGAGCGCCGTCGAACTGGACCTCGACCTGATCGCGCCGATGGCGGCCGAACGGCTGGCCGCCGTGTACATCACGATCACCACGCTCGATGGCGAACTGGCGCGCAAGCTGGAGCCGCGCGCCGCTGCGCCGCATCGGCGACTTCGCACCATCAAGACGCTGGTCGATGCCGGTGTGCCGGTGGGCGTGAGCGTCGCGCCGCAAATTCCGTTCATCAACGAGGACATGGAGCACGTGCTCGAAGCCGCCTGGGAGGCCGGCGCACGCAGCGCCTTCTACACGGTCGTTCGGCTGCCCTGGGAAGTCGCGCCGCTCTTCAAGCAATGGCTCGAGGTGCATTACCCGGACCGTGCCGCGCGCGTCATGGCGCGCATACGCGAGATGCGCGGCGGCAAGGACTACGACGCGGACTTCGCCACGCGCATGAAGGGGACCGGCCTGTGGGCCGACCTGATTCGCCAGCGCTTCGAGAAGGCGACCAACCGCATCGGCTTCAATCGGCAGCGCGTGGAACTCGACCTGACGGCGTTCAGGTCACCGGGCGCCGCGGGGCAGGGCGATCTGTTCTGAGGGGTAGACACACCGCGCCGATGGCGCCGCAGGTGCACGAAGTCATTCCACGAACAGCGAAAGCCGGAGCCGCGTCACGTTCGCATCGCCTGCCTCGCGGGTGGCCTTGAATCCGAGCTTGCGCGCCAGCGCCAGCATGCCTCGGTTGTCGTAAAGCGTGATGTCGGACAGCTGTTTCACGCCGGCCTGCCGCGCAGCGTCGATCAGGCGCTCCAGCAAATGCATGGCCAGTCCGCGTCGCTGCCATGCGTCGGCGATGACGATGGCGAATTCCGCGGTGTCTGCGGTTTCTGGCGTGGCACCGCGCACGTAGCGGGCCACGCCCATCTCCTGGTCGCGGCCGTCGACTGTCGTCGTCGCGACCAAAGCCAGTTCGCGCCGGGAGTCCACATCGGTCATGCGTCGAAGTTCTTCGTCTTGCGGCATGCGCGGCGACAACAGGCGCGAATAGCCGGTCTGGAAGGAAAGACCGTGCACGAATTCCGCGTGCATCGACAGGTCATCGGCGCGAATCGCGCGAATGCAAACGGGTGTGCCGTCCGGCAAATGCCATTGTTCGTCCATCAGGGTCTCCTTGGGCGTGTGGCCGTTCGGCTGGTGCGGCGTAGTACCGGCGGCCAGTGGGCAAGGCTCGCTCGCCCGGCTAGCCTCAAGGATATTGTCCCGCCCCGGAGAGGAGATCGCCACCATGCCCACCATCAAGCTCAACGTCCCCGCCGAAGCCCAGGAATACGACTACTCCTGCTGGCACACCGCGGCCTATATGGTGTTTCTCTACTGGCAACAGAACGGCTGCGGCGCCGGTCCCATGAACACCATTGCGAGCAGCTACGCCGAGTCCGAAAGCCAGGGACTGAGTCCGGCCAAATTCATCACACTGGGCAAGATGGTGGGCCTGAAGGCCTTGCCGTCGAAAGCTTCGTACACCGAAAAGGACCTGTACGGCGTGCTGACCAAGTACGGGCCGCTGTGGGCCGCAGGCACCTGGGACGACGGGCCGCATGTGATAACGATCACTGGCGTTGAAAAAGGCTTCGTCTTCTACAACGATCCCAACGGCGGCGAAGCGCTGGCCGACACCTTGTCGTGGTTCAACAGCAAACGCGCAAAGCTCCCCGCTGCGCTGATGGCGAAGGACCCCGACGCTTATTGACCACGCCGCCCAGGTCGCTTCAGCCGATGACTTCGGGCCAGGCCGTGTGGAAGAACTGGCCTTCGGGCTTGTCGACGCGCTCGTAGGTGTGCGCACCGAAAAAGTCGCGCTGTGCCTGCAGCAAGTTCGCCGGCAGACGCTCCGCGCGGTAGCTGTCGTAGTAGGCCAGCGACGCGCTGAAAGCCGGCACCGGGATGCCGTTGCTCACCGCCATCGCGACCACTTCGCGCCAGTTCTGTTGCGTGCTGTTGAGCAGGTCCTTGAAGAACGGATCGAGCATGAGATTGGTGAGCGCCGCGTCGGTCCGGTAGGCGTCGGTGATGCGATTCAAGAAGCGCGCGCGAATGATGCAGCCGCCGCGCCAGATGGAGGCGATGCCGCCCAGGTCGAGGCCCCATTGCTTCTTTTCGCCCATCGTCTTGATGAGGTCGAAGCCCTGCGTGTAGCTCACCACCTTCGATGCATAGAGCGCGTCGTGCACCTTGTCGACCAGCGCCTTCTTCTCGATGCTGAAGACAGGCTTCGGGCCTTGCAGCGACTTGCTCGCGACCACGCGCTGCTTCTTTTGCGACGACAGCACGCGGGCTTCGACCGCCGCGTTGATGGTGCTGATGACGATGGCCTGTTCGGCGGCGTTGATCAGCGTCCATTGGCCGGTGCCCTTTTGCCCGGCCTTGTCCAGGATCATGTCGACCAGTGCGTTGCCGGTCTCCGGGTCTTTCTGTTCGAGCGCCTTGCCGGTGATCTGGATCAGGTAACTCTGCAGGTCCCCTTCGTTCCACTCGGTGAAGATGGCGGCCATCTCGTCGGTCGTGAAGCCCGCCGCCTTGAACAGGCTGTAGGCCTCGCAGATGAGCTGCATGTCGCCGTATTCGATGCCGTTGTGGATCATCTTCACGTAGTGGCCCGCACCGCCGGGGCCGATGTGGATCACGCAGGGTTCGCCGTCGACCTTGGCCGCGATGCTTTCGAAGATCGGCTTCATCACCTCCCAGGTCGAAGCAGGGCCGCCGGGCATGATGGCCGGGCCCTTGCGTGCGCCTTCTTCGCCGCCCGACACACCGGCGCCGATGAAACGCAGGCCCTTGCTGGCCAGGTAGGCATCGCGACGCTCGGTGTCGGTATAGAGGCTGTTGCCGCCGTCGATGACGATGTCGTCCTTGTCGAGCAACGGAATGAGTTGCTCGATGACCTGGTCGACCGGTGCACCGGCCTTCACCATGATCTGGATCTTGCGCGGCAGCGCGAGGCTTTGCACGAAGGCTTCCAGCGTGTCGCAGCCGACCAGCTTCTTGCCCGGATTCTTCGCGACGAACTCGTCGGTCTTGTCGGTCGTGCGGTTGAACACACTGACCTGAAAACCGCGGCTCTCGACGTTGAGGACCAGGTTCTGGCCCATCACGGCGAGACCGATCAAACCGAAATCGCTCTTCTTGGTGTCCTTGATTTGGGCGGAGGTGCTGCTGCTCATGGTGTCTTTCAAGCGGGGCACGACAGGTGCCCGGCGGTTGGGTGTTCGGTCGGACATTTTGCCGCGCATGCGAAAAGCGCGCACGTCCGGCGTGGTTTGCGTGCAGGAGAACGCAGCAAGCGCTAAGGTCGTTGCTGCGCGCGCAAGCCCAGCGCGTCGTACACACGAATCGATGCATACGCGTCGTTGGCGGCGTAGCGAATCTGCGCATCGGTCAGTTGCTTGTTGGCCCAATTCGACGTCGTCGCCTTGCGCGACTTCATGAAGCGGCGGTCGAACACCAGCGCGATGGCGGTCTTCACCCCGACGGATTTGCGATAGCCGCGCCGACGAAACTCGTTGTCGATGTCGAACACCGCGCGCGGTTCGATCTCCAGCCGATTGCGGATCAACGTGAGGTCGGTCGACAGGCCAAAGCCCACTTTGAGCAATGCGGTCGAGCCGATGAGCATCTGCACCGTCGGAATGCAATCGGCGCGATGCAACTGGAACAGAAAGGCGGTCGTCATCGTCGAGAACTGGACGAGGTGGGGGCCGGTGTTGACTTCGTTCTTGGCGAACGTGGGCTTGGATTCGGTATCGAATCCGACGACGACTGCGGCCAGCAACTCGGCCGCCGCGCGGGCTGCGTCGTCGGCCGTTTCGACCACGACGATGTCTTGCAGGTCGAGCCCGTCGAAAGGTTCGAGCAGCGCGATCTGTTCGCGTTCGGGCAGTTCCGAGATCGGAAGGCCGGGAGGGTGTCGGGCATCGGTCAACGGGCAGGTGCTTTCTTTTTCTTCAGCGGTGGCTTCGCTGATTTGGCGTGAGCCGGGGCGCCCGATCGTACGGCCGCTTCCCAGGCAAGCCGGCCCCAGCGCGCGGCTTCGTCGCGGTCTTCGAACACCTCGGCGGGCGCTTGTCTGAACGACAGTCGAACCGTCTTTTCGCCGCGCTGGTATTCGAAGGGTGGCAACTTCAGTGCGTCGAAGTGTGCGGCACTTTCGGCATCGACCTTCAGATACAGCGTGTCCAACGTGACCAGCCCGAACATGCGGCCATCGTGATAGATGCCATGACCGCCGAACATGCGGCGCGCCTGGATGCGGCCGAGCTTCTCGAACACCTCGGGCAGGCTGTCCACGAGGCCGCTCATGGTCCGCTCATGCTCTGTTCACGGCCGGTTCATCGAACGACCCAGGCGCGGCGCCCAGTGGTATGCCACGCGCTCGCGCCCATTGGACGGATGCCGGTCGACCACGCCGCGCTCCAGGCCGTAACGCTCATAGAAGCGCTGCGCCGCGATGTTGGCCGTCGCGACATGCAGCCGCCAGCCGGTCGGCATGCGCACGCAGGCTTCGTCGAGCAGCGACTGGCCCAGCCCTTCGCCTTGCAGATGCGGCTCGATGAACAGTTGCGCGACGTAGTTGCGCTGCGCCAGCACCATCATGAAGCCGATGATCTGTTCGTCGCGCTCGGCGAGCAGCACGTCGGCCGGCGGCACGAACTCCGCCTGCACGCGAGACAGCCAGAGCCCGATCGGCGCTACCGTCTTTTCGCCACGCTGCGCCGAGATCCATGCGCGCCGCCAGATGCCGGCCAGCACCGCGTTTTCGCCCGGCGCGTAGTCACGCGGGCGCAGGCGGAGCGTGGGCGTTTCGGAGGTGGACATCGGCGACTCGCGGCTGTTGACTCGTGCTCAGCGTCGCAGGGTGCGCGCATGGTGCGCGAGATGGTCTTCGACGAAGCTCTGGATGAAGTAGTAGCCGTGGTCGTAGCCTTCGTGTCGGCGCAATTCGAGCGGCTGTCCGGCGTTGGCGCACGCGGCTTCGAACAGGTGCGGATGCAATTGCTCGGCCAGGAACTTGTCGGCCAGGCCCTGGTCGATCAGGATGCCTTGCGGGTACGGCGCTTTTTCTTTTGCGCTGGCCAACGCTTCCATCAGCTCGGTCGCATCGTGCGAAGACCAGGCCTCGCGGTTGCTGCCGAGGTACCCGGTAAAAGCCTTCTCGCCCCATGGGCAGCGGCTCGGCGCGCAGATCGGCGCCAGCGCCGAAAGCGACTTGAACACGCCCGGGTGCCGCAACGCCAGCGTGAGCGCACCGTGGCCGCCCATCGAGTGGCCGAAGACGCCGATGCGGTCGCCATCGATGGGCTGCGTCGCGCCGACAAGCGGAATCAGCTCGTCGATGAGATAGCGCTCCATGCGCCAGTGAGTGGACCACGGCGCTTCGGTCGCATCGAGATAGAAGCCGGCACCGACGCCGAAGTCCCAGCTCGCACTTTCCCCCTCGACGTTCGCGCCGCGCGGGCTGGTGTCGGGCGCGATCAATGCGATGCCGAGTTCGGCGGCCTTGCGCTGTGCGCCGGCCTTGACCATGAAGGTCTCTTCATTGCAGGTCAGGCCCGCGAGGTACATCACTGCGGGCACCTTGCCCTGCTCGGCCTGCGGCGGCAGGAAGACAGAGAAGCGCATCGGCAGACCGATCGCCGACGAGGCGTCTTCGTAGAAGCGCTGTGTGCCGCCGAAGCAGCGGTGTTCGGACAGGGTTCGCAGCGATGAAGCGAGGGAAGTGGAATCGGTCATGAAGCGGGATGGTTTCGCAGATTCGGTATCAATTCGAGCACCGCTTCGGCGAACACGCGCGGCACTTCTTGCGGCATGTTGTGGCCAACGCCCGGCACCAGGCGGTGCGAGCGCGGTCCGGTGAACCTGGCGGCGTGCGCAGACGCATCCGCGGGCTCGCGCACGCCATCGTCGATGCCGTCGAAGGTGATGGTCGGCACGCTGATCACCGGTTGCGCGGCGAGTTGGCGCTCGATGTAGTCGTACGCCGGGTCGCCCGGCACCAGGCCGTAGCGGTGTCGGTAGGAATGGATCACCACGTCGACGAAATCGGGATGGTCGAAGGCGGCCGCACTGCGCTCGAAGGTCGCATCGTCGAACGTCCACGTCGGCGACCAGAGCTTCCACAGCAACCGCGTGATGCCGCGACGGTCCTTGTCGAGTCCGGCGCGGCCGCGCTCGTTGTGAAAGTAATACTGATACCAGTACCGATGTTCGTTCTCCGCCTTCTCCGGTTCCATGGCCTTGGCGATGTTCTGGATGTTGTAACTGTTGAACGAGACAAGCCCGGCGCAGCGCTCGGGCCAGAGCGCCGCGACGACGCACGCAGCGCGACCGCCCCAGTAGTAGCCAGCAAGTACGGCGCGGGGAATGTGCAGCGCATCCATCAGCGCCAGCAGGTCGGCGCCGAGAGCAGCTTGCTCGCCCGATCGCGGCGTGGCGGCGTCGAGGAAACGTGTTTCGCCGTAGCCGCGGAGGTAGGGCACGAAGACGTGACAACCTTGTTCGGCCAGCATCGGTGCCACGTCGGCGTAGGTATGAATGTCGTACGGAAAGCCGTGCATCAGGAACACCGCGGGTCCGTCTGCCGGGCCGGCTTCGAAGTAGGCGATGTCGAGGACACCGGCTTCAATGTGCTTCAGCGGTTGCATGGGTTGAGTCACTGGCTCTCTCTGGTCCAACGCGACCTCAGTAGAGGACGACACCCCGAATCGACTCTCCGCTCTTCATCAACTCGAACCCCTTGTTGATGTCTTCGAGCGGCATCGTGTGCGTGATCAGGTCGTCGATGTTGATCTTGTTCTCCATGTACCAGTCGACGATCTTCGGCACGTCGGTGCGGCCACGTGCGCCGCCGAAGGCCGAGCCTTCCCACTTGCGGCCGGTGACGAGCTGGAAGGGACGGGTGCTGATCTCGGCGCCGGCTTCGGCCACGCCGATGATGATGCTGCGGCCCCAGCCCTTGTGCGTGCACTCGAGCGCCTGACGCATCACCTTGGTGTTGCCGATGCACTCGAAGCTGTAGTCGGCGCCGCCATCGGTCAGCTGCACGATCGCATCGACGATGTTGCCGCCGGCTGCCTCGATGTCCTTCGGGTTGATGAAGTGCGTCATGCCGAACTTGCGCGCCATGGCCTCTCGCTCGGGGTTGAGGTCGACGCCGATGATCTTGTCGGCCCCCACCATCTTCGCGCCCTGGATCACGTTCAGGCCGATGCCGCCGAGGCCGAACACCACCACGTTGGCGCCGGCTTCGACCTTGGCCGTGAAGATCACCGCGCCGATGCCGGTGGTGACGCCGCAGCCGATGTAGCAGACCTTGTCGAACGGTGCGTCCTCGCGGATCTTGGCCAGCGAGATCTCGGGCACGACCGTGTAGTTGCTGAAGGTCGAGGTGCCCATGTAGTGAAAGATCGGCTTGCCGTCGAGGCTGAATCGGCTGGTGGCGTCGGGCATCAGGCCCTTGCCCTGCGTGGTGCGGATCTGCTGGCAAAGATTCGTTTTGCGGCTCAGGCAGAACTTGCAGTGGCGGCACTCGGGCGTGTAGAGCGGGATGACGTGGTCGCCCTTCTTCAGCGTGGTGACGCCGGGGCCGACGTCCACCACGATGCCAGCACCTTCATGACCCAGGATGGCCGGGAAGATGCCTTCCGGATCGGCGCCCGACAGCGTGTAGTAATCGGTGTGGCAGATGCCGGTGGCCTTGATCTCGACCAGCACTTCACCGAACTTCGGGCCGTCGAGGTCGACGGTTTCGATGGTGAGCGGGGCTCCGGATTTCCAGGCGACGGCGGCTTTGGTTTTCATGTCAGAAGAGAAGTGAAGAGAGCGAGTGAGGGAGGAGTTTGTGCGGATGCAACGAGGCAGTCGGCCACTATAAGATGCCGGCGACCGGAGCGGCACACCATGAAAAATATCCTCGTCCTGAATGGCCCCAATCTCAACCTGCTGGGGACGCGCGAACCGGCGCAGTACGGCTACGAAACGCTGGCCGACGTCGAACGCATGTGCAAGGAAGCGGGAGACAAGCTCGGCGTGGCGGTGGCGTGCCGCCAGTCCAATCATGAAGGCCAGCTGATCGACTGGATTCACGAGGCCGGCCGCGAGATCGCCGCCGGCAACATGATCGGCGTGGTGATGAATCCGGGCGCCTACACGCACACCTCGATCGCGCTGCACGACGCCATCAAGGGCGCGAACGTGACACTGATCGAGCTGCACATCTCCAACGTTCATGCGCGCGAGGAGTTTCGTCATCACTCCTACATTTCTCCTGCAGCGCGCGGGATCATCGTGGGGCTCGGCGTGAAGGGGTATCCGCTGGCGATCGAGGCGCTGGTCCGGCTCAGTGCTTGACCGGCTGAACGCGGAACCGTACCCCATGAGAAACATCAACGAAAACACCATCACCACCGCGGTGCTCGAAAGCATCG
>CAXTCC010000101.1:0-13419 GCA_964242015.1 uncultured Variovorax sp.
CGGTGACCGGCAACATCCTGCGCGACTACCTGACCGACCTGTTCCCGATCATGGAACTCGGCACCAGCGCCAAGATGCTGTCGATCGTGCCGCTGATGGCCGGCGGCGGCATGTACGAGACCGGTGCCGGCGGCTCGGCGCCCAAGCACGTGCAGCAGCTGGTCGAAGAGAACCACCTGCGCTGGGATTCGCTCGGCGAGTTCCTGGCGCTGGCGGTGTCGCTGGAAGACCTGGGCCTGAAGACCGGCAACAAGCAGGCCGTCATCCTCGCAAAGACCCTGGACGTCGCCACCGGCAAGCTGCTGGACAACAACAAGAACCCTTCGCCCAAGACCGGTCAGCTCGACAACCGCGGCAGCCAGTTCTACCTGGCGATGTACTGGGCGCAAGAGCTCGCGGCGCAGACCGACGACAAGGAATTGCAGTCGCGCTTCACGGCGCTGGCCAAGAGCCTGACCGATGGCGAAAAGAAGATCGTCGACGAACTCGCTGCAGTGCAGGGCAAGCCAGCGGATATCGGCGGCTACTACCTGGCCGATGCGGAGAAGTGCGACGCCATCATGCGGCCGAGCGCGACGCTCAACGCGGCATTGGCGTCAGCGCAAGGCTGACAGCCCAGGCCTGCGCGCCACGCTGCGCACGGGCCGATAACCTCCCGCGTCATCGACCCGACGCGGGAGCGCGGCGACGATTCCCTCACCCCGCGATGTTGCGGGTGAGCTTTTCGAAAGGAATCGTCATGAACACCGCCACCCTCGATGCCGTCGATGCAATGCGTGTAGCCCATCGCTACATCGCCGTCTGGAACGAGACCGATGCAGAGCGTCGCCAGCGCTTGCTCGAAGCCGATTGGGCTGCCGACGCGCACTACATCGACCCGTTGATGCAAGCCAGCGGCCGCGAGCAGATCAGCGCGCTGGTCGGCGCCGTGCACCAGCGCTATCCTGGCTTTCGCTTCAATCTGATCGGCACCGCCGATGCGCACGGCGACAACGTTCGCTTCTCGTGGACGCTGGGGCCGAGCGGCGCTGAAGACCTGATCCAGGGCACCGACTTCGTTCGGCTCGACGGCGGCAAGCTGCGCGCCGTCACCGGGTTCCTGGACAAGGTGCCGGTCGGGGCGTGAGGGTCGGAGATCACGCCCTCTTCATGCGGCGCGTTCCACCAGCTCGCGCAAGACCGTGTCCAGCGGCACGACCCCTTTGCGGATGGTGCTGGCATCGTTCTCGAAATCGATCCAGCCCTCGTTGAACCCATCGAGCATCCGGATGCGCGGCATCGGGTCGCGCATGCCTTGCGACCTGAACAGCGCTTCCCAGGTGGCGCGCGGCACGACCTCCATGCGGACGTCTCGGCCCAGCACCCGGGCGAACCCGGCGGCGATGTCGTTCGGCGACAGGCGCGCGCTTTCGAGCTCGACGGTGCGCCGGCCTTGCCAATTCTCCTGCAGCAACTCGGCAGCGACACGTCCGATATCGGCGGTGGCGACCATCGGCACTGTCTTGTCGAGCGGGTAGAGAAAGCTGGGGATCACGCCCGTCGCCTTGGCCGGCGCAACGTCCCATGCGGCGTTCTCCATGAACCAGGCAGCGCGCAGGAACGTGACCGGCAACGGCAGCGTGCCGAGGCTGTTCTCCTGCAACTGGTGCTGCTGCAGCAGATTGGATTGGCGGGCCTGGGCGCCGATGGTCGACAGCGAGACGAGCCGGCCGGGCCGAGTGGCATCGAGCGCCTCGCGCACGGCCGCGATGACGCGTCGCGCCTCGCCGAAGTCCGGCGCAGGATCGAACACCGGCGGCAGCAGGAAGAACACGCCTTCGGCATCGGCGAACGCCTTCTTCAGCGCCTCGGCATCGTCGAGCGCCGCGACGGCGATCGCGCAGCCGCGCTGCGCCCAGGCGGCGCCTTTGTCGGCATCGCGCACGACCGCACGAACCGACTTGCCGGCTTCCAGCAGCGCGCGTGCGACTGCGCCCCCGACCTGTCCCGTGATTCCAGTGATGGCGAACATTTCAAACTCCTCGTGATGTGCGGCAGGTGCCGCGATGCAAGAAGTCTGAGCTTCGATCGCCCCTATCTCAATAGCATGAGTTTCATTTCACTCATGCCGATGAGTCATCATTGGGGCGAGCGGTTCACTGCAGCAGCGTGCCGATGAAGTCGAGAAAGGCCCGCGTCTTCGCAGGCAGGTGATGGCGCGACGGGTGCAGTGCATAGAGCGGAAAGCGCTCGTCGGGCCAGTCCGGAAACACGTCGACGAGACGCCCGTCGGCCAGCATCGGCTCTGCGCCCAGGTCCATCACCTGGGCCATGCCGTGGCCGGCGAGGCACACGCTGTACAGCGTGCCGGCATCGTTGACTGTCAGCGCGCCCTTGAGGTCGAAGACCAGTTTCTTGCGGCGCTTGTGAAACTCCCACGGAAAAGGTCGACCTGTTTCCGGGTCGCGAAACTGGATGCACACATGGCCGCCGGTTTCCAGTTCTCGCGGATCCGTCGGATGGCCATGGCGCTTCAGATAGGCCGGTGACGCGACCGTCAGCATCCGGGTGTCCAGCAACTTGCGTGCGACCAGCGTCGACGGTCGCGGGTGGCCGAAGCGCACCGCGAGGTCGAAGCCGTCGGCGACCAGATCGCCCAGTTGGTCGCTCGTGATGAGTTCGAGCGCCAGCTGCGGGTAGGTGTCCATGAAGGCACCCAGCCGCGGTCCCAGAATCAGCCGGGAGAAGTAGGGGTCGATGTTGACGCGCAGCCGGCCCCGAATCGTCGTCGTTCCTTGCGCTGCCGAGGCCGCGGCTTCTTCCAGGCCCGCCAGCAGCGGTGCCACCTGTTCATAGAAGCGCCGGCCTTCGTCGGTCAGGCCGACAGAGCGCGTCGTGCGTTCGAGCAGCCGGATGCCGAGCCTTCCTTCGAGCCGAGCGATTGCGCGGCTCACGCCCGATTGCGACATGTTGAGGATGTCGGCCGCGGCCGCGAAAGTCCCGCTGTCGATGATCGCCGACAGCACGCCGATGCCGTTCACGATCCGTTCGTCGAAGCTCGCCATGGATGCGCCTGCGTCGTTGCTGAAGAGACCGTGATCCTAGCCACGAGCAGGCGGCAGGAAGACCGCGGCGCTGATAGATCTCCAAGTGTTTGGCTACGCTCCCGCTGGATCACGCGACCGTGGAGCGGTGTGATGGTGATGGTGATGGCGATGGCGAGCGGCATGCGCAGCCAATGGGGTCGGGGGCAGGGCGATCATGGGCGCTTGGGAGAAAAGCGCCCGTTCTGCCGGTCACGTGCACCCGCACGCCGAGCCTTGCGCTGGTGTCAGTCATGCGAAGCCGAAGAATGATCGCAGCGCTCGCAGCATCGGGGCGCGGCGTCCGGTGCCCCCGAGTCGATCACCGGTCGAGAGGCCTCGCGCGACAACGGCGGTGCTGTCGGAGCGAATGTCGCAAAGCTGGCCGGGTGTGGCGTGAGAACGATCAACATCGCGCTCGCGACGGCGGCGATCGCGACCACCAGCATCACCCCGGCTTCTTGCACATCCCGTGTCTTTGCGACATGAGTGGGGCCGCGCCCCGGTCCTGCCGCGTCGTCGCGAAGCGCTTCCTGAACTGTCGACGTCATGAAATTCTCCTGTTCTGGTTTGGCGCGTGCTTCAAGGCAAGTCGCGGATATGCGTCCACTCGGCGGCCGCGCGATGCGAGAGGCCGAGGTCGCGCAGCGTGCTTTCGTCCATCGAGCGCAGTTCGCGCCGGGCCACGGCGCGTCGATGTCGCTCTTGCAGCAGCAGCGCAATGCGACGCCACACCGCCAGAGGGGCTCTGGATGGCCTGGCCCATTCAGGGCTCAGCGTGAGAAGGCAAAGTAAATGAAGCATTTCAAACTCCCGATGCGGTCTGAGCCGCAGCTTGAAGACCTCTGAAGGCGCCCATTTCCGTGAAGCGGCCGACCCTGAGATGAACTGCTTGCGCCGAGGCGTCTTCCGGCCGGTGCTCGATGGCGCGGTCCAGCAGCCGTTGCGTGCGCGACCGTTCGGCCGGCCGAAGCATCGGACGCCGAACGCGTTGGATCGCCTGAAGCAGAGTCAGATGCAGCACATCGCGCTGCGCATGACTGCCACCGAGCCGATGGGCCAATGCCGGCAGACCGGCAAGCAGCCCGATCGCCTGCGCACAGTCGCCTCGCCCGAAGGCCAGCAGCGCGCGGCAGGCCGGCAGACCGAGCACGCGCGTTGTCTTGCCATAGCGGGTCGGCAACGAGGCGCTGATGGCCAGTGAGCGTTCCAGCCGTCTTGCACGGTGCCAGTCCCGTGCACCGACCAGGGCCAGCATCGCGTGCACATCGGTGAAGCTGCAAAACGCGTCGTCCGTGTGCGCAGACCAGGCCTCGGCGAGTTCCCGCCAGCGCGTGCCGACGTCGCAGCCGCGCAGTTGCAGACGCCACAGCAGCGCGGACGCGTCGATCAGGTCTGCCACCGAAGCATTTGCGGTGACGTCGTCAACGTCGGTGGCGCGCGTGAGGCCGATCCGCACGCGTTGGTCGTAGATCATCAACGCTTCGGCGACCCGTCCCCGGTCGAGTTCGAACAACGCCAGATGCCACCAGCAGTGCGTGGCGACGACGCTCTCCTGGGCCCAGCACGCCAGATGGTCGCGCAACCAGCGGGCACCGGCCTCGGCACGATCGGTCATCTCGAAGACGTGCGCCATCGCGTGGTGCGCGCGAGCATCGAGCGGGTCCAGGGCCAGCGCGGCAAGTGCCGTCTGCTCGGCACCCTCGCAGTCGCCGTGTTCGACCAGGCCGAACGCGTGCATCGACAACACCGCGTGATAGGCGGGCAAGCGGTCCGACCACAGCGGCAGTAGCTCCGCGACACGACTGCTCAAGCGCTCTGCATCGCCGCTGAGGTAGTCGAGGGCATGCGCTGCATGCAGAGCCAGCACGTCGCATGGATGCTGGCGCAGCAGGTCCGTCAAGGTCTCTCTTGCGAAGTCGTAGTCGTCCGCCAGCACGCTGGCGATGGCCGCCAGGTGTGCAGCCTCGCGCTCGTTGGCCGGCAGCGCGGCGGCGAGTTCCAGCACGGCCTGCGCCGACCGCACGCGCGCCGGATCGCGGCTGCACACCAGCCGGTACGCCTGCAACGCATGCGCCATCACGAATCCAGGCGCCTCGGCAATGGCATCGTCGAGCGGCACACCGGCACCGCCGCGCCAGGCCAGCACCGCGCCGAGCGCGCGTTCGTAGGCTGCCAGCGAAGCCGGCGTAGCGCCGGTGACGGCATGGCCTTGTGCGTCGAGCATGCTCATGACACAGCTCTCCTCTGCGCAGCGTTCGCCGGCGTGATGTTCAGGTTCATGCGAAACAGGTTGTCTGGGTCGTAGCGCTGCTTCAGGGCCTGCAGGCGCGGGTAGTTGCTGCCGTAGCTCGCCGCCACGCGCTCGCTTTCGTCTTCGGTCAGAAAATTGACGTAGCCGCTGCCGGTGGCATGCGGCGCGGCATTCTCGAAAGCCTGGCGCGCCCAGCTTCGCACCCGTTCGTCGTCCCGCGCATCGGACCAGCGGCCGTGCACGTTCATGATGAACCTGGCATCGCGACCGACGAAAGCCGTGGCCGCCGGAGCGACACGCGCCATGGCGCCGCCCAACTGCGCCACGAAGACTTCGCACTCCGGGCCGGGAAGCTCCGCCGCGGATGCGATCACACCGTCGATCGCCGCATCGCTCAGCGCACTGAAGTTGTTGGACTTCCAGTAGTTGCGGCCGCCCGGCGTCAGCAGTGGGTCAAAGGCTTGCTGGAACGCGGCGTACGGCGATCGCCCCAGCGCACTCGCGAGCGGCGTGCCGAAGCGCAACACCGGTGCCACGGCCTGCTCCGCCCTGGACAAGTCGCCGCTGTAGAGCAGCGGGAAGATCACGACCTCCGTGCCGTGTGCCGAAGCTGGCAGAAAAGGCAGCGGTGGCGCCTTGCGGAGCACCGTCCACACGCTGAGTTCTTCGGGGGCATCGGCGCTGAAATCGCGCCACGCCCGAAGCACTTGGCGCGCCTGCGCGAACGGGTAGACCACCAGGCCGGCATAGACCTCGGGCCCGACCGGATGCAACTTGAGCTCGAACGAAGTCACCACGCCGAAGTTGCCGCCGCCGCCGCGCACGGCCCAGAACAGATCGGGCTCCGAGTCCGCGGACGCTGCGTGCACCGAGCCGTCGGCCGTCACGATGGTGGCACTGAGCAGGTTGTCGATGGTCATGCCGTGGCGGCGGCTCAGCCAGCCGAAGCCGCCGCCAAGCGTGAGGCCGGCCACGCCGGTGGTCGAATTGATCCCGAGCGGCGTGGCGAGGCCATGGGCCTGCGTCTCGCGATCGAGATCGGCAAGCAGTGCGCCGGGGCCGACACGTGCAGTGCGCGCCGCCGCATCGATGTGGACGGCGGACATGCCCGACAGGTCGAGCATCAGGCCGCTGTCCGCCACCGCGTTGCCGGCGATGTGATGACCGCCGCCGCGCACGCTCAGCAGCATGCGATGCATCGCTGCGAAGCGCACGGCGGTCTGCACGTCGCCCACGGTGAGGCAGCGCGCGATCAGTGCCGGACGGCGGTCGACGGTGGCGTTCCACACCTGGCGCGACGCTTCGTAGTCAACGTCGCCGCTGCGCAATATGCCGCCGCTGATCTGGGGTGCGAAAGCCTCGACGACAGCGTGAGGGACTTGCTGGCGCTTTTTTTCCAGCGTAAGGTAAGAGAGAGATTGCATGGCGTGCTCCTCGATTCCGTTCGGTACCAGCGCGGGATGGCTGGGTTGGAATCGATTCTGAAAAGCACGTGCGTTCGGCATGCATCGCCGACGCGCCTTTCTTGTTTCGTTTGTTTCACGCGGGGCCGGCGGCGTGCGTGGCGGCCTCGAGTCGATCTACTCTTGAGTCACCAGGGAGCGTGAGCGAGTCAGAGTGAGCGAGGAAGAGGAGGGTTCATGAACCCGAAGTCCAACATCCTGATCGTCGACGACGAGCAGGACATCCGCGAGGTGGTGGAGGAATACTTCGTGTCGCACGGCTTCGACGCCATCGGCGCCGACAGCGCCAGCGCCGCGCGGTCGATCGCGGCCGAGCAGCTGATCGATCTGGCGCTGGTCGACATCCATATGCCGGGCGAAGACGGGCTGAGCCTGGCGCGGCATCTGCGCGAGCGCTATGCGCATGTCGCGATCGTGATGTTGACGTCGGCCGACACCGTGGTCGACCGCATCGTCGGCCTGGAAATGGGCGCGGACGACTACGTGCCCAAACCCTTCGATCCACGTGAGTTGCTTGCGCGCGTCAAGAGCGTGTTGCGCCGCACGTCCCCGGCGCGGCGCGCGGAGCTGGGCGCTGAACGCGTGCGTATCGGACGGTGCGTGCTCGATCTGGCTACGCACCGCCTGACGGACGAACAAGGCGCGCAGATTCCGCTTTCGCCGCTCGAGTTCGACTTGTTGAAGGCGCTGTCGGAGCATCCGAATCGCCCGCTCTCGCGCGAGCGCATCCTGAGTGCCAACGGGCAGCGCGACTGGGAGCCGTTCGATCGCAGCGTCGACTTGCGCATCATGCGTTTGCGCAAGAAAGTCGAGCCCGACCCCGAGCATCCGAAGTTCATCCGGACGATGCGCAACGCAGGCTACGTCTTCGTGCCGGACGGCGAGTGAGGCGGCCATGAAGACGGGGCCCCGATGCATTGCCGCCGCGTTGACCCGCGCGATCACTCTCACGTTGGCCTCGGCTTTGGCTCTGATGCTGATGCTGTCGCTCGGCAGTTGTTCGCGCGAGACCGAGTCCCCGCTGCGCATCGGCACCAACGTGTGGATCGGAAGCGAGCCGCTGTACCTGGCGCGCGACCTGGGCTACCTGCCGCCCACGTCGGTTCAGCTGCTGGAGTACCCCTCGGCCAGTGAAGTGTTGCGCGCATTCCGCAATGAGGCCATCGACGGCATGGTGATCAGCATGGACGAGCTGTTCGGGCTCGCGGTGGAAGGCATGAAGCCGCGCGCCATCCTCGCCGTCGATGTTTCGCACGGCGCCGATGCGATCGTCGGTCGTGCGGACATGTCTTCGATGAACGATTTGCGCGGCAAGCGGGTTGCCGTGGAGAGCAGCGCTTTGGGCGCCTACGTGTTGAGCCGGGCGCTCGCCCTGAGCGGCATGCAGGCGAGCGACGTGAAGGTCGTTCAGATGGAATCGAACGAGCAGCCCGCCGCTTTCGAGCGCGGCCAGGTCGACGCCGCGGTCACCTTCGATCCGTATCGCGCCCAACTGCTGCAAAACGGCGGCAGGACGCTGTTCGACAGCACGCAGATCCCGGGGGAAATTGTCGACATGGTGGTGGTGCGGCAGAGCGTGCTCGACAAGCAGCGCAAGGTAACCCAGAGCCTGCTGATGGGCTGGTTCAAGGCCATCGACTACCTGCAGCGTGATCCTGCCGATGCGGCGCGACGCATGGGAATCCGGCAGCAGACCACGGGTGAGCAGTACCTCGTGGGGCTGCGAGGCCTGCACATCCCGTCGCGCGAAGAGAACCTGAGGATGATCGGCGGCGCGACGCCGGAGCTGGTGCCGGCCGGGCGCCGGCTCATGGACCTGATGTTGCAGGCCAAGCTGTTGCCGGCGCGGTTGAAGATCGAGGACGTTCTTGCACCCGCCCCGCTGCAAGCCCTGCCGCCATGAAGCTGCGTGTGTCGACATCCCTCAAGATCACGGTCCCGTTGATCTTGCTGGGATTCGCCGCGGCACTGAGCACCTTCATCCTTGTGTACCACGTCCCGGAGGCAGAACGCGCCACCGAAGACCGCAGCCGGGAGCGCATTGCGCAGGAGATGTCCCGGCTGCAAAGCACGCTCGAGTACCTGTCTCTCCGGGGCGATCTGGTCGCCGCACAACATGAGATCTCGGTGCTGGCGCACAACCACGACATCGTCTTTGCAGCGCTCACGGACG
This sequence comes from uncultured Variovorax sp., assembly GCA_964242015.1. Taxonomy (GTDB): domain Bacteria; phylum Pseudomonadota; class Gammaproteobacteria; order Burkholderiales; family Burkholderiaceae_C; genus Variovorax. Next base: position 8,953 of record CAXTCC010000101.1, read on the forward strand.
AGAACAACACGGTCATCGCAGCCACGCGACGGGCCTGGCTGGAACGGCCGATCGCCGAGGTCGTCCCGGAGTTCAACATCGCGCAGGCGGCCGCCGCCATTCGCGATCATCGGGCACGCGTGATGCAGGACCCGACAGGAAGGGAGCTGCTCGCCTATGGAGGCGTCTTGATGGGCGCGCGCGAGCGTGGGGAATTGCGTCCGTCCCAGCGCGGCACCTTGTTCCTTGCCTACGATCTTGCCGGCCCCAAAGGCGAAGCGCGCAGCCAGCTCGTTCGACAGTCGGTTTACTGGGCCGGTTGCGTGACCGCACTGGCGCTGGTGATGTGGCTGGTTTTTCATTTCTTGCTGACACGCCGCACCGCCCGCCTGGTGCACGCGGCAGAGCAACTCGCCGCCGGCGACCTGTCGGCGCGCAGTCGATTGCGAGGCAACGACGAGCTGGGGCGTCTCAGTCGCGCTTTCGATGTGATGGCCGAAAAAGTGGCGAGCACCCAGAACCGGCTGCGCTTCGACATTGCCGAGCGGGTGCGAGTGCAGCAGGCGCTGCAAAACAGCGAAGCCCGACTGCAACAGATCCTGAACAACACGACTTCGGTGGTGTCGGTCAAGGACACGAAGGGTCGCTTCCTCCTGGTCAATCGGCAGTGGGAGCAGCTCTTCCATCGGCGCCAGGCCCAGGTGATTGGACGGACCGAGGCCGAAATTCTTCCGGAAGGGAGTGCCCATGCGTTGCGCACCAACGACCTGACGGTGCTGGAGCGAAACGCCCTGATCGAGTTCGAGGAGACCGCGCCGCTCGACGATGGACTGCACACCTATATCTCGATCAAGTTCCCGCTGCACGACGCCAGCGGTGCGGCGTATGCGGTGTGCGGCATCTCCACCGACATCACCGAGAAGAAGCGATCGGCAGAGGAGCTGGCCCGGCAGCGCGAAGCACTGTACCAACGAGAGAAGCTTGCTGCGCTCGGGTCGTTGCTCGCCGGCGTGGCGCACGAGCTGAACAACCCGCTGGCCGTGGTCGTGGCGCGCGCCGTGTTGCTCGAAGAGCAGGGCGACGCCAGTGCGCGCGTGATGGCGTCGAAGATTCGCGTCGCGGCCGAGCGCTGCGCCCGCATCGTCCGCACCTTCCTCGGCATGGCCCGGCAACAGCCGCCCGAACGTGGACCGGTCGCCTTCAACGACGTGGTGAGCGCGGCGATGGACATGACCGCGTACGCCATGCGCACGAACGGCGTGGAGGTCGTGCTCGACCTCGCAGACGACCTGCCGCCGATCCTTGCCGATGCCGACCAGCTGCATCAGGTGTTGCTAAACCTGCTCATCAATGCGCAGCAGGCGCTGCAGGACCAGCCGGTGCCGCGGCGCATCCACCTGCGCACATGCCATGACCCTGCGGCCGATCGGATTCGCGTCATGGTGTCGGACAACGGGCCCGGCATTCCGCCATCTTTGCGCGCTCGCGTGTTCGAGCCTTACTTCACCACCAAACCGACGGGCATCGGCACCGGCGTGGGGCTGGCGGTGAGCCTCGGCATCGTCGAGGCGCACGGCGGCGAGCTCACTGTCGAATGCGGGTCAGACGGCGGCGCGGTGTTCAAGATGGCCTTGCCGGTCGGCGACGCGAGCGCGGGCGGCATTCATGCGTTGCCGCTGCACAAGCCGAGCGCGATACGACGCAAGATCCTGATCGTCGACGACGAGACGGAAATACGCGACACCTTGGCTCAGATCCTGACCGGGGTGCAGCACCGGGTGGTCGCCGTCAGGTCCGCGTACGAGGCGTTGCAACGCATGGAAAAAGAAGAGTACGACGTGATCCTGACCGACATGCGCATGCCGGACCTCGATGGCCGCGCCTTGTACCGAGAGATAGAAAAGCGCTGGCCGCTGCAGGCCGAGCGGGTGGTCTTCGTCACCGGCGACACGCTGTCCGCGGTGTTGCATCAATTCGTCTCAGAGAGCGGACGGCCGGTGATCGAGAAGCCGTTTCTGCCCAGTGACGTGCGTCGCGTGATCGCCGAGGTGGTGGCCGTGGAAGACGGCTGACGATGTCGCCGCTCGATCTTTCAGTCGACCGAGCGCACTTCGATGGAGCCAGGTTGCGCACGCGGCGCGGCCCGAGTTGGCAGTCGGCGGTCGACATCAACGCGATGCGACCTTCGCCCCCGTCGAGCGCCTGACCGTCGCGTGGGAAAAATCCAAGGGCGCATGTCAAAGAAATCCGGTAGGGAGGGCGGACGATGCAGCGGATGAACCCGGCTCGACCACGCGTCCGTTGTCGATGTGAATCACCGATTGCGCCAGCGCCTCCACGTCTTGCGGGTCGTGCGTGACCAGCAGCGTCGGCACCTGCACGCGGTCGAGCATCTCGGCGAGCTCGCGGCGCAGCCGCACGCGCAGCGGCGCATCGAGCGCCGACAGCGGTTCGTCGAGCAGCAGCAATTGCGGCTCGGTCGCCAGCGCGCGGGCCAGCGCCACGCGCTGCCGTTGGCCGCCCGACAGATGGCGCGGCATTGCATCGCGCAGTCGCACCAGATCGAACTGCTGCATCAGCGCATCGACGCGCGCTTGCTGCGCATCGTCGGGCCGATGGCCGAGGCGGTGCACGCCGAACATCAGGTTTTGCGCGACCGTCATGTGGGGGAAGAGGGCGTAGTCCTGGAACACCATGCCGACGCGGCGTGCACGCGCGGGCAAGTCGATGCCGCGCGCCGTGTCGAGCAGCGCATGCGAGCCGATGCGCGCATGGCCTCGCACCGAGGGCGTGAGGCCGGCGATGGCCATCAGCACGGTCGACTTGCCGGACCCCGAGGCACCCATCAACGCAGTGCGATGGGCGGTGGCAGTGAAGCGCGCGTGCAGTTCGAAGACGCGCTCTGCCGTTCGCAGCGTGAGTTGCAGATCGACGTCGAGCGCGGCGGCGATCGATTGCCGTGACGATGGCATGTCGGTCATGTCAGTGCCGCGCCTGCAGCAAGCGGCTCGACACCACGAGCACGGTGATGCACACCACCGAGATCACGAGCGTGAGCCACAGCGCCAGCTGGTTGTTGCCGGCCTGCACCGCTTCGTAGACCGCGATCGACAGCGTCTGCGTCTTGCCGGGCAGGTTGCCGGCGATCATCAACGTGGCGCCGAACTCGCCCATCGCGCGCGCGAAGGTGAGCATGAGCCCGGCCGCGATGCCGCGCACCGCCAGCGGCAATGCAACGCGGACGAAGACTTCGAACTCGCCGGCGCCCAGCGTGCGCGCTGCGTTGGCGAAGCGCCCATCGACCTCTTCGAACGCCGCCCTTGCGCCCTTGTAGACCAGCGGAAACGACACGACCGAAGCCGCGAGGACCGCACCCTGCCAGGTGAAGATGAGGTTGATGCCGAACCAGCGATCGAGGTACTGGCCGAAGACGCCGTTGCGCCCGATCAGCACGATCAGGTAGTAGCCGATGACCGTCGGCGGCAGCACCATCGGCAGCATCAGCACCGCGTCGACGATGTTGTTGCCGACGAAGCGGCGCCGCGACATCCACCAGCCCAGCGCGATGCCCACCACCCCCGCGATGAGCGTGGCGATGAGGGCGACCTTGAGCGTCAGCCAGAGGGGCGTGAGCACGGTGCTCCGGGTTTCGGGGTCAGGGCTTGGAGAAACCGAAGCGCTGCAGGATGGCCTGGCCCGGCGCGCTGCGCACGTAGGCGATGAACTCGCCGGCCAGCGCGGCTTGCTTGCTGGTCGCGATCTGCGCGATCGGGTAGCTCACCGGCGTGGTGGTCGGCACCGTCAATGCGATCTGGGTCTTGTCGGGTTCGATCAGGGCGTCGGTGCGGTACACGAAGCCGGCGTCGACCTCGCCACGCGCGACGTAGTTGAGCACCTGCCGCACGCTTTCGCCGTAGATCCATTTGGGCTGCAGCGCGGTGGTGAGGCCGGCCTTCTCGATGGCCTCCGTCGTGTAGCGGCCGACCGGCACGGTCGCCGGGGTGCCGGTCGATACGCGCTGGTACGTCGCGCCACCCAGATCGGCAAGTTGCTTGGGCGTCTCTTTGGCGGTCGAAGGCACGATGAGGACCAGCGTGTTGGCCGCGAAGTCGACGCGCGTGGGTGCGGCCAGCAGCTTGGCAGTCGCCGCCTTGTTCATCGTCTCTTGATCGGCCGACGCGAACACGTCGACTGGCGCGCCTTGCTGAATCTGCGCGAGGAGCGGGCCCGACGCCGCGAAGTTGAAGGTGATCTTGGCGCCCGGCTTGCTCTGCTCGAAAGCCTGGCCGACCGCCTGGAACGCGTTGGTCAGGCTGGCCGCAGCGGAGACCACGAGCTCTTGCGCCTGCGAGGCGGCACTGGCGGCGATCAGCGCCGCGAACAGGGCGGCGGTGCGCAGTGGGTTCAGGACGCGGCGGGTCGTCGTCTTCATCGAGAGGGCTCCTTCGGAATCGCTATTCAGATATGGAATAACGATGATAGCAATGC
>CAXTCC010000102.1:0-13404 GCA_964242015.1 uncultured Variovorax sp.
GGCCGACACCGACCGGCACGCTCTGGCCTTCCTTGCCGCAGGTGCCGACACCCGAATCCAGCGCCATGTCGTCGCCGATCATGGTGACGCGCGTGAGTGCATCCGGCCCGTTGCCCACGATGGTCGCGCCCTTGACCGGGTACTGGATCTTGCCGTTCTCCACCCAATACGCTTCGCTTGCCGAGAACACGAACTTGCCGCTGGTGATGTCGACCTGGCCGCCGCCGAAGTTGGTGGCGTACAGGCCCTTCTTGATGCTGGCGACGATCTCCTTCGGGTCTTTGTCGCCGCCCAGCATGTAGGTGTTGGTCATGCGCGGCATCGGCACGTGCGCGTAGCTCTCGCGGCGGCCGTTGCCGGTCGGCTTGACCTTCATCAGGCGCGCGTTCATCGAGTCCTGGATGTAGCCCTTCAGGATGCCGTCTTCGATCAGCACGTTGCGCTGGCTGGCGTTGCCTTCGTCGTCAACGTTGAGCGAGCCGCGTCGGTCGGCGATGGTGCCGTCGTCGAGCACGGTCACCCCCTTGGCAGCGACGCGTTCGCCGATGCGACCCGAGAACGCGCTCGAGCCCTTGCGGTTGAAGTCGCCTTCGAGCCCGTGGCCGATGGCTTCGTGCAGCAGGATGCCGGGCCAGCCCGGGCCGAGGACGACCGTCATTTCGCCAGCCGGTGCCGGCCGCGCTTCGAGATTGGTCAGCGCGGCCTTGACCGCCTGGTCGACGTACTCGGCAATGTGTTCGTCGTCGAAGTAGGCGAGGCCGAAGCGCCCGCCGCCGCCGCCGGAGCCGATCTCACGGCGACCGTTCTGCTCGGCGATCACGGTGACCGACAAACGCACGAGCGGTCGCACGTCGGCCGCCAGCGTGCCGTCGGCGCGCGCCACGAGCACCACGTCGTACTCGCTCGCCAGGCCGGCCATGACTTGCGCAATGCGCGGATCGCGCGAGCGCGCCAGCTTTTCGACCTTGCCGAGCAAGGCCACCTTGGTCGCGCTGTCGAGCGTGGAGATCGGGTCGACGCCGCCGTAGAGCGACCGGCTCGACGCGACCTTGCGCGACGGCGTCTTGGCGCGTCCGGTGCGGCCGGTGGCGGAGATCGACCGCACGGTGCGCGCGGCGTCGAGTAACGAGGCTTCAGAAATGTCGTCCGAGTACGCGAAGGCCGTTTTCTCTCCGCTGACCGCTCGCACGCCGACGCCCTGGTCGATGCTGAAGCTGCCGGTCTTGACGATGCCCTCTTCGAGGCTCCAGCCTTCGCTGCGGGTGTACTGGAAGTACAGGTCCGCGTCATCGACACCGTAGGAGGTGATTTCGCCGAGCGCCTTGCTGAGGTGCGATTCGTCGAGGCCGAAAGGCGTGAGGAGCAACGATTGCGCCGTGGCGAGGCGCTCGATGGTGGGTTCGCGTGAGATCATAAAAGCATTATTGCTCGCCCCCGGGGCGGCGCGCACTGCGTGTCGCTTCGCCCTCCCCCTACCGGGGGCGATGCCAGTGGCCCGGCGAAGCCGGTTCCACGGCATCTCACCAACAGACCGGCGCCTTCGGCGCAGTCAGGTCTGCATCAAGCGTTTGGCTCTGGAGATGGACATCAGGATGCCGAGTCCCAAACCAAGGGTGACCATGGCGGTGCCGCCGTAGCTGATGAAGGGGAGCGGCACGCCGACGACGGGGAGGATGCCGCTGACCATGCCCATGTTGACGAAGGCGTAGGTGAAAAAGATCAGGGTGATCGCGCCGGCCAGCAAGCGGGAGAACAGCGTGGGCGCGTCCGAGGCGATGGCGAGGCCGCGGAAGATCAGGAAGATGAAGGCCGCGATCAGGAACAGGTTGCCGGCCAGCCCGAACTCTTCGGAATACGCGGCAAAGATGAAGTCGGTGGTGCGCTCGGGAATGAACTCCAGGTGCGTCTGCGTGCCCTGCATGAAGCCCTTGCCGCCGACGCCACCGGCGCCGATCGCGATCATTCCCTGGATGATGTGAAAGCCCTTGCCGAGCGGGTCTTTGCTCGGGTCGAGCAGCGTGCAGATGCGCTGCTTCTGATAGTCGTGCAGCACGCGCCAGTCGAAACCGTCGGCGCACAGGGTCGACTCGTAGCCGACGATCAAGGCCACCGCGACAAGGCCGATGAGGAATGGCGGCAGGATCAATTTCCACGACAAACCAGCGAAGAAGATCACCGACAGCCCGGCCGACAGCACCAGCAACGCAGTGCCCAGATCGGGCTGCTTCACGATCAACCCGACCGGCACCACCAGCAGAAAAGTCGCCACCGCGAAGTCGAGTGGCCGCAACTGACCCTCCCGCCGCTGGAACCACCAGGCCAGCATCAGCGGCATGGCGATCTTCAAGATCTCGCTCGGCTGAATCACGAAGCCGATGTTGAGCCAGCGCTTGGCGCCCTTCTTGGTCAGCCCGAACACCGCCACCGCGATGAGCAGCGCGACACCCAAGGTATAGAGCGGCACCGCGCAGCTCATGAGCCGTTGCGGCGGAATCTGCGCCACCACGAACATGATGAAGCCTGCCAGGATCATGTTGCGGCCATGGTCCATGAAGCGCGATCCGTGGTCATAGCCCGACGAATACATCGTGAGCAAACCGGCGCACACCAGCAAAAAGACGGCGAAGGCCAAGAAGCCGTCGAAGCCCTGAAAGATGGGCGCGATACGGCGCGCGAACGAGGGCTGGTTGAAGACGGCTGACATCGCCGCGCATTATCCGCGCCTGAGCCGGCGGCAAGGAAGCCCTGAAGGAAGCCCCGTGCTCCTAGGCCCATTTTCAAAGGCGCGCATTTCTTGCCAGAATCACATTGCGATCAACCGCACGCCCGATGCCGACCACCCACCTGCTCTACCTCCATGGTTTTCGCTCTTCTCCGCAGTCGGCCAAGGCCAGGCTGGTCGCAGAGCGAGTGGCGCATCACCATCCTGCCTTGCGTTTCTGGGCGCCGCAGTTGCCGCCGTCGCCCGGCGATGCGATGAACATGGTCATGACGGGCATCGCCGCCTGGCCCTGCGATTCGATGGCCGTCATCGGCTCGTCGCTCGGCGGCTTCTATGCAACCTATGTCGCGAGCCAGACCGGTTGCCGTGTCGTGCTGCTGAACCCGGCGGTGCATCCGGCGCGCGACCTCGCCCACTACATCGGCGACCAGACCAGCTGGCACGACCCGTCCGAGCACTTCTATTTCAAGCCCGAGTACATCGATGAATTGCGCGCACTCGACGTCGGCACGCTGACCCCGCCGGAGCGCGCGCTGGCGATCGTCGCCAAGGGCGACGAGGTGCTCGACTGGCGCGAAATGTCGGCGCGCTATCCCGGCAGCCGCATCAAGCTGATCGAAGGCGGCGACCACGCGCTGTCGGATTTCGCCGAGGCGCACCTGGACGAAGTGATGCGCTTCATCGACCCGATCTAGGCCGGGCGCAGCGCATACCCGGTGCCGGGCGGAGCCGGCCGGCGTTGATAATTGGGTCATGTTTGTATTGTTTGAAGAAGCCGGCAAGTACCTCGGCGGCCGCGTGTTGTCGGAGGCCGAAGCGTCGGCGCAGGTCGAGCTCGATACCGGCAAGCGGCTCAAGGTCAAGAGCGGCAACATCGTGCTGCGCTTCGAGAAACCGTCGCCCACCGAGTTGATCGCCGAGGCGCGCACGCTCGCTGCCACCATGGACCTCGACCTCGCGTGGGAGTTCGCGTCCGAGGGCGAGTTCGGCTTTGCCGACCTGGCATCCGACTACTTCAGCGACAAGCCGACGCTGGCGCAGCAAGGCGCCGCCTTGTTCGCCCTGTTCGACGCACCGCATTACTTTCGCCGTGCCGGCAAAGGCCGCTTCAAGAAGGCGCCGGCCGACATCGTTCAGGCCGCTTTGGCCGGCATCGAGAAGAAGAAGCTGGTGCTGGCGCAGATCGCCGAATGGGCGTCGCAACTGGTGGCCGGCGCATGCCCGCAGCCGATCCGCGACCAGCTCTACAAGATTCTTTTCAAGCCCGACAAGAACGCGCCCGAATACAAGGCGGTGGTCGATGCGTCGCGCGCCGCGCAACTGGCGCCGCTCGACCTGCTGGAGCGCGCCGGCGCCATCGATTCGCCCTACCAGTTCCACTGGCGCCGCTTCCTGTTCGAGAACTTTCCCAAGGGCACCGGCTTCCCGGCGCTGCAGGCACCGGCCATCGTCGACGACCTGCCGATCGCCACGGTCGAGGCCTTTTCGATCGACGACTCGCAGACGACTGAGATCGACGACGCGTTGTCGGTGCAGGGCATCGGCAGCGGTACCCTGGTGATCGGCGTGCACATCGCCGCGCCCGGCCTGGCGCTGGTGCCGGGCGGCGCCATCGACCAGGTGGCACGGACCCGCATGTCGACCGTCTACATGCCGGGCTACAAGATCACGATGCTGCCCGATGCGGTGGTCGATGTTTACACCCTGATGGAAGGCAGCAACCGGCCGGCCGTGTCGCTCTACGCGACCTTCGACGAAGCCACGCTCGAGCTCCGAGGCACCGAGACCAGACTGGAACGCGTGCCGATCGTCGCCAACCTGCGGCACGACCAGCTCGACGCCGTGGTCACGCAGCCCTGGCTCGAAGACGCATCGTTCGTGAGTGCTGCAGGTTCCGACGAACCCGAAGCCGCCGCTCGTTTGCGCGGTCCGCTGTCGGTGCTGTTCCGGCTGGCGAAGCACCTGAAGGCGCAGCGCGAAGTGGTTCGGGGCAAACCCGAGAATTTCAACCGGCCCGATTACAACTTTCGATTGGTCGGCAACGACGGCGAGCCGCAAGGCAGCGAGCAGGTGACGATCACCACGCGGCAGCGCGGCGCGCCGCTCGACCTGATCGTGTCGGAAGCGATGATCCTGGCCAACAGCACCTGGGGCGCCTGGCTGGGCGAGCTCGGTGTGCCGGGCCTGTACCGCAGTCAGGCCAGCATGGCGCCCGGCGTCAAGGTGCGCATGGGCACGCGCTCGCTGCCGCACGCCGGCCTCGGCGTGAAGAGCTACGCGTGGAGCACCTCGCCGCTGCGCCGCTACACCGACCTGGTCAACCAGTGGCAGATCATCGCGGCGGCACGCCACGGCAAGACCGCCGCACTCGCTGCGCCGTTCAAGCCGAAGGACGCCGACCTGTTCTCGATCCTCTCCGGCTTCGACGCCGCCTATGCGACCTACAACAGCTACCAGGGCGGCATGGAGCGCTTCTGGACGCTCAAGTACCTGCAACAACAAGGCATTACCGAACTGACCGTGACCGTTGTCAAGGACATCCAGAACGGCGCGCTGGTGCGGGCCGATTCGCTGCCGCTGGTGTTCCCGGTGGCCGGCCAGCAAGAGCGCGGCGCGCACCTGCGCGTCAAGCTCGGCGAGATCGACGAGATCGCACTCGACGTCAACGGCACCGTGCTCGAGCGGCTCGACGTGGTGCCTGCGGAGGTGGAAGAAGAGTCCGGCGAGGACGACGACGAAGTCGCCGGCCCGATCGCCATCGCGGTCGACATGAGCGACAGCGAGGCATCGGAGAAAGCGGCGGAGAACACACCGGCATAGGCACGGGCATGAGCATGAGCGCAGCGAAATGAACCTCAAGGACCTGAGCACACTGCAGATCGCGCTGGGACTTTCGGTCCTCGCGCACGCCGCGCTGCTCACGGTGCGCTTCGTCGACCCTGAAGCCTTCAATCGCGTCTTCAGCGAGACGCCGCTCGAAGTGATTCTGGTCAACGCGCGCAGCGACGAGCGGCCGGACAAGGCCACCGTGATCGCGCAGGCGTCGCTGGCAGGCGGCGGCGATCTCGACAAGGGCCGCGCCACCAGCCCGCTGCCACCGAGCGAGTTCCGCGCCATCGGCGACGCCACCGAAGACGCGCAGCGCGAGGTCGAGGCCATGCAGGCGCAACAGATGATGTTGCTGACCCAGATCAAGCAGCAGCTGGCTGCCATGCCGCTGCCCGATCCGCGCAACAGCGGCAACCCGAGCGAGGCCGCGGCGCGCGAAGAGAAGCGCAAGCAACTGGTCAATCTGCTCGCGGAGATCGAGCGCCGGGTCAACGAAGAAAACGCGCGGCCCAAGAAGCGCTACATCAGCCCTGCCACGCGCGAAGCCGCCTACGCCGCCTATGTCGATGCGCTGCGACGCCGCATCGAACAGCGCGGCACCGAAAACTTTCCCGAAGCGGCCGGCAAGAAGATGTACGGCCAGCTGACGATGCTGGTCACCGTCAACTTCGACGGCAGCATCTTGAGCACCGAGATCGTCGAGAGTTCGGGCAACGTATTGCTCGATCGGCGGGCCCAGGCCATCGTGCGAAGCATCGGCAACTTCGGCCGCTTCACCGACGCGATGCGCAAGCAGACCGACCAGATCGCCTTGCCCTCGCGCTTCAAGTTCACGCGCGACGAGACGACCGAGCTCTCGTCCAAATAACGCGTCGAGCAAGGTTGCCCGGAGTCGCCATGGACCTGTACTGCGTGATGGGCAACCCGATCGAGCACAGCCGCTCGCCATGGATCCATGCGCGCTTCGCCGAACTCACCGGCCAGGCCTTGCGCTACGAGCGACGACTGGTGCCGATGGGCGGCTTCGACGCGGCGGTCGCGGCGTTTCGCGCGGACGCGTCGGGCATCGCGCGCGGCTGCAACATCACCGTGCCCTTCAAGTTCGACGCGGCGCGGCTGGCGCAGCACCTGACGCCGCGCGCCGGATTGGCGCAGGCGGTCAACCTGCTGAGCTTCCGCGAGGATGGCCTGCATGGCGACAACACCGACGGCATCGGCCTGGTGAACGATATTCAACGCAACGCCGACGTGGCGCTTGCAGGTCGCGACGTGCTGCTGATCGGCGCCGGCGGCGGCTCGGCCGGCGTGCTCGGACCGATCCTTGAAGCCGGTGCGCGCCGCGTGGTGGTCGCGAACCGCACGCTGGCCAAAGCCATTGTGCTGGTGCAGCGCCACGCCGCCTTGGCGCTGCAGCATCGCGCGTCCCTCGAGGCGCAATCGCTGCACACGGTCGACGGCGCCTTCGACATCGTCGTCAACGCCACCGCGTCCAGCCTGGCGGGCGGCGATGTGCCGGTGTCGGCCGGCGTGTTGAAGCGCGGCACGCTGGCGGTCGACATGATGTACGGGCCTTCGGCCGCCGGCTTCATGGCATGGGCGCGCGCGCATGGTGCGGTGCCGCGCGACGGCCTCGGCATGCTGGTCGAGCAGGCGGCGGAGGCCTTCGAGATATGGCGCGGCGTGCGGCCGCCGGCGGCGCAGGTGCTCGCCGAACTTCGTGCGCTGGTCGGTTGAAAAGGTCAAACCCGTGCGCGCTTTTTTTTCCTGGCTCCTGTGCCTCATCGTCGCAGTCATCGCGCTTCAGGTGTTCTTCGTTGCGCGCATCGCGCTGATGGCGGTGGTCGATCCGCAATCGACGGCATTTCAACGCTCCGAAGCCTGGCAGATCGCGACGCATGGGCGCAGCAACGGGGACGCTGGCAGAGATCGCGCCGGCGACCGCACATGGCAGCAACGCTGGGTGCCCTACGCGCAGATCGCCGACACGCTCAAGCGCGCGGTCATCGCCAGCGAAGACGGCGAATTCATCTATCACCAGGGCGTCGAGTGGGAAGCCATCGAGCGGGCCCGCCAGCGCAACGCCAAGGCGGAAGAGATTGCGGCAAAGCGCGCCGCCGCGGCCATCGCACGCGGCAAGTCGCCGCAGGCGGCCAAGCTGCGCGGCGGCTCGACCATCACGCAGCAGCTTGCCAAGAATTTGTTTCTGTCGGGCGAACGCACGCTCCTGCGCAAGGGCCAGGAGCTGGTACTCGCGACCGTGCTCGAAGCGCTGTTGAGCAAGCAGCGCATCCTGGAGCTCTATCTGAACAGCGTCGAATGGGGCGAAGGCGTGTTCGGTGCCGAGGCGGCATCGCAACGCTACTTCTCCAAGTCGGCATCGCGCCTCAGCGCCAACGAGGCGGCACGGCTGGCGGTGATGCTGCCGAGCCCGAAGTTCTTCGAGCGCAAGCCCGGCTCGCCTTACATCGCCGGCCGCGCCGCGACGATCGTCGCGCGCATGCCATCGGCCGAGCTGCCCTGAACGATCCGGCCCGTATCATCGCGCCCATGCTGGCGAAGTTGACGGGTTGGTTGTTGTTGGGAGTGGTGCGGTTATTGACCGGGGCGCAGGCACGCTGGTACGGCTGCCCGCCCAAGGCCGAGCAGCGCATCTACTTCGCCAATCACCAGAGCCACGCCGACCTCGTGATGATCTGGGCAGCGTTGCCCGAAGAGCTGCGCAGCATCACCCGACCGATCGCGGCGCGCGACTACTGGGCCAACACGCCGTTCAAGCGCTGGATCACGACCGAGGTGTTCAACGCGGTGTACGTGGAGCGCGGCGGTGCGCCGGTGGTGCCAGCCGCGCCGGCAACAATCTCCGACACGAAGCCTGCGGTTCCCACCCTCATTCAAACCGAGCGCATCGAGCCGTCGATGGACCCGATCGAGCCCTTCATGATCCAGGTGCCGCCACCGGCACCGGCGGCTTTTGCGGTCAAGGCGGTGCAATTGCCGCTGATCGCATCACCGCCGACCGAGCCTGACCTGTCGGCGCCGACGACGGCTGAAGCGACCGCGTCCGATGCCATCTCCACGCCAACACCTGAAGCCGCCGACCCGCTCGCCCCGTTGATCGAAGCCCTCACCAGCGGCGACTCGATCATCATTTTTCCCGAGGGCACGCGCGGCTACACCGGCGAGCCGCAGAAGTTCAAGTCGGGCCTGTACACGCTGGCGCAGCTGTTCCCCGACGTGGTGCTGGTGCCGGCCTGGATCGACAACATTCAACGGGTCATGCCCAAGGGCGAAGTGGTGCCGGTGCCGATCCTGTGCTCGGTCACTTTCGGCGCGCCCGTCCGGCTCGAAGAAGGCGAAGAGCGCCGACCATTTCTCGATCGCGCGCGCGAAGCCGTCGTCGCGCTGCGCAGCGTTTGATGCACCCATTGATCCAGCCATCGAGATGAACCAGTTCCTGCGCGACCTTTCGCCGGCCCACCAGGTCGCGGCTCTGTTCATTCTGGTGTTCGGCGTGCTCGCCATCGTCAGCACCGTCACCTTCTTCATCAGCCTGCGCGAACGACGCAACGCGCTGCACACCGAAGCGTGGCAACGCGAACTCAAGGACTTCCAGCAACTGCTCAGCACCACCTGGTTCATGGCGGTGGTGTTCTGGATCGGCTGGGCGCTCGGCGAAGGCGTGGCCACTTTTCTGTTCGCGCTGATCTCGTTTCTGTCGCTGCGTGAGTTCATCACGCTCTCGCCGACGCGGCGCGGCGATCACCGAAGCTTGATCCTGGCGTTTTTCGTGGTGTTGCCGATCCAGTTCATCCTGGTCGCGACCGCGCGCTTCGATCTTTTCACTGTCTTCATTCCGGTCTACGTGTTTCTCGCCATCCCGGTGGTGAGCGCGCTGTCCAACGACCCCAACCAGTTCCTCGAGCGCAACGCCAAGCTGCAATGGGGCATCACCGTCTGCGTCTACGGCATGAGCCATGTGCCGGCGCTGCTGTTGCTGTCGTTCCCCGGCTTCGAAGGCAAGAGCGCGTTCCTCGTGTTCTTCCTCGTGTTCGTGGTGCAGACCTGCATGGTGGTGCAGCACCTGATCGCGCGACGCTTCGCCTATTCGCCGCTCGACGCCGGCCCGAAGATGTGGCGCTGGTTGCAGCGCGAACCCTTTGCCCCCAACGTGAGCCAGAGCTTCAACTGGGTCAGCTGGGCGGTCGGCATGGCGATCGCCAGCGTGGTCGGCGCGCTGATGTCCTTCATCACGCCGTTCGGCTACGGCCAGGCGCTGGCGATGTCGTTGATCGCCTGTGTCGCCGGGTCGATGGGGCACCTGGTCATGAAGGCGCTCAAGCGCGATCGCGGCATCCCCAACTGGGGGCCGAAGGGCATGGGCGTGACCGGCGCCAACGGCCTGCTCGACCGCGTCGATGCGCTGTGTTTCGCAGCGCCGGTGTTCTTTCATTCGGTGCGCTGGTACTTCGGCGTCTAGCCGCAAGCACCCGATCGCTGTCTTTCCATGCGCATCCTCGGCATCGACCCCGGCTTGCGAACCACCGGCTTCGGCGTGGTCGACGTCGACGGGCACGCCCTGCGCTATGTCGCGAGCGGCACCATCAGCACCAAGCATCTGGACATCGCCAATTTGCCGGCGCGCCTGAAGGTGCTGTTCGATGGCATCGGCGAAGTCGCGGCGCGTTACCAGCCGGACGCATCCGCAGTCGAGATCGTGTTCGTCAACGTCAATCCGCAATCGACGCTGCTGCTGGGCCAGGCGCGCGGCGCCTGTATCACGGCGCTGGTCACCAGCAACCTGAGCGTGGCCGAATACACCGCGCTGCAGATGAAGCAGGCAGTGGCCGGCCATGGCAATGCCGCCAAGACGCAAGTGCAGGAAATGGTGAAGCGCCTGTTGAATCTGCCCGGCTTGCCGGGCAGCGATGCCGCCGATGCGCTCGGCATCGCGATCACGCATGCGCATGTCGGCAGCTCGCTGGCGCGCCTTGCACAAGCGACCGGTCTGCAACCGCCCAACGGCCAGTACCGCGCCGGGCGCAGCCGATAAGCGGTCGCTCGAGTAGCCGGTAGGGCGATGCCCGAACAACAACATCCATCAATGACGTCCACTGCACGCCAATCCAGCTTCGCCCTTTGCATCATCGCGTGGTTCGCCCTGCTGCTGCAACTGAACTTGTCGGTCGGCATGACCGCCGCGAGCGGCAAGCCGGCGCTGATGGGCATCGTGATCTACCTCGGCTACTTCACCGTGCTGACCAACCTCTTCGTCGCGCTGGCGCTGCTCTTGCCGCTCGTCGCGCCCGATTCCGGCATCGGTCGCTTCGCGGCGAGACCTACCGTCCAGGGTTGTGCCGTCACCAGCATCCTGGTCGTCGGCATCGGCTACCACCTGCTGCTGCGCCACGTGTGGAACCCGCAAGGCATGCAGTGGATCGCCGACATGCTGCTGCACTACGTCATGCCGATCCTGTTCTTCCTGCACTGGCTGCTGGTGCTGCCGGGCCATCGCCTTGCATGGTCGGCGCCGCTGGTGTGGTGCGTGTACCCGGTCGGCTACATTGTCTACGCATTGGTGCGTGGCGAGGTGCTGCAGTCGTATCCGTATCCGTTCATCGACGTGACGACGCTCGGCTACGGTGGCGCGCTGCTCAACGCGTTCGGACTGCTGGTGTGCTTCGTGGTGCTCGGGTTGATTCTGGTCGCGGTGTCGAACGCGCGGGCCCGGCGCGCGGGCTAGCGATCGAGAAATTCGCTAACGGCGCGGAGCGCAGTCAGGCCACGCGTTCGGCGATGAGCACGGCAAAGAAGCCGAAGGCCGCCAGCAGCGTCCACTTCAACACGATCCATCCGAAGCGGCGGTACTTCACCTGACCGGTGCCCGCATAAAACGCGAAAGACACGCCGGCCATCAGCAGAAACAGCAGGATCGCCCAGCGAAAAAGCAGCATCGAAGGTCGCGCCCCGGTTACCAGGCGCGCGCGACTTCCGCGAAGCCGGCAGGCGCCTTCTTCGCGTCGTCGAACGTGACGATCTCCCACGCGTCTTTCTGCGAGATGAGTTCACGCAGCAGCTTGTTGTTCATGGCGTGGCCCGAGCGAAACGCCGTGTACGACGCCAGCAGCGGGTGGCCGACGATGTACAGGTCGCCCATCGCGTCGAGGATCTTGTGCTTGACGAACTCGTCGTCGTAGCGCAGCCCGCCCGCGTTCAGCACCTTGGTGTCGTCCATCACGATGGCGTTGTCGAGGCCGCCGCCGAGCGCCAGGCCCTTGCTGCGCATGTACTCGACTTCCTTGGTGAAGCCGAAGGTGCGGGCGCGCGCGATGTCGCGGCTGTACGAACCACTGCCCAGGTCGAACTCGACGCGCTGACCGGTCGAGTTGACCACCCGATGGTCGAAGTCGATCTGGAACGCGAGCTTGTAGCCATGAAAGGGTTCAAGCGACGCCCACTTCTCGTTGGCGCCCTCGCCCTCGCGCACTTCGACCTTGCGCGTCACGCGAATGAACTTGCGTGCTGCCTTCTGCAGTTCGATGCCGGCGCTCTGCAGCAGGAACACGAAAGACGATGCCGAGCCGTCGAGGATCGGAACCTCGTCGGCGGTGATGTCGATGTACAGGTTGTCGATGCCGAGTCCGGCACAGGCCGACATCAGGTGTTCGACCGTCTGCACCTTGGCGCCGCCGGTCGAAATGGTGGAGGCCAGCCGCGTGTCGGTGACCGCTTCCGCCGTCATCCGGATCTCGACCGGCTCCGGCAGATCGGTGCGCCGGAAGACGATGCCCGTGTCGACCGGCGCTGGCCGCAGCGTGAGCTCGACCCGTTGCCCGCTGTGCAGCCCCACGCCCACGGCGCGGCTGATCGACTTGAGCGTACGTTGTTGCAACACAGCCGTGATTTTAGGAGCGCGAGGCGCCAGGCGCGCCGTGCGCCTCGCTATGTCCGCAATAGTCACGGTGCGTGGCCGGTCATCAATCCGCCTGACGACGGAGGAACGCCGGAATCTCGAAGTCGTCCATGCCGCCCGACGACAACGCATCGACCTTGGCCGCGGCCATCGTGCGGTTGGTGCGCCACACGCTCGGCACCGCCATGCCTTCGTAGTTGGGCTGGCCGTGCGCGCCGGTCTGGCCCATGCCGCCCAGTGTCGGCACATTGAAGGGACCGTCGGTACCGGTTCCCATGCCGGTGCGAATGACTTCCAGCGTCGGCGCCTGACGGCGTGCGTCCTGGCGCGACAAGCCGGTCGCGACCACGGTCACGCGCATTTCGTCGCCGAGCGTTTCGTCATAGGCGGCACCGTAGATCACGTGCGCGTCGGGCGAAGCGTAGGCGCGGATGGTGTTCATCGCGAGCTTCGATTCGTTCAGCTTGAGCGAACCCTTCGATGCGGTCACCAGCACCAGCACGCCCTTGGCGCCGGACAGGTCGATGCCTTCGAGCAGCGGGCAGGCGACGGCCTGCTCTGCTGCGATGCGCGCACGGTCCGGACCGGCTGCTGCGGCGGTGCCCATCATGGCCTTGCCCGGCTCGCCCATCACGGTGCGCACGTCTTCGAAGTCGACGTTGACGCCGCCGTACTCGTTGATGATTTCAGAGATGCCGCCGACCGCGTTCTTCAACACGTCGTTGGCATGCGCGAAGGCTTCGTCCTGCGTGATGTCGTCACCCAGCACGTCGAGCAGCTTTTCGTTCAGCACCACGATCAGCGAATCGACATTGGCTTCGAGCTCGGCCAGGCCGGCATCGGCGTTGGTCATGCGACGGCCGCCTTCCCAGTCGAACGGCTTGGTCACCACGCCGACCGTCAGGATGCCCATCTCCTTGGCGATGCGCGCGATCACCGGCGC
>CAXTCC010000103.1:0-13368 GCA_964242015.1 uncultured Variovorax sp.
CGATCGCCGAGATCGCGTTGGTCACCGCCATCAGCGGCGTGTGCAGCGCCGGCGTGACGGTCCACACCACGTGGTAGCCCACGTAGATGGCCAGCACGAAGATGATCAGGTTGATGACGGTGTGGGATACGGGGTCCATGGCTTCTCCTGCGCTTTGGTTTTTTCGGTCTTGGTTCTTATTTCTTGGTGACCTGGCCGTCGTGCGACACGCGGCAGGCGGCGACGATGTCGTCTTCCAGATCGATCTTCAGCGCACCTTCCTTGGTGACGATCAGCTTCACGAAGTCGAGCACGTTGCGCGCATACAGCGCCGACGCATCGGCCGCCACCAGGGCTGCCAGATTGGTCTCGCCGACGATGGTCACGCCGTGCTTGACCACCGTCTTGTCGGCTTCGGAGATCGGGCAATTTCCGCCCACGCCGTTCGGCCCCTTGCCGGCGGCGATGTCGACGATCACCGAGCCCGGCTTCATCGCCTTGACCATGTCTTCGGTGATGAGCGTCGGCGCGGCGCGGCCGGGGATGAGCGCGGTGCTGATGACGATGTCGGCCAGCGCCACGCGCTTGGCCACCTCGATCTGCTGGCGCGCCAGCCAGCTTGCAGGCATCGGCTTGGCGTAGCCACCGACGCCGACTGCGGCTTCCTTTTCTTCATCGGTGTCGTACGAGACCTCGATGAACTTGCCGCCGAGCGATTCGATCTGTTCCTTGACGCTGGGGCGCACGTCGGACGCCTCGATCACCGCACCCAGGCGCTTGGCGGTCGCGATCGCCTGCAGGCCGGCGACGCCGACGCCGAGGATCACGACCCGCGCCGCCTTCACGGTGCCGGCCGCGGTCATCAGCATCGGGAAGAAGCGCTGGTACTTGTCGGCGGCGATCATCACCGCCTTGTAGCCGGCGATGTTGGCCTGCGAGCTGAGCACGTCCATGCTCTGGGCGCGGGTGGTGCGTGGCGCGGCTTCGAGCGCGAAGGCAGTCAGGCCGGCAGTCGCCATGCGCTGCAGGCCGGCGGCATCGAAGGGGTTGAGCATGCCGATGAGCACGGTGCCGGGCTTCATCCGGGCGGCTTCGCTGTCGCTGGGCGTGCGCACCTTGAGGACCATCTCCGCGGCGTAAACACCGGCGGCATCGACGATCTCGGCACCGGCCGCCTGATAGGCCGAATCGGTCACGCTGGCCGCGACACCGGCGCCCGACTGCACACGCAAGCTGTGTCCGAGTGCCGACAGTTTCTTGACCGTCTCGGGGGTGACGGCCACTCGGGTTTCGCCCGCCGTCGTTTCGGCGGGTACGCCTATCAGCATAGAAGTCTCCTCAGGGGCAGGGGTCGCGGAATGCGGGCCGAGCTTAACGCAAGAGTCCGGCGGCGAGGCTCAGCGGATACACCAACGCCGGGGCGGCAAAGCGCCCGGCCCGCCTCCGTTTATCGCTATCAAAACAATAGCGTCCGGACCGTGATCGCAGTCAGGTCGAACGCAGGACGCAAAGCGCTTCGTTGGTGTGGACGCCGCTCGCCATTTGCGCTGGTTATGTTGGGAGCCCCACGGAACTGGAGCGCACTAATGCTCGGCCAATGACATTTGTTATTCGAGCGGCCATCTATCCGTGGACTAGTTAACAGTTGCTACCGGAAGCCCGTCGTTAACATTCCGGCAGCGGCTCAAAGCCGCCTCGGGTCAGTAGAAATCGGTTAGCAGGGAGCTCAAAAAATGAGAATTGCGGCGCTTGACGACGAAGTGGGTCAGCTCGAGCTGATTCACCACACGATGGATGGCATTGGCCACGAATGCCACGGTTATGGAGACGCGAGAACGCTCTTGCGCGACCTCCGGACGCAGACCTTCGACTTGCTGGTGCTCGACTGGAGCCTGCCTGACGTCGAAGGCCCCACGGTCGTCCGCTGGATTCGCGAAGAACTCGCCAGCCGGCTGCCGATCCTGTTCGTGACCAACCGGCGAGAAGAGGCCGACATGGTCGAAGGCCTGGGCGCCGGCGCCGACGATTTCATGGTCAAACCGATTCGCGTCGGCGAACTCAAGGCCCGCGTGCAGGCGCTGCTGCGCAGAGCCTATCCGGCGCATTTCGAGTCGGAACTGGTCTTCGGGCCGTATCACTTCTTCCCGCAATCGCGCAGCCTCGAAGTCAACAACAAGGCGGTCGAATTGAAGCATCGCGAGTATGAACTCGCGCTTTTTCTCTTCCAGAACATGGGCCGGCTGCTGTCGCGCGAACATTTGCGTGAAGCGGTATGGGGACTCGGGCCGGAACCGGCGTCGCGCTCGCTCGACACCCACGTTTCGCGCCTTCGCAGCAAGCTCGACCTGCGCCCCGCCAACGGCTTCTTGCTGTCCGCCATCTATGGTCTCGGCTACCGCCTCGAAGCGCTCGAGGCCGACAGCTTCTCGGACGTCCGCACGGCCCTCGGCACGCCTTCATGAGGCCGCTGCCATGGCGCGGCGCGATCGCCGCGTCGCTGGCGGCCGCGGCGCTGGCCTGCCTGGTCGCGAGCCCGAGTTGGGCGCGCGCGCCCGACGGCTTTACGACCCATCGTGTCGAAGAGGGCGAGACCCTGCCGTCGATCGCTGCCACTTATCTGCGGGCACCCAAGCAGTGGCCTTTACTGCAGAAGCTCAACCGCATTCAGGACCCGAACAAGCTCACCGTCGGCACGATGCTGCAGATTCCGGCGCGGTTGATGAAACCTGGCGCCATCAACGCCCGAGTCGAATTCGTCAGGGGCACGCCGACCGCAGTGCAGGCGCCGGTCGCGGCCAGCACCGCCGCCTCGGCTCGCAAATCAGCCGGTGGCGCGGCCGACGCGCCAGCACCTGCCAGCGCCATTGCCGAGCCGCTGGCGATCGGCAACACCCTCGTCGAGGGCGCAAAAATACAGGTGCCCGAAGACGGCTACCTGCTGCTCCGGCTGGCCGACGGTTCGATCGTCCGCATCCTGGCCGGCTCCGATGTCGAACTCAAGCGCCTGCGTCGACGCGGCGCGGCTTCCGACAGCTTCGAATCGGTCATCGACGTCCGCGGCGGAAAGGTCGAGTCCGAAGTCTCCAAACAACCCAAGGGTCGCGTCTTCGAAATTCATGCGCCGGGGGCCGTGGCCAGCGTGCGCGGCACGCACTTCGATGTCGCCGTCGGGCTCGATGGCAGCACCGGTACCTCGGTGAGCGAAGGCACGGTGGCGGTGCAGGCGCGCAGGCCGGCGCGTGGCGCTGCCCGCCACGCATCGGCACGCGGCACGACCATCACCGCGGGCCAGGGCGTGCTGGTCGAAGGCAACGGCAAGCTCGGAACGCGAAAATCACTTCCGCCCGCACCCGACCTCACTGCCCTGCCCGCGGAATACCTGGACGCAGAGCAGCTCGTCTTCGACCTGGGCGAGAGCGAGGCATCCACGCGCCATGAAGTCCGCATCGCCCGCGACGGCGGCTTTCGTGAAGTGCTGCGCGATGGCATGTTCAGCGGCCGCGTCGTGAAGTTTGCCGTGCTCGACGATGGTGACTACATCCTGGGAGTTCGCTCCATCGACACCGACGGACTGGCCGGGGCAGAAGCCAGCCGCAACATCCGCATCCACGCACGCCCGGTGCCGCCGCTGTACCAAAGTCCCGCGCCGGGGGCACGCGTCACCAGCGAAGCCGCGCAACTCGTGTGCTCCGAAGTGGCTGGCACCGAAGTTCATTTGCAGGTCTCGAGCCGCGCAGATTTCTCGCAGCTGGAGATCGATCAACCCGGACTGTCCCGTTGCCGCCTCGGCCTGGCGACACTGCCTCTCGGTGACTACTACTGGCGCGTCGCAACGGTGCAGACGCCCGGACCGGGGCACGGCCCGTTCGCGGCGCCGCAACGCTTCTCGCTCGTTGCGACTCCCAAAGTCGGCACGCTGGATGTGGGGGACGCCGGCGACACTCCGACGCTCAGCTGGAGCGCGGCCGCCGGCCACAGCTTCCACGGGCAGATCGCGAAGGACGAAACCTTCAGGCAGATCGTGCTCGAAGCCGATCTGAGTGCACCGCGCTGGACCATCACCGGCGTGGAGCGCGGCGCTTACTACGTGCGACTGCGGGCGCGCGATGCGTCGGGAGCGGAAGGCCCGTATTCGCCGCCACGCCTGCTGCGCATCGGCGGCGTGGTGCAGACCTCGACCGGTGGCGGCGTGGTCAGCGGCGACGGCGAACCCCTCGCCCGGCCCTGAGCGCCGGCTTCGCCCACTACACCGTCCGTCGCTCCGCATCATGCCGACAGCGCCCGCTCCGTTGCTACCCGGCGATTCGGACCCGACACCGCAGACGCCGTTTCGAAGGGCGCTCCAACGTTACTGGCGACGCCGCGGTGCCTGGCTGTTGCTCACGGTCGGCCTGCTCGCCCTCGTGACCGAGCTCACGCTGACCCAGCCGCTGCCGCGCTTCGATCGCCTGCTGCAAGAGAACACAGGCGCACCGCTAGACCAGAAGCCGTCCGGCAATGTGATCATCGTCGCGATCGACGAGAAGTCGCTCGCCGCCATCGGCCGCTGGCCCTGGCGTCGCGCCCTGCATGCCGAAGCGCTGCGTCGCATCGCTGCGCAAAATCCGCGCTGCATCGGTTTCGATTTGCTGCTGCCGGAACAGGATTCGACCTACGCCGCCGACGACGCGACGCTGGCGCAGGCCATGCAGGACAGTGGCTGCGTGGTGCTGCCAATGGCCTTGCAATCGGTCGGCCAGCAGGCGCAAAAGGAACTGATGCCGACGCCCTTGCTGGCCCATGCGGCCAACGCCATCGGCCACGCGCATCTGTCGCTCGACCAGGACGGCATCACGCGCAGCGTCTACATGCGAGAAGGATTCGAAGGCCGCCCCTGGCCGCACTTCGTCGTTGCGTTGCACGATGCCGCCAAGGCATACGAAAAGGGCCAGCCGGCGCCGCCGCGTCCGCCATTGCCGGCGGTCGAAAGCAATGCGCCGTGGCTGCGTGAACAACATGAGCTGGTGGTGTTCGCGCGAGGCGAGCAGCCCTTCGTCACCGTGTCGTACATCGATGTGCTGCAAGGCCGCGTCGCGCCCGATGTCTTCAAGGACAAGTACGTGCTCGTCGGCGCCACTGCGGTCGGCATGGGCGACGCCTATGCCACGACAGCGCCGAGTCCGACTGGCCTCACGCCTGGCGTGCAGATCTTCGCCGACGTGCTCGAGGGCTTGCTCAGCGGGCGGCGCGTGGTCGACGCATCGATGTGGCAAGACCTCGCCTACAACCTGCTGCCGCTCGCAGTGGCACTGTTCGGGTTGCTCTGGTTGCGGCCAGTGGGTGTGCTCATGCTCATCGGCGCCATGCTCGCGCTGCGGATCGGCTTGAACGCCGGACGGCCCTGGGTCGGCGTGCAGTTCGCGCCGGCGGCTGGCTTCGCGGGGCTGATGCTGGTCTATCCGCTGTGGAGCTTGCTGCGCCTGTACGCTGCGCTGCGCTACCTGCGATGGGGCACCGAGCAACTGGCGCTCGACTTCGAGGGCGGCGCGGTGCCGTTGCCACCGCCGAGGCCGGGGCGCGGCGATTTTCTGGATCGGCAGATGGCGGCCACGTCGGCTGCGGGGCAGCGCATGCGCGACCTGCATCGCTTCGTGCGAGACGGCATCGACCACCTGCCCGACGCGACCATGATCCTGAACGGGCGGGGCCGCGTGATGATCTCCAACATCGCAGCACAACGCTATTGGCAGACCGACGCCACCGGCCTGCTCGGCCGCGATGCGCACCGACTGCTCTCCGACCTGCGATGGCGCACCACCGGCGCGCCGATGATGCCGCCCGGCGCGTTGCTGAACGGCGTGCAGCCCGTCATCGGCGAAGGCGAAGACCCGAAGGGCCACTCGTTGCTGCTGCGCTGCGTGCCGTTCTTCGACGACGCCAACGAGCATGCCGGTTGGATGGTGGCGCTGGTCGACATCAGCAAGATGCGCCGCGCCCAAGGTCAGCGCGACGAGGCCTTGCGCTTCATCTCGCACGACATTCGCGAACCGAGCGCGTCGATCCTGACCACGATCGAACTGGCGCGCACGCGGCCCGATCTGTTCGAGGGCGACGCGCTGTTCCAGCGCATCGAGCGCCATGCGCAAACCGGGCTCGAGTTGGCCGACGGCTTCGTCAACCTGGCACGCGCCGAAGCGCAGCCTTTCCGTGCCGAGGAACTCGACCTCGTGGCGCTGATGCAGATGGCGATCGACGACGCATGGATCGCGGCGCGGCAGAGACAAGTCGAGGTGCTGCTGGTCACCGTACTGGAAGAAGCTACTTGCATCGCCGACCGCGGCCTGCTCACGCGCGCGCTGACCAACGTACTGAGCAACGCACTCAAATACTCGCCGCCGGGTGGCGAGCTGCGCTGCAGCGTGGTCGAGGCCAATGCCGAGAACGGGCCGACTTGGCGCATCGGCGTGCAGGACCAGGGCCCCGGCATTCCGCCGGAGCTACAGTCGCAGTTGTTCCAGCCGTTTCACAGGCTGCACCGCGACAGCCATCCCGACGTCCACGGTATCGGTCTGGGTCTGTTGCTGGTGCGTACCGCGGTGCAGCGCCATGGCGGAACAATCGAGATCGACAGCGCGCTGAACGCGGGTTGCACTGTCACACTGGTGCTGCCCAGACCGACCGCAGCCGAACTCGAGGCCTTGCGACGAGACAGTCAGGAGTGATCCGATGAACACGATGCCGACACAACGCTGGAAGCCCAACGTCACCGTGGCCGCCGTGATCGAACGCGATGGTCGCTTCCTGCTCGTCGAAGAGCACACCGGCGACGGTCTCAAGCTGAACACACCGGCCGGTCATCTCGACCCTGGCGAATCTCCCGCCGAAGGATGCGCGCGCGAGACGCTCGAAGAGACCGCGCACCATTTCGTGCCGACTGCCCTCGTCGGCATCTACATGGCGCGCTCCACCCGCAGCACCAACGGCGACGACGTGACCTACCTGCGCTTCGCCTTTGCGGGCACGCTGGGCGCTTTCGAGCCCGAGCGCACGCTCGACGACGGCATCGTGCGCACGCTGTGGATGACGGCGGACGAGCTGCGCGCCAGCATCGATCGGCACCGCAGTCCGCTGCTGATGCAATGCATCGACGACTATCTGGCTGGCCGCCGCTTTCCGCTGGAGCTGGTGCACGTCGACGCCTCCGTCGCATCGCTCAAGACAACGTAGCGTTCCGCGCTTTTGTCGAGGGGCTATGCGGGAAAGCCCCAAGGTCCGCAGCACTTGACGACGCAGCCGCGCTTCCACAATGGAGTCTTCAAAAAGCGACCCTTGGAGACGACATGACAGAAGCCGCCACGCCCAGCAAAACCCCCTGGACGACGTCGTATCCGCCCGGCATGCGCTGGGACGCCGAGCTGGCGCTCAAGCCGGTCGCGCAGTTTCTCGAAGACGCGGCAGCACGATGGCCTGAGAACGCATGCATCGAGTTCATGGGCCGCGTCATCAGCTATCGCGAGCTGGACGAATTGAGCAACCGCGCGGCCAAGGGCTTCCAGGCGTTGGGCGTGAAGCCGGGCGTGCACGTGGGCTTGTTCCTGCCCAACACGCCGCAGTATCCGATCGCGTTTTTCGGCGTGCTCAAAGCGGGTGGCGTGGTGGTCAACTACTCGCCGCTCGACGTCGAGCGCGTGCTGGCGCACAAGGTCGAAGACAGCCAGACCGACATCCTCGTCACGCTCGACCTGGCCGTGCTCTATCCGCAGATGGCGCGCATTCTTGCCAGCTCGCGGTTGAAGAAGCTGGTGGTCGGCAGCCTGGCCGAATACAGCGGCGCACCCGACAAGGTCAACGCGATGCTGCAAGGCGCCGGCATGCTGGCGACGGTGCCAGTCGACGACAAGCACATGTCGTTCGCGCAATTGCTCGACAACGACGGTGCCGGCGTCGTGCGCCACCCACTGGGTGATCTCGAGAAAGAGATCGTCGTGCTGCAGTACACCGGCGGCACCACCGGCCTGCCCAAGGGCGCGATGCTGACGCACGCCAACCTCGGCGCCGCGAGTGCGCAGTACCTCGAGTCGACCAAGGGCGATCCACCGATCCTGGCCGATGGCGTCGAGCGCTTCCTGATCGTGCTGCCGCTCTTCCACATCTATGCGTTGAGTGCCGCGATGCTGCTCGGCATGCGACTCGGCGCCGCGTTGGTGCTGCACACCAAGTTCGACATCGACGCGGTGCTGCGCGAGATATCGGTCGGCAAGATCAGCGTGTTTCCCGGCGTCCCGACGATGTACACGGCGATGCTCTCGCACCCCAAGGCCAAGGAGACCGACATGACGTCGCTCAAGTTCTGCGGCTCGGGCGGCGCACCGCTGCCGGTCGAGGTGGAGCAGCGCTTCTTCGAGATGACCGGCTGCCATTTGAACGAAGGCTGGGGCATGACCGAGACCTCGCCGTCAGGCACCTTCACGCCGGCGCGCGGCGCACGCAAGGCCGGCTCGTGCGGCATGCCGCTAC
Organism: uncultured Variovorax sp.; assembly: GCA_964242015.1. Lineage (GTDB taxonomy): Bacteria > Pseudomonadota > Gammaproteobacteria > Burkholderiales > Burkholderiaceae_C > Variovorax. The sequence continues at coordinate 8,476 of CAXTCC010000103.1, forward strand.
CGGGCGTTCACATCAAGCTGCTGGCGCTCGACGGCTCCGGCAAGGAGGTCGCGACCGGCGAGCCAGGCGAGCTCTGCGTGAAGGGACCGAACGTGATGCTCGGCTACTGGAACAACCCCGGGGCCACCGCCGAATCGATGACGCCCGACGGCTACTTCCGCAGCGGCGACGTGGCCAAGTTCGACGCCGACGGCTTCCTCTACATCGTCGACCGCACCAAGGACATGCTGCTGTGCGGCGGTTTCAACGTCTACCCGCGCGTGCTCGAAGAAGCCATCTACGAACACCCTTCGGTGGCCGAAGTCTGCGTGATCGGCGTGCCCGACGACTATCGCGGCCAGTCGCCCAAAGCCTTTGTCGTGCTCAAGGCCGGCGCGGAGCCGCTCGAGCTCGATGCACTCAAGACCTTCCTGAAAGACCGTCTCGGCAAGCACGAGATGATCGGCTTCCTCGAAGTGCGCAAGGAGCTGCCGAAGACCGCCGTCGGCAAGCTGTCGAAGAAGGACCTGGTCGAAGAGGAAGCCCGCAAGCGCGCGACGGCCTGATCGCTAAACCGCACGGTGCGTCCGTGCAATGCAAGGCTGGGACAATGCTGTCCCTATGTCGAAAAAGCAGCGCATCGTGGTGGGCCTTTCGGGCGGAGTCGATTCCGCGGTCACTGCGCACCTGCTGAAACAGCAGGGCCACGAGGTCGTCGGCATCTTCATGAAGAACTGGGAAGATGATGACGACAGCGAATATTGCTCGTCGAACGTCGACTTCATCGATGCCGCCAGCGTGGCCGATGTGCTCGGCATCGAGATCGAGCATGTCAACTTCGCGGCCGACTACAAGGACCGCGTGTTCGCCGAGTTCCTGCGCGAATACCAGGCCGGCCGCACACCCAACCCCGACGTGCTGTGCAATGCCGAGATCAAGTTCAAGGCCTTCCTCGACCATGCCATGCGGCTCGGCGCCGAGAAGATCGCGACCGGCCACTACGCGCGCGTTCGCTTCAACGAGGCGACGCAAAAGCACGAGCTGCTGAAAGGGCTCGATGCCTCCAAGGACCAGAGCTATTTCCTCCATCGGCTGAACCAGCAGCAGCTGTCGAAAACGCTGTTCCCGGTCGGTGAACTGCACAAGACCGAAGTGCGCCGCATCGCCGACGAAATCGGCCTGCCCAACGCCAAGAAGAAAGACTCGACCGGCATCTGCTTCATCGGCGAGCGACCGTTTCGCGAGTTCCTGAACCGCTATATCTCGAAGGCGCCGGGCCCGGTGAAGGACGAGCGCGGCCGCACCATCGGCGAGCACCAGGGCCTGAGCTTCTACACGCTCGGCCAGCGGCAAGGCCTGGGCATCGGCGGCATCAAGGCCAAGGGTGCGCAGCGCGGTGCTGGGGACCATGCACCCTGGTTCGTGGCGCGCAAGGATGTCGAGCACAACACCTTGTGGGTGGTGCAGGGGCACGAGCATCCGTGGCTGCTGTCGAACCTGCTGGAAGCCGACGATGCGAGCTGGGTGGCGGGCGCTGCGCCTGCCACGGGCGACTATGCAGCGAAGTCGCGCTACCGGCAGGTCGACTCGGCCTGCGAGCTCGACAAGGGCACCGACGAAGCGTTCCGCCTGGCGTTCGACGCGCCGCAATGGGCAGTAACGCCGGGCCAGTCTGCCGTCGTGTACGACGGCGAGGTGTGCCTTGGTGGCGGCGTGATCGTCTAGCAGATCGCCGCTGATTGCGGCATCAGGCGCTCAGGCCGCTGCCGTCTCGCGCAACCCAGCCAGCAACTCGTAAGAACGCAGCCGCGCCGCGTGATCGAACACCTGCGAGGTGATCATCAATTCATCGGCGCCGGTGCGGGCGATGAAGGCATCGAGGCCAGCACGCACCGTCTCCGGCGAGCCGACCGCCGAGCATGAGAGCACCGAGTCGAGCAGCGCGTTTTCCGAGGGGCCGACGCGTTGCCGATAGCCTTCGACCGGCGGCGGCAAGCGTCCCGGCCGCCCGCTGCGCAAGTTCACGAAAGCCTGCTGCCACGAGCTGGCGCGGAATTCGGCTTCGGCATCCGTGTCGGCCACGAACACGTTGAAACCGAGCATCACGTGCGGCTTTTGCAGCTGCGCCGAGGGTTTGAAAGTCTCGCGGTAGATGCGGATCGCCTGCATCATCTGCTGCGGCGCGAAGTGCGAGGCAAAGGCATAGGGCAGGCCTAAATGCGCAGCCAACTGGGCGCCGAAGGTGCTCGAACCCAGAATCCAGACCGGCACTTCGAGCCCCTGGCCCGGCACCGCGCGCACGGCTTGCCGCGGCGCTTTCGACATGAAATCCATCAGTTCGACCACGTCTTGCGGGAACTGGTCCGAATCGGATTCGAGGTTGCGCCGCAGTGCCTGCGCGGTGCGCTGATCGGAGCCCGGCGCACGGCCCAGTCCCAGGTCGATGCGGCCGGGATAGAGCGATTCCAGCGTGCCGAACTGCTCCGCGATCACCAGCGGCGAATGGTTGGGCAGCATGACGCCGCCGGCGCCGATACGGATGGTCGAAGTGCCGGCGCCGATGTACGACAGCAGCACCGATGTCGCCGCACTGGCGATGCCCGGCATGCCATGGTGCTCGGCCAGCCAATAGCGCTGGTAGCCCAGCTTTTCGCCCAACTGCGCGAGCGACAGCGAATTGCGGAACGATTGTCCGGCGTCGCTGCCCTCGGTGATGGGGGAAAGGTCGAGGATCGAAAGAGGAATGGAGGGGGTGGAGGTCGAGGCCATACCCTCATCTTGGCCCGAACCGGCGATTTCCAACCGGTGCAGGGATATTCCGCCTGGTTTATTCGGTCTGGTTATTCGGTCCGGTTACTCGGTCTGGTACAGCGTCGCCACCGTCGCGAAGTCGCGTCCGAGCTGATCGACCTTGGCTTCGAACGGCACGCTGTCGCCGGGCGCGATGGCCGGCACGTTGTTCACCAGAGTGAAGCCGGTGAGCTTGCCCTCGCGGTCGCGCAGGCTCACCCAGAGCGACGTCTTCCGAACGATGCGGTCGCCTGGGTTCTTCACCGTGCCCGTCACCGTCGCGTATTTGTAGACGAAGCGCTGGCTGAAGTTGACCAGCACGCTGCTCGTGTCGGCGCGCGTGGCGGTCACGGAGACTTCCAGCGGTGTGCGGGCGCCCGGTAATGCCGCGCGGCGCAGCGGCTTCCACTCGACGCGCGTCTGCGTGATGCGGTTCGCCTCGCGCGGCTCGACGAGCACGGGCATGCGCTCGCCGGGATACAGGTAGGCCAGGCCCGACACGGTGGTCGTGCCATCGAGTTTGCTGCCGTCGTAGCGCGAAATGACCGCCGCGGGGCTGACCGCGATCGTGTCCTTGCTGCGGTTCACGAGTTCGGTCAGATAGAGGGTGTCCTGGGTGGTGCTCTTGCCCGGCGCGAGTGGCAGCAGTTCCAACTGGGCAAGGTCGAAACGCTCGCTCTCGTCGGCCAGCAGGTCCTCGGCGCTCATGCGCAGATCGGCGTTGAACACCTCCGGGCCGCCCGATGCGCGGATCACGCGATCGGCGCTCAACACCGCGGTGCGGCCGTTCTGTGCCGAGTCGATGTAATACGTCAACCGGTAGTCCCAGGCGGCAACCGGCGCGGCCCCGCCGAAGCGGTCGATGCGCACGTCGATGGCGCTGCGCTCGCCCGGCTCGATCTTGTTGGCCCCCGCATAGCCGCGGCCGAAGCCGATCACGGCACCTGCCTCGTCGTAGAGCGTGACCAAGGCGTCGACGCCGGTCAGCGTTTCGTCCTTGCGCGTGTTCACGACGCGGCCAACCATGCGGACATCGCCCTTGGCCCCTTGCTGCGCCAGGCGCACCCGCGAGAACGCGAGGCGCGGCCCTTCGACAGCGCGATACGGCGCACCGAGGCGTTGCACTTCGAGCGTCTGGCGCGTCACGTTCTTGTCGCTCGGCAGATCGAGCAGGATCGGCGCGGTTTCGCCAGGCATCAGCACGCCGACCGGCACGCTCTCGCTCGCGCTGCCCAGCTTGTTGTCACCGTCGTACAACGCAGCGGCGACGCGCGGCGCATCCAGTGGCTTGCCGGTTTCGTTGCGCACCGTCACCAGCAGCTTGGCGCGCGCCGAGCTGCCGCTGCCCACCAGCACCTGGCGTGGCTCACCGAACTTGAGCCCTTCCGTCGGAATGGTCCGGTCGCCCAGCGACGCGACCACCGATCCGGACGGTGCAGCGGCGCGCACGGATGTCTTCTTGTCGCCGAACACCTTGCCTGCCAAGAAGACGACGACGTTCACGCCGACGATGCAGGCCACCACGATCGCGGCGATCTTGCTGACGCGCCTGGCAGAAGCCTGCTGGCGCTGCGACTGTTCGGTGGCGAGCCGGCTGGCCGCCGCGTCCTTGACCTGATCGAGCACCCGGTCGAGCCGCTCCGACACGTTGTCTTCCACCACCGACACCGAGCCGCAGTGCTCGCAGACGTACTGGTTGAGGCCGGTTCGCTTGAGCGCACGGCTGCCGCATTCGGCGCATTTGAGGGTCTGGAGATTGATGGTCATCGGTCGGCTCGGCACACGAAGGTGCAAGAAAAAAGCGCAAGACCCGAAGGCCCTGCGCTTTGGCTGTCAGTAAATGGGCGACGCGTTTTCAGAACGGAATGTCGTCGTCCATGTCGTCGAAGCCGGACGACGACTTGGCAGGCGCCTGGCGTGGGGCCGGTGCGGGCGCGCGAGGCGCAGCCGCCGGAGCGCGCGGGGCGTATCCGCCGCCACCACCACCGCCGCCCCCACCACCACCTTGCGAATAGCCGCCGTCATCGTCGCCACCGCCTTGCGGGCCGCCCATGCCTTGACGGCTGCCGAGCATCTGCATCTGGTCGACGCGGATGTCGGTGGCGTACTTCTCGACGCCGTCCT
>CAXTCC010000104.1:0-1922 GCA_964242015.1 uncultured Variovorax sp.
GACAACCTGTCGCTGATGGCACTTACCATCGCGGTCGGCTTCGTGGTCGACGACGCGATCGTGATGCTGGAAAACATCTACCGCTATGTCGAAGAGGGCATGTCGCCGATGGAGGCAGCCTACAAAGGCGCGGGAGAGATCGGCTTCACCATCATCTCGATTTCGGTGTCGCTCATCGCGGTGTTCATTCCGTTGCTGCTGATGGGCGGCATCGTCGGCCGACTGTTCCGTGAGTTCGCGGTGACGGTGACACTGACCATCGTGGTGTCGGTCGTGATCTCGCTGACGTTGACCCCAATGCTGTGCTCACGCTTCCTCAAGAACGAACATGCGCGCAAGCACGGCCGGCTCTACCAGCTGTTCGAGCGCGGCTTCGACGCCATGCTCAACGGCTACAAGCGCGGCCTGCACGTGGTGCTCGACCACCAGTTCATCACGCTGTGCGTCTTCATCGCGACGCTGGTCGCCACCGGCGTGCTGTTCGCGATCATCCCCAAGGGCTTCTTCCCGCAGCAGGACACCGGCTTCATCTCCGGCTTTGCCGAATCGGCGCAAGACGCTTCCTTTGCTTCGATGAATTCGCGCATGCTCGAACTCGCCGACGTGGTGCGGCGCGATCCGGACATCACCGGCTTCGGCATGAACGGCAGCTCGTCGACCTTCAACACCGGCAACTTCTTCATCAGCCTGAAGCCGAAGGACGAAGGCCGCACTGCGAGCGCCGACGAGATCATCACGCGGCTGCGGCCGCAACTGGCCAAGGTGCAGGGCGTCAACCTGTTCCTGCAGGCGGGGCAGGACATCCGCGTGGGCGGCCGCTCTTCGCGCACGCAATACCAGTACACGGTGACGGACTCGAACCTCGACGAGTTGAACACCTGGGCGCCCAAGCTGCTGAATCGCTTCAAGCAATTGCCCGAGCTCACCGACCTCGCATCCGACCAGCAGAACTCGGCGGCTTCAGCGGTGCTGACCATCGACCGCGATCGCGCATCGAGCTTCGGCATCTCGCCGCAGACCATCGACGCCACGCTGTACGACGCCATCGGGCAACGGCAGGTGGCGCAGTACTTCACCCAGCTCAACAGCTACCACGTGGTGCTGGAGATCACGCCGGCGTTGCAGCAAGATCCGGCACTGTTCGACAAGCTCTACCTGACCTCGCCGCTCAACGGCCAGCAGATCCCGCTCTCGACTTTCGTCAAGGTCGACACCAGCAAGAGCGCCTACCTGTCGATCAGCCACCAGGGGCAGTTCCCGGCGGTCACGATCTCGTTCAACCTGGCGCCGGGCGCGGCGTTGGGCGATGCGGTCAACGCGATCAACAAGGCGCAGGCGGAGATGGGCTTGCCGCAATCGTTGTCGGGTGACTTCCAGGGCACGGCCAAGGCCTTCGGCGATTCGCTGTCGTCGCAGCCGTACCTGATCGCGGCGGCGCTGGTCGCGGTCTACATCGTGCTGGGGCTGCTCTACGAAAGCTACATCCACCCGTTGACGATTTTGTCGACCTTGCCCTCGGCCGGCGTCGGCGCGCTGCTCATCCTCATGGCGGGCGGTTACGACCTGAGCGTGATCGCGCTGATCGGCATCATCCTGCTCATCGGCATCGTCAAGAAGAACGGCATCATGATGATCGACTTCGCCTTGAAAGCGGAGCGCGAGCAGGGCATGGCGCCGCACGAGGCGATCTACCAGGCGTGCCTGCTGCGCTTCCGTCCCATCATGATGACCACCATGTGCGCGCTGCTGTCGGGCTTGCCGCTGATGCTCGGGCATGGCTCCGGTTCCGAGCTGCGTCGGCCGCTGGGCTACGCGATGGTCGGCGGGCTGATACTGTCGCAGGCACTGACGTTGTTCACGACGCCGGTGGTGTACCTCTACCTCGATCGCGCGCATTTCTGGTTCGAGCGCAAGAAGAAGGC
>CAXTCC010000104.1:2022-7844 GCA_964242015.1 uncultured Variovorax sp.
TGGTGTACCTCTACCTCGATCGCGCGCATTTCTGGTTCGAGCGCAAGAAGAAGGCACGGCAGGATCGCAAGGCTGCCCGCTTGAACGACGAACCGGCAGGCGACGGCCAGGCGCCCACGACGGCAGAAGCCCACGGATGAGCATTCATGAAAATCCTGATTGTCGAAGACGAGCTCAAGACGGCGGACTACCTGCACAAGGGTCTGACCGAGCAGGGCTGCGCCGTCGACATGGCGCACAACGGCATCGACGGCCAGCACCTGGCGCTGGAACATGACTACGACGTCATCGTGCTCGACGTGCAGTTGCCGGGGCTCGACGGCTTTTCGGTGTTGCGCGCGCTGCGCACGCTGAAGCAGACGCCGGTCATCATGCTGACGGCGCGCGACCGCGTCGAAGACCGCATCAAGGGCCTGCACGACGGCGCCGACGACTACCTCATCAAGCCGTTTTCGTTCCTCGAACTGCTGGCGCGCCTGCAGGCGCTCAACCGGCGCGGCCGCACGCAAGAGCCGATGCATCTGCGCATCGCCAACCTGCAGATCGACCTGCTCGGGCGCAAGGCGACGCGCGGCGGCGTGCGCATCGACCTCACCGCCAAGGAGTTCTCGCTGCTCGCGGTGCTGGCACGCAGGCAGGGCGAGATCCTGTCGAAGACGGCCATCGCCGAGCTGGTGTGGGACATGAACTTCGACAGCAACACCAACGTGGTCGAGGTCGCCATCAAACGGCTTCGCGACAAGATCGACGCGCCGTTTTCGCCCAAGCTGCTGCACACGGTGCGCGGCATGGGTTACGTGATGGAACCGAGGGCGGAGGAGGGCGCGACGCCGTGAAGCGCTCGATCACGGTGCGGCTGGTCGTCATGTTCGCTGCGGCGGCGCTGGCGACCTTCGCGCTGATCGGCGCCGCGCTCTACATCGTGCTCGACCGCGAACTCGACCGGCACCAGCTCGGCGAGCTGCATATCGGCCTGCTGAACATGCAGTACTCGATCGAGCGCACCGGAGATGTCGATCGCTGGAAACGGGTGCAGGCCAAGATGGACACGCTCACGCCGACCGACGGCAACGTGCGCTTCTGGGTGTTGAGCGACGACCCGCGTTTCGAGTACGGCAAGGACCTGGCCGAGATCGAGCGCATCAGCGACGGCGCCGATGGCCGCGGCACCATCACGCTGCCCGGCCGCGTCCATGCGATGCGAACGCTGTCGGCGCGCATCGCAGGCTTCGAAGACCGGCCGGCGGTGCGCCTCATCGTCGGCAGCGACACGGCCCCGTACCGCCGCACCCGCGACGCCTTTCTGACGGCGTTGATCGCGGTGTGCCTGGGTGCCGTGCTGGTGGTCGTGCTGGTCGGTTACTGGATCGCTCGCGTCGGGCTCAAGCCGCTGGAGAGGCTCTCGCACGAGGCCCAGGCGCTGCGGCCCAAGATGCTGTCGCAACGCCTTCAGGCCAGCACCTTGCCGGTCGAACTGTCGGCCCTGGCAGAAGCCTTCAACGGTGCGTTGAGCCGGCTCGAAGAGGCCTATGCGCAGCTGGAAACCTTCAACGCCGATGTGGCGCATGAGCTTCGCACGCCGCTGGCCAACCTGATCGGCGGCACGCAGGTCGCGCTGTCGCGGCCGCGCACGGCACCGGAGTTTCAGGAGGTGCTGGCGTCGAACCTGGAAGACCTCGAACGCCTGCGCTCCATCGTCAACGACATGCTGTTTCTGGCGCGCGCCGACCGCGGCGAAGTCGCCACCGGTCTGGTGCTCACGCCGCTGGCCGCCGAGGTGCGCAAGACCATCGAGTTCTTCGAGTTCGTGCTCGACGAAACCGGCACGCATGTCGAGATCGATGGCGACGTGCTGGCCGATGCGCCGCTCGACACCTCGTTGTTCCGGCGTGCCATGTCGAACCTGCTGCAGAACGCAATCGAGCATTCAACGGCGGGCGCGCAACTGGTGGTGACGTTGCGCAACGTTCCCGACGGCAGCGTCTGGATCTCGGTATCGAACCCGGGTCGGCCGATCGCCGAGGCGAACCTTCAACATCTCTTCGATCGTTTCTATCGGGTGGATGCCGCACGCGCCGATCCGGCGCAGAGCCACGGCGAACACCACGGGCACGGCCTCGGCCTGGCGATCGTCAAGGCCGTCGCGAACATGCATGGCGGCACGGTGAGCGCTGCCAGCGCCGAAGGCATCAACACCATCGGCTTCAGCGTGTCGGGCGCGGCTTGCGCTGACAGGGGCTCAGGCGCTCGGCCGGGAACGCACTTGTCTGCCCGGGTTCACGCTGATGCTTCATTACTGGAGGCCATCACCATGAATGCCGAGACCAACAAGTCCACCCCGAAGATTCCGCCGTCGAAGAGTTCGCAACCGATGCCGCCCGGCAGCGAGGAGCCCGAAGTCACGCAGGAAGATTCCGTGCCTTCGGACGGCAAGGACAAGGAGGGCGAAAAGATGATGGAAGACCTGGGCCGCGAGCGCAAGGAGCAGGGCGAGCCCCGCCAACCGACCCATTGAGTCGGCCCGTCAGGAACGTTCGGGCGCAATTTCCTTCGCGCTGAACGTTCTTCGCTTCTGCCGCAAAATCATTGCGGCATGAAGCGCTCGACATTCATCTTCGATCACGGCGGCGCACAGGCGCAAGCGCTGTTGCGGGAGTTGCCATGGCGCAACTGATGACGCTCATGATCGAAAACGCGCTCGGCCTGATCTTCGGCGTCAGCCTGGCGGCGCGCATCGGCTTGCCGGTGCCCGCCGCACCGGTGCTGGTGGTAGCCGGCGCGTTGGTGGCCATCGGCCAGGTGTCGCTGCCGGGCGCGCTGCTCGTGGCGGTGCTCGGCAACCTCATCGGCGATGGGGCCTGGTTCTATGCCGGCCGGCGCTACGGCTATCGCTTCATGCGGTTGCTGTGCCGCATCTCGCTGTCTCCCGATTCGTGCGTGCGGCGCAGCGAATCGCTCATCACGCGGTGGGGCGGCCTGTCGCTGCTCGCGGCCAAGTTCGTGCCCGGCGTCTCGGTCGTGGCACCGCCGATGGCGGGTGCACTCGGCATGTCGTCCTTGCGCTTCGTGCTGTTCGAGGTCGGTGCCGCACTGGTCTGGGCCGGCGTGTTTCTGGGGCTGGGCTATGCCTTCCGCGACAGTGTTCAGAGCGTGCTCAATGCGCTGGCCGATGCCGGCAGCGTGGCCACCCTCGTGGTGGTGGGCGTGGTCCTCGCGATGCTGGCGGTTCGCTACTGGCGTCGGCGCCGCTTCATGCGGCTGACCCGCATGCCGCGCATCACGGTCGACGAGCTCTACGACCTGATGGGCACCGAGACGCCGCCGCTCGTCATCGACGTGCGCGGCGACGCGAGCATTCAGATCGACCCGCGCCGCATTCCCGGTGCGCTTCCGCTGAGCCTCAAAGCCATCCAGCATCGGCGCGCATCGACGGTTTTCGACGGCGCGCGCGACGTCGTGCTCTATTGCAATTGCCCGAACGACGTGTCGGCCGCTCTGGCCGCCGGCGCACTGGCCGCGCAAGGCGTGCCGCGTGCGCGTCCGCTGGCTGGCGGGCTGGATGCATGGGTGGCGGCGGGCCGGCCGACGCTGCTGCACACGACGACGCCGGGCGCGGCTGTTGCTGACGTCGCCGCCGATGTCGCCGACACCACCGTCCTGCCTGTCGTCAATCCCTGATCGTTCCAGAGAAACTCGCTCGTGCCGCTTCCGACCGCTCCGCTCGCCAAGTCTTCGCTCGGCAAACCCTCGCTCGCCCCGTCCGCCTCATCGCAAGGGCTCAGTACGGGCCTGACGTTCGTCTTTGCCGTGGCCTGCGGTCTGTGCGTGGCGAACATCTACTACGCGCAACCGTTGATCGGTCCGATCTCCGCCAGCCTCGGCCTGCAACCCGGACTGGCTGGCCTGATCATGACCTTGATCCAGCTCGGCTACGGCAGCGGCTTGCTGCTGCTGGTGCCCCTGGCCGATGTCGTCGAGAACCGCCGGCTGATCGTCGGCATGCTCACCGTGGCGGTGCTCGGCCTGCTGGGCATCGCGCTGTCCAATTCGGCCGTCACCTTTCTGGCGGCGTCGTTCGTGGTGGGCTTGTGCGCGGTTGCGGCGCAGGTGCTCGTGCCGTTCGCGTCGCACCTGGCGCCCGAGGCCACGCGTGGCAAGGTCGTCGGCAACATCATGGCCGGGCTGCTGGCCGGCATCATGCTGGCGCGGCCGTTCTCCAGCCTGATCGCGGCGGGCTTCGGCTGGCGTGCCGTGTTCTGGATTTCGGCCGTGATCATGGCCGCGCTCATCGTCGTGCTGTGGCGTGCATTGCCGGAGCGTCACCCGCACGGGTCCGTCGGCTACAGGCGCACGATGACATCGCTGCCGGGCATCGTGTGGCGCACGCCGCTGCTGCGGCGCCGCGCGTTCTATCAAGGGATGATGTTCGCGGCGTTCCAGACCTTCTGGACGGCCGTGCCGCTGGCGCTGGTGCATGAGTTCGGCATGGGGCAGGGCGGCATCGCCGCTTTCGCATTGGCCGGTGCGGCGGGCGCGCTGGCCGCACCCTGGTCGGGCCGGCTGGCCGACCGTGGCCTCACGCGCCCCGCCACCGGCTGGGCCATCGCATTGGCGCTGCTGTCTTTCATGGTCGGCGCGGTGTCGGTGCACTACCACGCGATGGCCGGCCTGGTGGCCGCTGCCGTGCTGCTCGACGGTGCCGTGCAGCTGTGCCAGGTGCTGAGCATCCGCAGCATCTTCATGCTGGCCCCGGAGCTGCGCGGCCGCCTCAACGGCCTCTTCATGACGTTCATCTTCCTGTGCGCCGCGGTGGCGTCGGGCCTGGCGGCGGCGGTGTATGCGTTTCATGGCTGGACAGCGCTGTGCCTTCTGGGCGGCGGCTTCATCGTGGCGGCACTGGTGTTGTACGCGACCGAGTTTCGCAGCCGCCGGGTGTTGGCAGCCGCTTGATCCGGGCGTCATACTGACGTCGTCCTGATCACTGGAGCGCATGTCATGAAGCGGATCTTGTTCGTCGGCCAAACACCGGAAACCGTCGATTTCTCCGACCCCGCACTGCCGCCGGGTTTCGATGCAGCGAAGATCAACGCGGGCATCGCCGCCGGGCTGAAGCAAATGGAAGAGCGCGGCTGGAAGCCCGATCTTTGCCTGGTGAACCCCGACGACACGGCCGGCCCGACGCTCGAGCGCCAACTGGCTTCCACCCTTTACGACTGCGTCGTGATCGGCGGCGGCCTTCGCATTCCGCCGAAGAGCCTGCTGCTGTTCGAAGTGCTCGTCAATGCCGTCCACAAGGCGGCGCCGGGCGTGCCGATCGCATTCAACACACAGCCTCAAGACACGGGTGACGCGGCGGCGCGTTGGTTGAAAGACTGAGCAGGTAGCGTCGGCGGCCGGTCGGCGCAACGCTGCGGCCGAAGCCCCGCACAACGCCCATGGACTCCCTCATCGCTGCCTCTGCGCGCGCGCTTGCCGCCGGGGACGCGCTCGGCGCCCTCAAGCGGGTGGCGCTGCGCGAAGACCCGCCGGCGCTGGCCTTGCGCGGCATCGCCATGGCGCAGCTCGGCGAGCATCCGCGCGCGCGTGAGTTGTTGCGACGTGCCGCCCGCGGCTTCGGTGCGCACGAGGCGCTGTCGCGGGCGCGCTGCGTCGTGGCGGAGGCCGAAGTGGCGTTGGCGATGCGCGACCTCGGCAGCTCCTTTCCGTCCCTGCGCTCGCTGGCCGCAGCGGCTGCCACGCTGGACGGACGCGCCGCGGGTGCCGATGACGGTGACACCGATGCCGCCGGCCGTGCCCGACTTTCCGACCGCGGGAACGCGCTG
>CAXTCC010000104.1:7944-13070 GCA_964242015.1 uncultured Variovorax sp.
CGGTGACACCGATGCCGCCGGCCGTGCCCGACTTTCCGACCGCGGGAACGCGCTGCAGGCGCGGCTGATCGTCGCGCGCAGGTTGCTGTTGCTCGGTCGTCTCGACGAGGCCGCAGATGCCTTGGCGCAGCTCGATGTGCGCGCCTTGCCGCCGGCTTTTGCGGCGGTGGCAGCGGTGGCGGAACTGACAGCGGCCGAGCTGGCGCTTCGTTCGCTGCGCGTGGAACAGGCGCACGCGGCACTCGGGCGTGCGCAAGAAGCGTCGGGGCGCGCGCGCGTACCGGCGCTGATGGCCGAGGTCGCCGAGGCGCAAGCCGCCTTCGATCGTCCGGCGGCGCGCCGTGTGGTGGCCGGCGTCGAACAGACACTGCGGCTCGACGAAGTCGCCGCGCTGTTCGCCTCGAACGCGCTGGTGGTCGACGCCTGCCGCCGCGGGCTGCAGGCGGGCGACGCGTGGTTGCCATTGGCCAGTCGACCGGTGCTGTTCGTGCTGTTGCGCGCGCTGGCCGAAGCATGGCCGGGCGAGGTCAGTCGTGAAACGCTGATCGCCGGCGCGTTTCGGATTCGACGGCCCGACGAGACACACCGCGCACGGTTGCGGGTCGAGATCGGCCGTCTGCGCGCGTTGGTCTCTGCATCGGCGCAGATCGAGGCCACGGCGCGTGGCTTCGCGCTGCGACCGCATCACGGTGCGCACGATGCGCGTGCTCCTACGGCACGCGACGTCGCCGTGCTGGCACCGCCCATCGATGGCGATCAGGCGTCGCTGGTGGCGTTGCTGTCCGACGGCGCGGCCTGGTCGACCTCGGCGCTCGCGCTGGCATTGGGGGCCAGCCAGCGCACCGTACAGCGCGCGCTGGCCGAGCTCGAAGCGGAGCACAGGGTGCGCGCCATCGGCCAGGCACGGTCGCGCCGTTGGCTGGCGCCACCGCTCACCGGATTCACGACGATCTTGTTACTCCCCGCTGCGCTGCCGATTCAATAGAGTTGTCTTCACGGCGCCGATTTCAGCGCGCTGAAGGAGTCAGACATGGATCGCAACGGAAGCAAAGAGAAGTCGCCAGTCAAAGTCCGCCCGGCAGAGATCGTCCGCGAGTACGGCCCGTTCGCCGGGTCCGACAACGTGCACGGCGTGACCCATGACGGCCGCAACGTGTGGGCCGCCACCGGCGCCGCGCTGGTCGCCTTCGACCCGGCGAACGGCGCCACCGCGCGCACGCTCGACCGTCCCTGCGATGCCGGCACCGCCTTCGACGGCACGCATCTCTACCAGATCGCCGAGACGCGCATCGACAAGATCGATCCGAAGACGGGGGCGGTCGTGGCATCGATCCCGGCGCCCGGCAGCGGCAGCGACTCCGGGCTCACGTGGGCCGAAGGCAGCCTGTGGGTCGGCCAGTACCGCGATCGCAAGATCCATCAGGTCGATCCGGAAACAGGCACCGTCATCCGGTCGATCGAATCGAACCGCTTCGTCACCGGCGTGACCTGGGTCGACGGCGAACTCTGGCACGGCACCTGGGAAGCGGAGGAGAGCGAGTTGCGCCGCATCGATCCGCAGAGCGGCATCGTGCTGGACCGGCTCGCGATGCCGAGCGGCACCGGTGTCAGCGGACTCGAGTCCGATGGTGCCGACCTCTTCTATTGCGGCGGCGGTGACAGCGGAAAGGTCCGCGCCGTGCGTCGCCCGAAGCAAGCGGCCTGAGCGGCCGGACGATCGAAAACGAATCAACCCCGTCAAGGAGCCTGCCATGAACACCGCCATCGATGAAGCAAGGAACGAAGTAACGAACCAGGCAATGCCACTGAACCCTGTGGTCGTGTCGAACGAGCGCTGGCTGAGCGCGCGCAAGGCGCTGCTCGTGCGCGAGAAGGAGTTGATGCGGATGCAGGACCAGCTGGCGCGCGACCGCCGTTCGCTGCCGTGGCAACGCATCGACAAGCCCTACGTATTCGATACACCTGAAGGCGGCCGCAGGCTGGCCGATCTGTTCGAGGGCCGCAGCCAGTTGCTGGTGCAGCACTTCATGTTCGGCCCCGATTGGGAACAAGGCTGCCCGAGCTGTTCCTTCATGGCGGACCACACCGACGGCATGACGTTGCACCTGGCGCATCGCGACGTCACGATGGTCGCCGTGTCACGCGCACCGCTTTCGCAGATCGAACGGTTTCGCGAGCGCATGGGCTGGAAGTTCAAGTGGGTGTCGTCCCACGGCAGCGACTTCAACTTCGACTTCGGTGTCAGCTTCAGTCCCGACGCGTTGGCCCGGGGCGAGGTCGACTACAACTTTCACACGACGTCGTTCGCGGGCGAAGAAGCGCCCGGCCTCAGCGCCTTCTACAAGGACGATTCCGGCCAGGTCTTTCGCACCTATTCGACCTACGGTCGCGGCGTGGAAGTCATGATGGGCACCTACCCCATGCTCGATCTGATGCCGCTCGGCCGCGCCGAGCGCGACGTGCCCTACAAGATGGAATGGGTGCGGCACCACGATCGCTACGAGCCCATGCCGGCTGCATCGACTGCATCGACCGCATCCGCCGCAGCGCCCGAGCCAGCGGTGTTCGTCGGATCGTGCTGCCACTGATCAGCCTG
The DNA here is from genome assembly GCA_964242015.1 of uncultured Variovorax sp. GTDB lineage: Bacteria > Pseudomonadota > Gammaproteobacteria > Burkholderiales > Burkholderiaceae_C > Variovorax. Next base: position 10,541 of record CAXTCC010000104.1, read on the forward strand.
CGAAGCCGCGCCCGGCATCGCGCCGTCAATTGACTTCGCGTGTCCGGCCTTTCCAGAACGGCTTCCGGAGCTCGGTCTTCAGGATCTTGCCGGCGCCCGTCATCGGCAGCGCATCTCGGAACTCCGTGCTGCGCGGGCACTTGTAGCCGGCGATCAGTTGGCGGCAATGGTCTGCCAGTTCTTTCGTCGTCGCACTGGCGCCAGGCTTGCACACCACCACCGCGTGGACCGACTCGCCCCACTCGTCGCTGGGGATGCCGATCACCGCGCAAGCCGCCACGGAGGGGTGCTGGCTCAGCGCGTTCTCGACCTCGGCCGAGTACACGTTCTCTCCGCCGCTCACGATCATGTCTTTCATGCGGTCGACGATGTAGAGGTAGCCGTCGTCGTCCATGCGGCCACCGTCGCCGGTGTGCATCCAGCCGTCGCGCAACGCCGCGGCGGTCTGCTCCGGCTTGTTCCAGTAACCGAGCATCACGTTGGCACCACGCACCGCCACTTCGCCGACGATGCCGCGCGGCACCTCGACGCCCAGCGGGTCGACGATGCGCACCTCGGTCGTGAGCGACGCGCGGCCGGCGGAGCGCAGCAGGCCGGTCTTCGCAGCTTCGCTCTTGTGATCCGCAAAATTCAGATAGGTCGCGCAGGGCGACAACTCCGTCATGCCATAGGCCTGGACGAAGTCGGCACCGGGAAAGCGCTGCATCGCCCGCTGCAACACGCCTTCGCTGATGACCGATCCGCCATAGCTCATCACCTTGACGCTGCCGAGGTCGTACTGCGCGGCGTCCGGATGGTCGGTGGCGAGCTGGATCATGGTGGGCACCAGCATGAGGTGCGTCACGCGCTGCGCCTGGATGACCTGCAGCGTGCCCAGCGGCGTGAACATGGGCGCGATGACGAAGGTGCCGCCGACTGCGGCGTGCGCAAGCATCAGCGCGGCGCAGGCGATGTGGAACATGGGCGCGATCAGCAGGGCGCGGGCGCTCGATTCGGTGAGGCCCTCGCCGAGTGCCGACAGCGCATTGGCACACAGGCTCTCCTGGGTCAGCATCACGCCCTTGGGGAAGCCGGTGGTGCCGCCGGTGTACATCACGCCGGCAAGGTCCTGCCCGCTGCAACCTGCGTCAGGCACCGGCGCGGCCGCCGCGACGATGGCCTCGTAGCTCAGCATGCCTTCAGGCGTTTCGCCATCGCCGACGTAGATCAGCGTCTGCAGCACCTTGCTTCGGTTTCGCAGATCGAGCCCCACCGTCTTGAACTGCTCGTCCACCAGCAGGATGCGGGTGTCGCAATCGTCCAGCGAATAGGCGATCTCGGCGGCGCTCCAGCGGATGTTGACCGGGTTGACCGCACCGCCACCCCACCAGGTGCCGAAGTAGAACTCCAGATAACGATCGGAGTTGAGACTCAGCATGCCGACGCGATCGCCACGCGCCATTCCCTCTGCCTGTAGCGCGCCTGCGAGTCTCGCAACGCGATCGGCGTACTGCGCATAGTCGTGCTGGCGCGACCCGCAGATCGTCGCGATTTGTCGGGGATGCTGCTGCACCGCGCGGTGCAGTCCTTGCGTGAGATACAGCGGCATGGCTTCTTCCTCGACGGTTGAAAAACTGTTGAAGTGACCGGCCGCGACGATATCGGCAAACCGCAGCGGCAATGCCTAGGCAGAACCCGTGTGCCTTTCGGCCAATGCGGCAAGATGCAGTCGATGACCACGCTTCCCCACAGTGCTGCCGCCGACCGCAACAAGCAACCCATCCTCGACGTGCTGGGTCGGGTTCTGGGCGAGCGTGGCGAAGCACTCGAGATCGCCTCCGGCACAGGCCAGCACGCCGCAGCATTCGCATCGTCGTTGCGCGACTGGGTCTGGCAACCCACCGATGCGGACGCGAGCATGCTGCCTGTGATCACAAGGCGCATCGAGCAGTCGGGGTTGACCAATCTTCGGCCGCCGCTGCTCGTCGACGTCACCGCGTCTGAGTGGCCAACCCAGGACACTGTATTCACGAGAAGCTTCGACGCGATCTTCTGCGCCAACATGCTGCACATCGCGCCATTCGCGGCGTGCACCGGCCTCATGCGAGGGGCGGCGCGCTACCTGCTCGCTGGCGGACTGCTCGTCACTTACGGCCCCTACTACGAAGACGACACCCCCGCTCCGAGCAATCTGGCGTTCGATGCAAGTCTGCGTGCCCGCAACCCGCTCTGGGGCATCCGACGCCTGAAGGATGTCGAGGCCGAGGCTCAGCGTCACGGGCTCGCAGTGCGGGAGCGGCACGAGATGCCCGCGAACAATCTGTTGCTCGTCTTCGCACTTGGCTGAGGTTCAGGTGCTGCTTCAAAATGCGCCCATGGACACTCGATCGAACGATGTTGCAACGCTGACCGACGCAGCGCTGGCAGAGGCCGCGTTCGAGGAGCGTCGCAAGGCTGCGCAAGGCAATTTCTACGCGTTGGAACGTGCGCAGGAACTGGAGAACGAACTGCGCCGCCGCGCAGGCATCGTCAGTACGCTGGGCGCGCCACT
>CAXTCC010000105.1:0-12910 GCA_964242015.1 uncultured Variovorax sp.
CCATCGCATGGCGCAGGTTCTCGTCGATCTCCGCCCTCGTCGGCCAGATGTCGCCGAGGTAGACATCCTTGCCCCCCTTGCCCTTGCCGACCGGTTGCGTCATCAGATCGACCATCACGTTGCCGGCGATGGCGTAGGCCACGACCAGCGGCGGCGATGCCAGAAAGTTCGCCTTCAGGTTCGGATGGATGCGCGCTTCGAAATTGCGGTTGCCCGACAGCACCGCCGCACCGATCAGATCGTTCTTGCTGATCACCTCGTTGATCTCGGGCGACAGGTCACCGGCGTTGCCGATGCAGGTCGTACAGCCATAACCAGCCAGATAGAAGCCGAGCTTTTCGAGGTATTGCAGCAGGTCGGCCTTGACCAGATAGTCGGTCACGATGCGCGAGCCGGGCGCCAGCGAGGTCTTCACATGCGGCTTGACCTTGAGGCCTGCCAGCACCGCTTTCTTGGCCAGCAGTCCCGCAGCGAGCATGACGCTCGGATTCGAAGTATTCGTGCACGAGGTGATGGCGGCGATCAGCACGTCGCCGTTTCCGATGGTGACACCGGCCGGGGGGTCGTTAGGGGCCGATGCCGCCGTGTGCGCCGCTGCTTTGGTGGAGCGATTCGCAACCATTTCGACCACCTGGCGAGGCGCGCCGGCCTTGGTCGGCGGCTGCTCCTTTTCTTCCACTGGCGCACTGTCGCGCGGCAGCGGATAGCGCAGCTTCAGCTTGTTGGCCGGCTGGTTGAAACCATTGGCTTCGTTCGGCTTGCTGAACAACTCCGAGAACTTGGTCGACATGTGCCCCAGGTCGATACGGTCTTGCGGGCGCTTGGGGCCGGCTAGGCTGGGCGACACCGTGCCGAGGTCGAGCCGAACGATCTTGGTGTAGTTAAGCTCCCCCGGCGCCGGCATGCCGAACAGTCCTTGCGCCTTGTAGTAGGCCTCGAACAGCTCGACTTCCTGGTCGGTGCGGCCGGTCCCCTTGAAGTACGCGACCGTCATCTCGTCGACCGGGAAGAAGCCCATCGTCGCGCCGTACTCGGGCGCCATGTTGCCGATGGTCGCGCGGTCGGGCACGGCGATCGAGCCGGCACCGGGGCCGAAGAACTCGACGAACTTGCCGACCACTTTCTCACCCCGAAGAATGGCGGTGACGTAGAGCACCAGGTCGGTCGCGGTCACGCCTTCGCGCAGCTTGCCGGTGAGCTCGAAACCGACCACGTCGGGCGTCAGCATATAGACCGGCTGGCCCAGCATCGCTGCCTCGGCCTCGATGCCGCCGACACCCCAACCGACCACGCCGATGCCGTTGATCATCGTGGTGTGGCTGTCGGTGCCGACCAGTGAATCTGGGTAGTAGACCGGCACGTCGCTCTTGTCGTTCGGGCTCGTGTAGACGCCGCGCGCGAAGTACTCGAGGTTCACCTGGTGCACGATGCCGAAGCCCGGCGGCACGACACGGAAAGTGTCGAACGCCTGCATGCCCCACTTCATGAATTGATAGCGCTCGTTGTTGCGCTGGAACTCCAGCTTCATGTTGAGGTCGAGCGCCTTGGGCGTGCCGTAATAGTCGACCATCACCGAGTGGTCGACCACCAGATCGACCGGTACCAGCGGCTCGATCGTCTTCGGCGATTTGCCCAACGCGGCCGCCACGCTGCGCATCGCGGCCAGATCGGCCAGCAGCGGCACGCCGGTAAAGTCCTGCAGCACCACACGCGTGACCACGAAAGGGATTTCGTCGGTTCGCTCGGCGTTCGGCGCCCAATGCGCCAGTTCGGCGATGTGCGCCGCCGTCACCTTCTGCCCATCGCAATTGCGCAGCACCGATTCGAGAATGATCCGGATCGACACCGGCAGTTTTTCGATGCTCGGGTACTCCTTGGCCAGCTCCTTCAGCGACCAGAACTTTCCGGACTTTCCCGAAGCGGTCTTGAACGTCTTGAGGGCGGAAGAGAAAGCGTGGGCGGCGTCGTGGGCCATAGAAGAACTCCTGGGTTCGGGTCGTTGTGCGTTGTCGTTCTCAAAGATAGCAGGCTTCGAAGTCAACGGTTGTAGTCAGGGCACCCATGACCTGCGAGGTCATGGCCGCCGGACATTCGCGACGCCAGAATGCCGGCATGACCACTGCCCGTCCGACCCCCTCCGGCCAACCCGGTGCGCGCGACCCCTTCGGCGCCCACTTGCGGCACTGGCGCACGCACCGGCGCCTGAGCCAACTCGATCTGGCGCAGGACGCCGACGTGTCGACGCGCCATCTGAGTTATGTCGAAACCGGGCGCTCCGCGCCGAGCCGCGAAATGGTCCTGCGGCTGGCCGACCGGCTCGAGGTGCCGCTGCGAGAGCGCAATGCGCTGCTGGTGGCGGCCGGCTATGCGCCGATGTACAGGCAGCGCTCGCTCGACGATCCGGCGCTGGCTGCGGCGCGTCGGGCGGTGGATTTGGTGCTCAAGGGCCATGAGCCGTATCCGGCGCTGGCGATCGACCGGCACTGGCACCTTATCGCCGCGAACGCATTGGTCCCGGTGCTGATGACCGGCGTTTCGGCCGATTTGCTGAAGCCGCCGATCAACGTGCTGCGGCTCAGTCTGCACCCCGACGGGCTGGCGCCGCGGATCGCAAACCTGGCGCAATGGCGCGCGCATCTGCTGGAACGACTGCAGCAGCAGATCGCGAGCACGGGCGATGCGATGTTGCGCGCGCTGCACGATGAGTTGGCGGCCTATCCAGTCCTGGGGGCCGGTGCCGAATCGACACACGGCAGCGGAGAACTGTCAGGCGTGGTCGTACCTTTTCAGCTGTCGACGCCGGCAGGGCTGCTCAGCTTCATCAGCACCACGACGATCTTCGGCACGCCGGTGGATGTCACGTTGCAGGAGTTGGCGGTGGAGTCGTTCTTTCCTGCGGATGCCGGAACAATGACCGCATTGAATGCGATGGCGGCGCGGCTGTCGTCACCCACCCTCGACCGTCAGTGATGGACGACAAGAAGTCGCGTCATCGGCAGGCCCGGATCGGCAGGTCCATCCCGTAAGTTGAAGCTCTTTCCAACTCCATTACGGGACAGAACATGGCCACCACCAACGAACACGACAAGCTCTTCGAACTGATCAAGGACACACGCTTCGGCATGTTGACGCATCGTCACAGCGACGGTCAACTGCACAGCCATCCGCTCACCACGCAAAACAAGAAGGTGGACGAAGCATCGACGCTGTACTTCTTCGTGCCGAAGGACGGTGACATCGCCAAGCATGTGGCGAGCGACAGCAGCGTCAACGTGGCCTATGCCAACACCGACGACGACAGCTATGTGTCGGTGACCGGCCAGGCATCGTTGCTCGAAGATCAAGCCAAGAAGAACGAGCTGTTCAATCCTGCTGCAAAGGCATGGTTCCCAGCCGGCGTGACCGATCCCAACCTGGGTCTGTTGGCTGTGAAGATTCTGGACGCTGAATACTGGGACGTGACCGACAGCAAGATGGTCCAGCTTTTCAAGATGGCCAAGGCGGCCGTCACTGGCGAGACGCCGAAGGACCTGGGCGAGCACAAGAAGCTCAACGTCAGCTGAGCCCCGCGACAACGGCGACTGCATTGCAACTGCAACTGCACTCGCCATAGAAAACGCCCCGCAATTGCGGGGCGTTTTGCTTGATGCGGCGACTTTCGAAGCCGCATCAGACGTCAGGCGATCAGGCAGCGACCGTGTTCGCGATGTCCTGGTACTCGTCGATCTTGTCGAAGTTCAGGTACTGGTAGATCTGCGCGCTGGACGCATCCAGCACGCCGACGCTTTCCATGTACTCGGCCTTGGTCGGGATGCGGCCCAGGCGCGAGCAGATGGCCGCGAGTTCCGCGCTGCCCAAATACACGAAGGTGTTCTTGCCCAGGCGGTTCGGGAAGTTGCGGGTGCTGGTCGACATCACGGTCGCACCTTCGCGCACCTGCGCCTGGTTGCCCATGCACAGCGAGCAGCCCGGCATTTCGGTTCGCGCACCGGCATTGCCGAACACGCCGTAGTGGCCCTCTTCGCTCAGCTGCTGCGCGTCCATCTTGGTCGGCGGTGCGATCCACAGCTTGACCGGAATGTCGCGCTTGCCTTCGAGCAGCTTCGACGCCGCACGGAAGTGGCCGATGTTGGTCATGCACGAGCCGATGAACACTTCGTCGATCTTGGCGCCGGCCACGTCCGACAGCGTCTTCACGTCGTCGGGGTCGTTCGGGCAGGCGCAGATCGGTTCGTGGATGTCGGCCAGGTCGATCTCGATGACGGCGGCGTAGTCGGCATCGTCGTCGCCCTTCATCAACTGCGGATCCTTCAGCCAGGCTTCCTGCGCGGCGATGCGGCGGGCCAGCGTGCGGCCGTCCGCGTAGCCTTCCGCGATCATCCAGCGCATCAACGTGATGTTGCTGTTGATGTACTCCATGATCGGTTCCTTGTTCAGGTGAACCGTGCAGCCTGCCGCCGAGCGCTCGGCCGATGCGTCGCTCAATTCGAAAGCCTGTTCGACCTTGAGGTCGGGCAAGCCTTCGATCTCGAGGATGCGGCCCGAGAAGATGTTCTTCTTGCCCTGCTTGGCGACCGTCAGCAGGCCGGCCTTGATGGCGTACAGCGGGATCGCGTTGACCAGGTCACGCAGCGTGACGCCAGGCTGCATCTTGCCCTTGAAGCGCACCAGCACCGATTCCGGCATGTCCAGCGGCATCACACCGGTGGCGGCCGCGAAAGCCACCAGGCCGGAGCCGGCCGGGAAGCTGATGCCGATCGGGAAGCGCGTGTGGCTGTCGCCGCCGGTGCCGACGGTGTCGGGCGTCAGCAGGCGGTTCAGCCAGCTGTGGATCACGCCGTCGCCGGGGCGCAGCGAAACGCCACCGCGCGTCGCCATGAAGTCGGGCAGCTCGTGGTGCATCTTCACGTCGACCTTCTTCGGGTACGCCGCGGTGTGGCAGAACGACTGCATCACCAGGTCGGCCGAGAAGCCCAGGCAGGCCAGGTCTTTCAGCTCGTCGCGGGTCATCGGGCCGGTGGTGTCTTGCGAGCCCACGCTGGTCATCTTCGGCTCGCAATACGTGCCAGGCCGAACGCCTTGCTGGTTGCCGTCGACGATCGGCAGACCGCAGGCGCGGCCGACCATCTTCTGCGCCAGCGTGAAGCCCTTCTTGGTGTCGACCGGGCTGATCGGCAGGCGGAACAGCGTCGACACCGGCAGGCCCAGCGCTTCACGCGCCTTGGTCGTCAGGCCGCGGCCGATGATCAACGGAATGCGGCCGCCGGCGCGCACTTCGTCGAACAGCACCTCGCTCTTCACCTGGAACTCGGCGATGACCTTGCCATCTTTCAGCGCCTTGCCTTCGTACGGACGCAGTTCGACCACGTCGCCCATTTCCATCTGACTGACATCGAGCTCGATCGGCAGCGCGCCCGAGTCTTCCATCGTGTTGTAGAAGATCGGCGCGATCTTGCCGCCCAGGCAGACGCCGCCGAAGCGCTTGTTCGGCACGTACGGAATGTCTTCGCCGGTGAACCAGAGCACCGAGTTGGTGGCGCTCTTGCGCGAGGAGCCGGTGCCGACCACGTCGCCGACATAGGCCACCAGGTTGCCGCGTGCGCGCAGGTCTTCGATGAACTTCACCGGGCCGCGCTTGCCGTCTTCCTCGGGCATGGCGCGCGGGTCGAGGCCGGGGCGCGCGTTCTTGTGCATCGCCAGCGCGTGCATCGGGATGTCGGGGCGGCTGAAGGCATCGGGCGCCGGCGACAGGTCGTCGGTGTTGATCTCGCCGGGCACCTTGAAGATGCTGACGGTGATGCTTTCGGGCACTTCGGGCCGGCTGGTGAACCACTCGGCATCGGCCCAGCTCTGCAGCACGGCGATGGCGTTGGCATTGCCCGCGTCGGCCTTTTCCTTGACGTCGTGGAACTGGTCGAACATCAGCAAAGTTTTCTTCAAACCTTCGGCTGCGACAGCGCCGACTTCAGCGTCGTCGAGCAGGTCGACCATCGGGCTGATGTTGTAGCCGCCGAGCATGGTGCCGAGCAGTTCGGTCGCGCGGGCGCGCGACAGCAGCAACGTCTTTTCAGTGCCATGCGCCACGGCCGCCAAGTAGCTGGCCTTGACCTTGGCCGCGTCGTCGACGCCGGCCGGCACGCGGTAGGTGATCAGGTTGAGCAAAAACTCGCCGTCTTTCGAGGTGGCGGTCTTCATCAGCTCGATCACTTCGGATGTTTGCTGCGCGGTGAGCGGCAGCGGCGGAATGCCGAGTGCGGCGCGCTCGGCAACATGATCAACGTAGGCTTGCAACATCTTTTTCTCCAAAACGGGGCAGATCGGGACTGCCGGAAAGCGGGGACGGAAGGCGGAGGCGGTTCGGGCGGCAAGCAAGAGCCGCGCCGCGAGACGACCCGCGGCGGCCCGAGCGATGGCGCGACTACTTCTTGACGGTCTTTTTCGCAGTCGGCGCCGGTGCGGCCGCAGGTGCCGCGACTTCAGTGCTCTTGGTGTTGGCGGGTGCGTCTGCGCCTTCGAACAAGCTCTTCGGCGGGTTCTTCTTCATCTCTTCCGCGAACGCGACCTGCTCTGCGGTCTGGCATTCATCGGCGATGCGCAGGCCGGCCGTCTGGTTCATCAGCATCGACTTGTTGCCGAGTTGCAGCCAGACCGCGCCCTGGCGTGGGTCTTCCAGGCGGATGGCGCCGGTGCGGCTTTCGACCGGGTGCATGCGGAAGCGCAGGTTCTTGGTGGTGACGGTGAAGTAGCCAGGCTTCTTTTCATCGAGCTGCACCGAGACGTCGGCACCGAGTTCGCACTGTGCGCGACCCACGGATACGCGGCGCGCCACGGCGAGATCGGCCTCGGACAGTTCGACGTCGACTTCCTGGGTCACCGGCGTCACTTCTTCGACGGCTTTGGCCGCCCGACGCGTGACCTGGCGCTTCTTCGGCTCGGTCTTGGCTGCAGTTTTTGCAGCGGCTTGCTTCGTGGAAGCCGACGTCGCAGCAGGCTTGGCCGGCGCAGCGGTCTGTGCGATGGATGCCAGCGGCAGTGCGAGAGCGAGGGCGGCGATCAGAGCGAGTTTTTTCATGGGGTCTCCTTGATGAGGTTCGTGGGATTCAGGATGCCGGGCCGGCAAACCAGGCCTGGGCTTCAGTGGGTAACGTGCGACCGGTGGAATGGGCGCGCGTGAGGACTTGCCAAAAATGGCGGTAACTGGCGCGATCGTGCAGCGCGCCTTCGAAACTGACCGGTGCCCAATCGGCGCCGACTGCGGCCAGCAGGATTCTCGTCGCGACATCGATCTGCGCTTCGTCAGGCGCAAAGGCGTCGAGGATGGGCCGAATCTGGTTCGGATGAATGCTCCACATGCGCGTGTAGCCGAACAGCGTCGCCGCCTTCTTCGCGGCCGCGCGCATGGCATCGATGTCGCTGAATTCGGTGACGACGCAATGCGACGGCACCTTGCCATAGGCATGCGCAGCCGAAGCGATGTCGAGCTTGGCACGCACCACCAACGGATGAACGAACTGCCCGACAGCACCCATGCCATCGGCAGGAATCGCACCGGCATGCGCCGACACGAAATCCATTAACCCGAAGCTCAACGACTGCACACGCGGATGCGCAGCGATCTCGAAAGCGTTGTGCACTGCCAGCGGCGACTCGATCAGCACATGCAGCGGCAATGCCTCGGCATCGACCGCATCAAGTGCCGCGACGGCTTGCAGCACATCGGCGATCGACTCGACCTTGGGCACCATCAGATGGCTCAGGCGAGGCGCGGCGCGACCTGCGATGGTCATCACGTCGCCCGGAAACGCAGGATGGTCGACCGGATGCACCCGCACGCCGACGCGCATGCCGGGCTTGGCGCCCAACGCGAGCTCGGTCACCAACGCGGCGTGATCGGCTTCACCGCCGACGGGTGCGCCATCTTCGCAATCGAGCGTCACGTCGAAGACGCATGCGCCGAACTCTTCGGCCATGTCGGCCTGAAGTGCGAGGCTCTTCTTCATTCGGGCCTCGACGCCGCTGTAGTGATCGCAAACCGGCAGCACGACGGCGCCAGCCTGCGCGCCCAGCAGCACGTCGCGTGGATGAGCAGGAGAAGTCGTCATGTTCATGCCTCGCGCTGCGCCACGACGAACATGCGAGGGAACGCGAGCAGCCGTTTGCCATCCGTGCGCGATGCATAAGCCACGTCGACGCGACGTTCGTATTCGGCCAGATAGCTGGCCTGAAGCTCCGGCGACAGCCGATCGACGAACGGCTTGAGGCCCGTGCCGCGCACCCATTCGACGATGGCCGAAGCCGAGGCCATCGGGTGTTGGTAGACGGTGTGCCAGACATCGACATTGGCGGCCTTCGGCGCCAGCAGATCGTAGTAATTGCCGATACCCAGCAGTAGCGTGCGCAGGCGGTCGGCGTCGCCGATGGGTTCGGACCATGGCGACTCGGAAGCCAGCTCGCGCATGAGGCGATGCGTCGGCTCATGCCGGTTGTCGGGCACTTGAAAAGCCAGCACGCCGCCTGGAGCCAACAACGAGAACAGGCGCGGGATCAGAACTTCGTGATCGGGCACCCATTGCAACGCTGCGTTGGCGTAGATGAGGTCCGGCGCCTTGCCGCCCGTGGCATCGGGCGTCCAGGTCGCGATGTCGCTGAGCGCGAATCGCGCACCGGGCAGCCGCTCGCGCGCACTGACCAGCATGGCTTCGGAGTTGTCGGTGCCGAGCACGTCGGCATCGGGAAACCGTTGCGCCAACAGCTCGGTGGAATTGCCCGGTCCGCAACCGAGATCGACCACGACCTCGGCCGCCGTCAGCGGAACACGCGCCAGCAGCTCTTTTGCCGGACGCGTGCGCTCATCCTCGTAACGACGATAGAGCGCAGGGTTCCAGTCGAGCATCGGCGACGCGATCAGAGCAGGTGGGCGACGCCGGCTTGTTCGTCGGTCAGTTCCTTGAGCGTCTTGTCGATGCGTTCCTGGCTGAAGGCGTCGATCGCCAGGCCTTCGACGATCTTGTATTCACCGTTCTCGCAGGTCACCGGGAAACCGAACATCACATCCTTCGGAATGCCGTATTCGCCATTCGACGGAATGCCCATCGTGACCCACTTGCCGTGGGTGCCCAGGGCCCAGTCGCGCATGTGGTCGATGGCCGCGTTCGCAGCCGATGCCGCCGACGACGAACCGCGCGCTTCGATGATCGCCGCGCCGCGCTTGCCGACCGTCGGCAAGAAGGTGTTGGCGTTCCATTCCTGGTCGTTGATCATCTTGGCAACGCTTTCGCCGTTGATGGTGGCGAAGCGGTAGTCGGCGTACATCGTGGGCGAGTGGTTGCCCCACACGGTCAGCTTCTCGATGTCGGCCACCGGCTTGCCGGTCTTGGCGGCGATCTGGCTGGCGGCGCGGTTGTGGTCGAGGCGCAGCATGGCGGTGAAGTTCTTGGCCGGCAGGCCCGGTGCACTCTTCATCGCGATGTAGGCATTGGTGTTGGCTGGATTGCCGACCACCAGCACCTTGACGTTGCGGCTGGCGACAGCGTCGAGCGCCTTGCCTTGCGCGGTGAAGATGGCGCCGTTGACGGCCAGCAACTCGGCGCGTTCCATGCCCGGGCCACGCGGCCGCGAACCGACCAGCAGCGCGTAGTCGGCGTCCTTGAACGCCGTCATCGGATCGCCGTGGGCTTCCATGCCGACCAAGAGCGGGAAAGCGCAATCGTCGAGTTCCATCATCACGCCCTTGAGCGCTTTTTGCGGGCCTTCGACCGGCACTTCGAGCAGCTGCAGGATGACCGGTTGGTCCTTGCCGAGCATTTCGCCGGAAGCGATGCGAAACAGCAGGGCGTAGCCGATTTGGCCGGCTGCGCCGGTAACGGCAACGCGGACGGGTTTTTTGCTCATGGGGAGACTCCAGAAGGTGAAGAAACAGGTGACGGATGGGTGTCGGGAGGCGCAAGGCCGGCCGGCATTTTATGCCCATTCGAGGTTTCGATGGCGCGCGTCTTATGTCTTATATAAGATTGAAGGCTGGCACCGCCGCGGTGCATCGTCTCATTGAATGAACAACCCCACCGTCCTCGAAGCCGTGACGCCCTCCTTCAGCCCGTTGTACCAGCAGATCAAGGCGCTGATATTGCAAAGTTTGCAGGCGGGCGAATGGAAGCCGGGCGAGCCGATTCCAAGCGAGATGGACCTGGCAGCGCGCTTCAGGGTCAGCCAGGGAACGGTGCGCAAGGCGATCGACGAACTCGCATTGGAGAACCTCGTGGTGCGGCGTCAGGGCAAAGGTACCTTCGTCGCCACGCACGCCGAGCACCAGGTGCAATACCGCTTTCTGAAGCTGGTGCCGGACAGCGGCGACACCGACGCCGAAGGACCGGCGCAGCGCACCATCGTCGAGTGCAAGCGGCAACGGGCCTCGGCCGACGTGGCGCGGGCGCTCGCCTTGCGCACCGGCGACGGCGTATTGCAGGTGCGGCGCGTGCTGGCCTATGCGGGCGTGCCGACCATCCTCGAAGACCTTTGGCTGCCCGGTGCGCCGTTCAAAGGCCTGACCGCAGAACGCTTGAGAGCGTCGCGCGGGCCGATGTACGCGCTGTTCGAGACCGAGTTCGGTGTGCGCATGGTCCGCGCCGAAGAAAAAATCCGCGCCGTTCTGCCCGACGCCGAGCAGTCGAAATTGCTCGATGTCCCATCGGGTACGCCACTGCTCAGCGTCGAGCGGGTCGCCCACACGTACCACGACGCACCGATGGAGCTCCGGCGCGGCCTCTACCGCACCGACACGCACCATTACCGGAACGAACTGGGATGAGATTGCCCACGTGTGCACTGTGTTGACTCCAGGGCGCCCGCTGCCGGATGGTGCATTGCAATAGAATTTTGCGTTGTTTGCATTTATGCCAAACAACAAGCCAACAAGCCATCCCGCTCGAAAAGCTACGAAAGCCATTTCTCCATGACAGAGCTTGCCTCCTCCTCCCGGCCGCGGCGCCGCGAGTTTCGCAACATCAACGCGTTCACCGACCTGACCACCTACCGGCTTCCGCCGGCCGGCATCGTCTCCATCCTGCATCGCGTGAGCGGCGCCCTGATGTTCCTGCTGATGCCGTTCATCATCTGGATGTTCGACACCTCGATTTCCTCCGATATTTCTTTCGCACGATTCAAGGCCGCCTTCAACAGCGGCCTTGGTTTCGTTCCGGGCTGGTTCATCAAGCTGGTGGCGCTGGCGCTGATCTGGGCCTTCCTGCATCACTTCATCGCCGGCTTGCGGCATCTGTGGATGGACGTCAGCCACAAGGCGGTCAACAAGGAGTTCGGCAAGACCTCCGCGATCGCCACGCTGGCGCTCAGCATCGTTCTCACGATCGTGCTCGGCCTGAAGCTCTTCGGCGCATATTGAGGAGCACGACATGGCAGTGAACTACGGCACCAAGCGCATCGTCGTCGGCGCGCATTACGGACTTCGCGACTGGTTGAGCCAGCGCATCACGGGCGGCCTGATGGCGCTCTTCACCCTCATCGTGCTGGCACAAGTGGTCTTCTCTCGCGGCCCGATCGGCTACGACACCTGGGCCGGCATCTTTTCGGCGCAGTGGATGAAGGTGCTGACCTTCGTCGTCATCGCCTCCTTGCTTTATCACGTGTGGGTCGGCATGCGCGACATCTGGATGGACTATGTCCAGCCCGTCGCCATTCGCCTCGCCGCCCAAATTTTTACGATCGTCTGGCTTGTCGGGTGCGCGGGTTGGGCCATTCAAGTGCTCTGGAGACTCTGACCCCATGTCGTACACAAAAGAACAGATCACGAAGCGCAAGTTCGACGTCGTCATCGTCGGCGCCGGCGGCTCGGGCATGCGTGCCTCGCTGCAACTGGCACGCGCCGGCCTCAACGTGGCCGTGCTTTCCAAGGTGTTCCCGACACGCTCGCACACGGTGGCCGCGCAAGGCGGCATCGGTGCCTCGCTCGGCAACATGAGCGAAGACAACTGGCACTACCACTTCTACGACACGATCAAGGGCTCCGACTGGCTCGGCGACCAGGACGCGATCGAATTCATGTGCCGTGAAGCGCCCAAGGTGGTCTACGAGCTCGAGCACTTCGGCATGCCGTTCGACCGCAACCCCGACGGCACGATCTACCAGCGCCCGTTCGGCGGCCACACCGCCAACTACGGCGAGAAGCCGGTGCAACGCGCTTGCGCCGCGGCCGACCGCACCGGCCACGCAATGCTGCACACGCTCTATCAGAAGAACGTCGAGGCTCGCACCCAGTTCTTCGTCGAATGGATGGCGCTCGACCTGATTCGCGACGAAGACGGCGACGTGGTCGGCGTGACGGCGCTGGAGATGGAAACCGGCGACCTGCACATCCTGCAGGCGAAAACCGTGCTGCTCGCCACCGGTGGCGCCGGACGCATCTTTCAGGCCTCGACCAACGCCTTCATCAACACCGGCGACGGCCTGGGCATGGCGGCGCGCGCCGGCATCCCGTTGCAGGACATGGAGTTCTGGCAGTTCCATCCGACCGGCGTGGCCGGCGCCGGCGTGCTGCTGACCGAAGGCTGCCGCGGCGAAGGCGCGATCTTGCTGAACAGCAACGGCGAGCGCTTCATGGAGCGTTATGCACCGACCATGAAGGACCTGGCACCGCGCGACTTCGTGTCGCGCTCGATGGACCAGGAAATCAAGGAAGGTCGTGGTTGCGGTCCCAACAAGGACTACATCCACATGAAGCTGGATCACCTCGGGGCGGAAACCATTCACAAGCGCCTGCCGTCGGTCTATGAGATCGGCATCAACTTCGCCAACGTCGACGTCACCAAGGAACCGATTCCGGTGGTGCCGACGATCCATTACCAAATGGGCGGCATCCCGACCAACATCCACGGCCAGGTCGTGGTGCAAAAGGGCGACG
>CAXTCC010000106.1:0-12908 GCA_964242015.1 uncultured Variovorax sp.
GCCCGATGGAACTGCGCCTGCCGGCGATCAAGGGCATCGGCGGCGCGCCGCTGTATCTGATCGACCGCTTCGAAGACGGCAAGTCGATCTACGACATCGACTTCGAATTCATCGAAGGCGTGGAGCGCCATCCCGTCGGGCACGGCCTCAAGGTGATCGATCACCTGACGCACAACGTGTACCGCGGCCGCATGACCTTCTGGGCCAACTTCTACGAGAAGATCTTCAACTTCCGCGAGATCCGCTATTTCGACATCCAGGGCGAATACACCGGCCTCACATCGAAGGCGCTGACGGCCCCCGACGGCAAGATCCGCATCCCGCTGAACGAGGAATCGTCCAAGGGCTCGGGCCAGATCGAAGAGTATTTGATGAAGTTCAACGGCGAAGGCATTCAGCACATCGCGCTCTTGAGCGACAACCTCGTCGACACCATCGACCAGCTCGGCCTGGCCGGTGTCCCGCTGATGACCGCGCCGAACGACGTCTACTACGAGATGCTGGAAACGCGCCTGCCCGGCCACGGCGAGCCGGTCTCGGAGCTGCAGGCGCGCGGCATCCTGCTCGACGGCACGACAGAGGGCGGCACGCCGCGCCTGCTCTTGCAGATTTTCTCGCAGACGGCTTTTGGCGGACCGGTGTTCTTCGAGTTCATCCAGCGCAAGGGTGACTACAGCGACGGTTTCGGTGAAGGCAATTTCAAGGCGTTGTTCCAGTCGATCGAGCGGGATCAGGTGCGGCGCGGCGTGCTGCAGACGGCCTGAAGGTGACGACCATGCTGGGTCTCGATACCGCCGAAGTTCAGAACGCCAAACACGGTCTGGCGGCCGGCGATACGGGCCAGCCCCGGCGCGCCGACTGGACCATCGACCAAGGCTGGGATGCCTATACCGCCGAAGAGCATGGCGTCTGGAAGACCTTGTTCGAACGCCAATCGAAACTGCTGCCGGGCCGGGCGTGCGACGAGTTCGTCGAAGGCATGCGCAACCTGCCGATCGGCGCCGACAAGATTCCGGATTTCAGGCGCCTCAGCGACGTGTTGATGAAGAAGACCGGCTGGCAGGTGGTCGCGGTGCCGGGCCTGGTGCCGGACGAGGTTTTCTTCGAACATCTGGCGCATCGGCGCTTTCCTGCGGGTCATTTCATCCGCAAGCCGCACGAGCTGGATTACCTGGAAGAGCCCGACGTGTTCCACGACGTGTTCGGCCACGTGCCCATGCTGATGAACCCGGCCATCGCGGACTACATCCAGGCGTACGGTGAAGGCGGGTTGCGCGCGCAAAAGCTCGGCGTGCTCGACAAGCTCGCACGCGTCTACTGGTACACGGTGGAGTTCGGCTTGCTGAAGCAAGCGGACGGCCTGCGCATCTATGGCGCCGGCATCGCGTCGTCTTTCACCGAGACGATTTTTTCGCTGGACGATGCGTCGCCCAATCGCATCGGCTTCGATCTGGAAAGGGTGATGCGAACCCATTACCGCATCGACGATTTCCAGGAAAGTTATTTCGTGATCGACAACCTCGAGCAACTGCTCGAACTCGCGACCATCGACTTCGCGCCGCTGTATCAACGCATCGCAGGGCAGCCCGACTTCGAGCCGGGCACGGTGCTGGCATCCGACGCGGTGCTTGCTCGCGGCACGGGCCGCTATCACCAAGACAAGCGCGACGACAAGCGGAAAAAGATTACCCTGACCGCATGATCGCTCTGACCGACCTCTTGACCTTCATGGCCGTTGTGCTCGGCCTGTTTCTCGTCCCCGGGCCAGCCGTGCTGCTGGTGATCACCCGGACTGCCCAGGGTGGCAGACGCACCGGCGTGGCCACCGGTCTGGGTGTCGCGGCCGGCGACCTGATCCACACGCTCGCAGCGGCAGTGGGACTGTCGGCGCTGCTGGCAACCTCGGCGCTCGCGTTCACCATCGTGAAGTTCGCCGGTGCCGGCTATCTGTTGTACCTGGGCGTTCGCGCGATCCTCGCGAAGGCCAGCTCGGAGGAAACGCGTGCGGCAATGCCATTGGTATCCCCCATGCGCGCGTTCTGGCAAGCGGTGCCGGCAGAACTTCTCAACCCGAAGACCGCGCTGTTCTTTCTCGCGTTCCTGCCGCAGTTCGTTCACGCGGACCGCTCGGCACCTTTCGCGCAGTTCGTGGTGCTCGGACTGGTGTTCGTCGCGATGAGTGCGCTCTACACGACGCTGCTCGTGTTCGCGATCGGGCCACTCGGACGCGTGCTGAAGCGCTTGTCGTGGCTCGCCAAGTGGCAAGGCAAGATCATCGGCTCGATCTTCATCGGCCTCGGGCTCAAGGTGGCGATGCAGAAGCAGTGACGCGGATGGGGCGTGGCCGCATCGGCGGCGCCATCACCCTATCTCGATTCGGCCTTTCATCCCAGCAGCCGCGCCAGCACCGCAGGCAACGCCGCGGCGTCTCCCAGCAGCGCGCTTTGCCCCACCCCGAAGATGCGTCGGCTCGCTGCCGCCCCTTCGGCATCCAGTAGCAAGCCCAGCGTGGCGACCCCGACCAGCCGCGCCGACTGCACCGCGTGCCGTGCATCCTCGATCAGGTAATGCGGATCGTGAATGTCGACGTCGTGCGGCTCGCCGTCGCTCATCACGACGATCAGTCGGCGTGACGCAGGTTGCGCCGTCAGCGCACGCATCGCATGGCGCAGCGCGGCGCCGAGCCGTGTCGACAGGCCGCTTTGCAAACCGGTCAGTCGCGCGGCAGTGCGATTGCTCCACGGCTCGTCGAAGTCTTTCACGCGCCAGTGGTTGACGCCTTCGCGGCCATCGGAGTCAAAACCCTGGATCGCGAGCGAGCCACCGTTTGCAGCCATCGCACCGGCGAGCATGCGCGCCACGCGCTGCTGCGTCATCAACTGAGTGCCGCCCGGCACACCACTGCCATGTGGCCGCGCGCTGGAGGCCGAACTGTCGATCAGCAACAGCACCGCGACGCTCTCCGCCGTTTGCGTCGATCGCGTGTGAACCCGCAGTTCGTCGGCACTGCCACTGCGCCGTGCCAGCACCGCGCTCACGGCTTCGTCCAGTTCGATGTCGTCGCCTTCACGCTCGCGTCGACGCAGCACGCGGTTGCGCAGCGCGGACTTCTGCAGCACGAGGGTCAAGGCGCGCTGCACTGGGGCGTCTTCGTCGAGCGTCGCCATCGCCAATGCGGCTGCACCCGCCGAATCCGCAGCAATCTCCGGATGCCGCTCATGCACCACGCACCAGTCCGTCCGCAGCTTGCCGATCCGCCGATCCCACTCCGGGTAGCGCCACTCCACGGGCGCAGGCGGCGTCGCATCGGCAGGCCCCTCCTGCAAGCGTGCTGCGGCGGGCACCGGTTGCGATTGCTCCGGCTGTTCACCGGCATGGCCTTGCCAGAGCCAGCGGTTGTCGTCTCGGTAGCTCGGCCCCGGCCGGTACATGCGCGCGTTGAAGCCCATGCGCATCTGACCGATGTCGTTGCCGAGGGCCGATGCCATCGCGCGCAGCGCATCGGGCTGCGACTGCGCCAGCACTTCGCCACTCCCATCGAGATAGAAGCGCGCCCGGCCCTTGCGTACCCATGGATGCGGATCGTCGTAGCCGGGATCGACGAGGCCACGCGCGAGCCGCAGCATCAGCGTCTCGAAGTCGTCGCCGTCTTCCGGTGTCGCGGTGTGCAGCGGCGCCCAAAGGCGACGCAGGCCGGGCAGCTCACGGCACGCCAGTGCCTCGACGCGCGCGTCTTCGAGCAGGCCGAGCAAGGCCTGCGTGATCGGCGCCGTGCCTTCGCGCACGAACACGCGGCGTGAGAAAACGATGTGTGCGGCCGCGTGTGCCGCGGCTGCGCTGTACCAGCGACGGGCGGCTGCCTTGCTCGTGGCGGCGGGGGGCGACGGCAGGTGCAATCCGCTCTCGGCAAGGAACGGCGTCTGGCTCCCTTCGGTTCCGGCGGGGAGATGCAGCAACGGTGGCGTCACGTTCCAGAGCAGTCGCAGCCAGGCACCGATGGGAAGCCGCAATGCATCGAGCTGGCCGCTTTGCTCGGCACTGTTGCCCCCGATCGGGCGAGCCGCCGCTGCAGGTGAGTCCCTGCCCGCTTCAAGGTCCAGGCTGAACACCGCGTTCATCGCAACGCAAATTCAGAAAGAAGCATCGACCGCCGCCAGCAGCGCATCGCGCAAGGCGTCGTCGTCGGTGAGCGGCGCCACCAGCGCCATGCGGCAGGCAGCGGCCGGGCTCGCACCCGCGCGAACCAGCGCAGCGGCACGCACCAGCATGCGCGTCGATGCGCCCTCGTCCAGCCCATGCCCGGCCAACCGGCGCGAGCGACGCCCGAGCGCGACCAGTGCAGACGCCAGCTCGATCTCGACACCGCTCTCGCGCATCAATATTTCGGCTTCATCCTCCGCATCGGGATAGTCGAACTCCAGCCCGCAAAAGCGTTGCCGCGTCGACGCTTTCATCAGGCCGCTGCCGGCACCCGGGTTGTACGAGACGACCAGCGCGAAGTCGGGGTGCGCGTGCACGAGTTCGTTGCGGCGCTCCAGCGGCAGCATGCGGCGCGTGTCGGTGAGCGGATGGATGACGACGGCCGTATCGGCACGCGCCTCGACAATCTCGTCGAGGTAGCACAGCGCACCGTGGCGCGCCGCCAGAGTGAGTGGGCCGTCTTGCCAGCGTGTCTCGCCGCCATCGAGCAGCCAGCGGCCGACGAGGTCGCCCGCGCTGGTGTCGGCATTGCAGGCCACCGTGACCAATGGCCGGCCGAGCCGCCACGCCATGTGTTCGATGAAGCGCGTCTTGCCGCAGCCGGTCGGCCCCTTGATCAGCACCGGCAACCGGCCCGCGTAGGCCGCCTCGAACATCTCGCACTCGTCGCCGATGGCGCGGTAATAAGGCTCGGACTCGATGCGCCAGGGCGCGAGCACGTCGGGACCCAACGGCACCCTCGACATCGACATCAGCGGTGCACGCTGGCGGTGTCTTCGTTCGGGATGCCTTCGATCGGCGCCTCGGCCGTGCCGACGGTGGTGCGCGTGAACGACTCGACCATCTCGCGCGTGCCCTGCGGATCGGAGATCCACTTGCCGTAGAACTCGTACGGGCAGTCGGCGACGCCCTTGTCGCCTTCACGCGAATTGATCATGCCGGTGTAGCCGCGGTGCACCAGCTTGAAGAGATGGTTCTCCGACTGGCCGTGCTTGCGGAAGTCGCGGATCAAACTCTTGCTGAGCGCCGCGTACTGGATGCCCATTTCCTCGGTGCCGCATTCGCCCAGCGTGCGGCCGTCGAAGCCGATCAGCGCCGAGTGGCCGAAGTACGAG
This sequence comes from uncultured Variovorax sp., assembly GCA_964242015.1. Lineage (GTDB taxonomy): Bacteria > Pseudomonadota > Gammaproteobacteria > Burkholderiales > Burkholderiaceae_C > Variovorax. The sequence goes on from CAXTCC010000106.1 coordinate 5,316, forward strand.
TACACGCCGTCGAAGCCCGCCGCGTTGGCGACTGCCACGTAGGTGTTGTTGGCGAACGCCATCGCCTTCGACATCAGGATCTGCTGCTCCTTGGCCGGATACATGTAGCCCTGGCAACGGATGATGAGCTCTGCGCCCTTCATCGCGCAGTCGCGCCAGATCTCCGGGTAGTTGCCGTCGTCGCAAATGATGAGGCTGACCTTCATGCCTTTCGGGCCATCGCTCACGTAGGTGCAGTTGCCGGGGTACCAGCCTTCGATCGGCACCCACGGCATGATCTTGCGGTACTTCTGGACGATCTCGCCCTGGTCGTTCATCAGGATCAGCGTGTTGTACGGCGCCTTGTTCGGGTGCTCCTCATGGCGCTCGCCGGTGAACGAGAACACGCCCCACACCTTGGCCTTTCGGCAGGCCTCGGCGAAGATTTCGGTTTCCACGCCCGGCACGCTGGCGGCGTTCTCGTACATCTCGCCGGCGTCGTACATGATGCCGTGGGTGCTGTACTCGGGGAAGATCACCAGGTCCATGCCGGGCAGGCCCGACTTCATGCCGATCACCATCTTGGCGATGGCCTTGCAGTTGTCGAGCACCTCGGCCTTGGTGTGCAGCCGCGGCATCTTGTAGTTGACGACCGCCACGCCGACGGTGTCCTTGCTGCTCGAGATATCTCCGTGAATCATGGTGCGACCTTGTCCGAGGCTTGTGGGATGAAGGTCATTCTGCGAAGCGGTCGCATGCCGGCGAATACGTTGATTGACGTAGCCGCCGTCCTCCTCGATTCACTCGATGTCGCGACGCCGGTACGAGCCCGGCGCGCTGCCGGTCCATGTCTTGAAGGCTCGCTGAAACGCCGCGCTGTCGGCGAAGCCGAGTTCGGCAGCCAGCGCCGCCAGCGGCACTGCACTGGTGTTCAGCCGCACGATGGCCAGGTCGCGCCGCAGCAAGTCTTTCAGCGATTGAAACGAAGTCCCTTCGGCGGCCAGGTGGCGCTGCAAGGTGCTGGTCGACATGTGCAACCCCTCCGCCACCGAAGGCAGGTCGGGCCAGCCCGGCACCGTCTGCTGCAGCAGCTCTCGCACGCGCGCGCTCACCGCCTGGTCGGCCAGGTGCGGCTCGATCACGTTGCCCGGCGCTGCTTTGAGGAAGGCCAGCAACGCCGCCTCGTCGCGCCGCACCGGCACCGCCAGCGCCTCGGCATCGAACCACAACGCCGACTGCGGTTGCCCGAACTGCAACAAGCCTGGCAGCACCTTGCCGTAGCCCGCCGCATAGCTCGGCCGATCGAACGCGAGATCGAAGCCCAGCGGCTTCAACCGACCGCCGTGCAGCCATGCGAGCAGCCGCCAGAACACGCGCAGCAGCAGCTCGTGCAGGAAGTTGTGGGCACCGGCAAAGCCTTCCGTGAACCTCAGGCCGAGCCCCGCCCGATCGCTTTCTTTCAGGCAGACGAAGGTGACGTCGTCCTGCAGCAGGCTGAAACCGCGCGCCACCCGGTGCATCGCCACGTCGAGCGACGGCGCACCCAGGGCGGCGCGGGTCACGAGCGCGAAGCTGCCGGGCCGCAACCGACGCGACATCAGGCCCAGCGCCTCGTCGTCCAGCCGGTCGATGAGCGCCTTGAACAGCGCCACGTACTGCTCGGATGTCACGCGCGCGCCGGCCGTGTCGAGCAGGCCGGGCGCGATGCCAGCCGCGTCGAGCAGGGGCTCCAGCCGGATGTCCTGCCGGCCGGACACGCCCGCGAGCATGCCCTGCACGAAGGCGATGGGAACGGTGATGGGTGAACGCAGCATGGGCCCGAATCAGACCCGAAGCGCCCCGCCTTGTCGATTGACGTTTTCTGCAATGCGATTGAAGCGAAAGGCAATCGTCGGCCGGCCGCCGCGTTCCTATCATCCGGGCAGCGCCAGAGATCAAAACAACATGGCCGACAGCTGAAAACCCAGCCGAACCCCAGCCCACGAGACAACGCCGCAGCCCGCGGTGGAGGAGACGAACCATGTACCTGACCCAGGCCCTGCACCGCGCCGTGCAACAGCATCCCGACCGCGCCGCGGTGCGCTATGCCGGCAGACAAAGCACCTTCAAGCAGTTCGCCGACCGGGTCGCGCGGCTCGCCGGTGCACTGCAGCAACTCGGCATGCAGCCCGGCGGCCGCGTCGCGATGCTGGCGCTCAACTCCGACCGCTACCTCGAATACCAGATGGCCGTGCCATGGGGCGGCGGCGTGCTCAACCCCTGCAACATCCGCTGGTCGGCCGCGGAGATCCTCTACTCGCTGGACGATTCGGGCTCGACCATCCTGCTGGTCGACCACAATTTTCGGGAGCTGGTCGAGCAGATTCGCGGCGACGCCCGCACCGTGGCCGAAGTGGTCTATTGCGGCGACGGCGCCACGCCGGCCGGCATGCACGACTACGAATCGCTCATCGCATCCACCGCGCCGGTGCCCGACGCCACGCGCCGCGGCGAAGACCTGGCCGGCATCTTCTATACCGGCGGCACCACGGGTTTTCCCAAGGGCGTGATGCTGAGCCACACCAACATGTGCAGCTCGGGCATGGCCTTGCGTGCCGAAGGACTGGCGCAACCGAACGGCACCTACCTGCATGCCGCGCCGATGTTCCACCTGGCCGACATGGGCCTGGCGCAACCGCACTGGATCGAGGCCAACACGCATTCGATCATTCCGTCGTTCACGCCCGAAGGCGTGCTGAAGGCGATCGAGCAAGACAAGGTCACCGCCATCCTGCTGGTGCCGACCATGATCCAGATGCTGGTCGACAGCCCGGCCATGAAGGTGCCGCGCGACCTGTCGAGCCTGAAGACCATCACCTACGGCGCGTCGCCGATTTCCGAGGCGGTGCTCGACCGTGCGATGGCGGCGTTTCCGGGGGTCGAGTTCGCGCAGGCCTATGGCATGACGGAGTTGTCACCGGTCGCCACCGTGAGCCCGCCGTGGTGCCACACGGCAGAAGGCCGGGCACGCGGCAAGCTGCGTTCGGCCGGCCGCGCGAGCCTCTGCATGGAAGTGCGCATCGTCGATGCCGAGGACCAGGAAGTGGCGCGCGGCACGGTCGGCGAAGTGGCAGTGCGCGGGCCCAACGTGATGCAGGGCTACTGGAACAACCCGGCGCAAACCGCCGCAGCGTTGCGCAACGGCTGGATGCACACCGGCGACGGTGCCTACATGGACGACGACGGCTTCATCTTCGTGGTCGACCGCATGAAGGACATGATCATCACGGGCGGTGAAAACGTCTATTCGGCCGAGGTCGAGAACGCCATCGCACAGCACCCGGGCGTGGCCGCCTGCGCCGTCATCGGCATCCCGAGCGCCGACTGGGGCGAGTCGGTGCACGCGGTGGTCGTCGCCAAACCCGGCGCAGAGGGTGACGCGAGCGTGGACGCCGAATCGGTCATCGCGCACTGCAAGAAATTGATCGCCGGCTACAAGTGCCCGCGCACCGTCGCGCTGGCCGACTCGCTGCCGCTGTCCGGCGCCGGCAAGGTGCTGAAGACCAAGCTGCGCGAGCCGTTCTGGCGCGATCAGCAACGCAACATTTCCTGACTGCATACGAAATCACAAGAGGACCGACATGAGCCGAGACGCGCATCAAAACGTTTATGTGAGTGGCGTGGGCATGGTGCCCTTCGCCAAGCCCGGCGCCCACGCGCCCTACCCCGACATGGCAGCCGACGCGGTGCGGGCGGCATTGAAAGACGCCGGCATCGGCTACGAGCTCTTGCAGCAGGCGTATGTCGGTTATGTCTACGGCGACTCGACGGCGGGGCAGCGTGCGCTGTATGAAGTCGGCATGTCGGGCATCCCGATCTTCAACGTCAACAACAACTGCTCGACCGGCTCGACGGCGCTGTTCCTGGCGCGGCAGGCGGTGGCGAGCGGCATGGCCGAGTGCGTGCTGGCGCTCGGCTTCGAGCACATGAATCCCGGCGCGCTGGGTGCTGTCTTCAAAGACCGCCCGAGCCCGTTCGATCGCTTCGACAGCGCCACCGACGAGCTGGTCGGCAACGCGCAGATTCCCCTGGCGCTGCGCTACTTCGGCGGCGCCGGCCTGGCGCACATGACGCAGTACGGCACCAAGCTCGAGACCTTCGCGAAGATCCGCGCCAAGGCCAGCCGCCACGCGGCCAACAACCCGGTCGCGCTCTTTCGCACGGTGCTGACCGAAGAGCAGGTCATGGCCGCGCCGATGATGTGGGACGGCGTGATGACGCGGCTCATGGCCTGCCCGCCGACCTGCGGCGCCGCAGCGGCCATCGTGTGTTCCGAAGCCTTCGCCCGCAAGCACGGGCTCGACCGCACGGTGCGTATCGCCGCCCAGGCGATGACGACCGACACCGCAGCCACTTTCGAGGCACGTGACATGCGCGAGATCGTCGGCTTCAGCATGGCAAAGTCCGCCGCACAGCAGGTGTACGAAGCGGCCGGCGTCGGCCCGGAAGACATCGACGTGGTCGAGCTGCACGATTGCTTCGCGCAGAACGAACTCATCAGCTACGAGGCGCTGGGCCTCTGTGCCGAAGGCGGCGCCGAAGCCTTCGTGGTCGATGGCGAAAACACCTACGGCGGTCGCGTGGTCACCAACCCCTCGGGCGGGCTGCTGTCGAAGGGCCACCCGCTCGGTGCGACCGGCCTGGCGCAATGCACCGAGCTGGTCCAGCAGCTGCGCGGCAGCGCCGACAAGCGCCAGGTCGAAGGCGCGCGCATGGCGCTGCAGCACAACCTCGGCCTCGGCGGCGCCTGCGTGGTGACGCTGTACGAACGCGTCGATGGAGTGCCTGCATGATCGATCGCAAGTGGATCGGCCACACGCTGCCGGCCTCGGTGCTGCACATCGATCGGACGCGGCTGCAGTTCTTCGCCAAGGCGATCGGCGAGACCGACCCGGTCTACACGCGGGTCGACGCAGCACGCGACGCCGGTTATGCCGATCTGCCGGCACCGCCGACTTTCCTGTTCGCCGCCGAGCTCGACTCGGGTGCGACCGACGGCCTGCTCGCCGACCTGAAGGTGCCGATCGAGCGCATCCTGCATGGTGAGCAAAGCTTCAGCTACCGCAAGCACGCGGTGGCCGGCGACACGGTGACGGTGCAGTCGCGCATCGCCGACATCTACGACAAGAAGAACGGCGCGCTGGAGTTCATCGTCAAGGAATCGACGGTGCGTGACCAGCACGACGAAGCGATCGCGGCGCTGCGCACCGTGATCGTCGTTCGCAACCCGGCAGCAAAGTAGGCACCGCATGAGCACCTCACCTAACACCGCTGCGACCTGGACCGCAGTCGAGGTCGGCGACGAACTGCCTGCGCTCGAACTGCCGCCCGTCGATCGCACCACGCTGGCGCTCTTCGGCGGCGCATCGGGCGATCACAACCCGGTGCACCTCGACATCGACTTCGCGCGCAAGGCCGGCATGCCCGACGTGTTCGCGCAGGGCATGTTGGGGATGGCGTGGCTCGGCCGCCTGGTCACGCGCTGGGCGCCGCAATCGCGCTTGCGCCGCTTCGATGTGCGCTTCGAAGGCATCACGCACCTGGGCCACGTGATTCGATGCACCGGCAAGGTCATCGAAAAGCTCGAACACGAAGGCGAGCCCTGCGTGCGCGTGGAAGTGCGCAGCACCAACCAATACGGGCAGAGCCGCATCACGGGGCACGCGCTCGTCGCCCTGCCCGCTTGAAATTCAACAGATCGAACATCGCACCATGACACTCAAACTCGACGGCAAGGTCGCCCTCATCACCGGATCGGGCCGCGGCATCGGCCGGGCCATAGCGCTCAAGCTCGCCTCCGAAGGCACGCGCATCGTCGTCAACGACCTAGATGCCGAGCCCGCAGCCGAAACGGTGCAGGCCATTCGCGATGCCGGCGGCCAGGCCGTTGCGTGCACCGGCAGCGTGGCCGCGCCCGACTTCGCGGAGCGCTTCGTCGGCACCGCGGTCGAGTCGTTCAAGGGCATCGACATCATCGTCAACAACGCCGGCTACACCTGGGACAACGTGGTGCAGAAGATGACCGACGAGCAGTGGTACGCGATGATGGACGTGCACCTGACGGCGCCGTTCCGCGTGCTGCGCGCGGCGCAACCGGTGATCCGGGCGCTTTCCAAGATGGAGACCGAAGGCGGCGTGCGCAACGTGCGGAAGGTCGTCAACATCTCTTCCGTCGCGGGCCTGTTCGGCAACGCCGGGCAGATCAACTATTCGACGGCCAAGGCAGGCATCGTCGGCCTCACGCAGACGCTCGCCAAGGAGTGGGGCCGCATGAACGTAACAGTCAACTGCGTGGCCTACGGCTTCATCAAGACGCGACTGACCGGCAACGCGGCGGATGGCGGCAGCGCGCACATCGACGGGCGCGACATCAAGGTCGGCGTCAACCCCGACCTGCTGGCAGCGATGGAGCGCAGCATCCCGCTGGGCCGTGGCGGCACCCCTGAAGAGGCGGCCGGCGCGGTGTACCTTCTGTGCATCCCCGAGTCGGACTACGTCAGCGGACAGACGCTGATGTGCACCGGCGGACTCACAGGAATCTGAAATCATGCTGCCTCAATTGCACCGCCACGAATGGATGAGTGAGGAGATCGACGCCTTCCGCGAGCAGGCACGGCGCTACATCGCCGGAGAGATGTCCTCCCAGCTCGACGGCTGGCGCCGCCAGGGATTCATCCCGCGCGAGGTGTGGAAGCCTTTCGGCACCATGGGGCTGCTGCTGCCCGAGATCGACGAGCGCTGGGGCGGCGCCGGCGCCAATCTCGCTTACCAACTGGTGGTGCAGGACGAACTCGCCAAGGCGGAGATTCCCGGCACCACCGCCGTCCATTCCATCGCATCGCACTACATCCTGGCCTACGGCACCGAAGCGCAGAAGCAGCGCTGGCTGCCCAAGCTCGCGAACGGCGACATGCTGGCAGCCATCGCCATGACCGAGCCGGGCTGCGGCTCCGACCTGAAGGCGCTGCGCACCAAGGCGCGACGCGACGGCGACCACTACGTGATCGACGGTGCCAAGACATTCATCACCAACGGCTTCACTTGCAACCTGCTGGTGTTGGCGGTGCGCACCGGTGAGGCCGGCAGCCGCGGCGTGTCGCTGGTGGTGCTCGAAACCCAGGACCTGCCGGGCTTTCGTGTGGGGCGGCGGCTGGAGAAGATCGGCCAGCATGCGTCCGATACCGCGGAACTGTTCTTCGACGGCGTTCGCGTGCCGACCGACAACCTGCTGGGCGGCAAGGAAGGCGACGGCTTCATCCAGCTGATGAGCCAGTTGCCTTACGAGCGCATGCTGCTGGCCGTCTCGGCGGCGGCGGTCATCGAGCGCGCGCTGGAAGTGACGGTCGACTACACCAAGGAGCGCAAGGCCTTCGGCCAGAGCGTGTTCGACTTTCAGAACACCCGCTTCAAGCTGGCCGAAGTCGCGACGATGGCGCACGTGGTGCGCACCTTCGTCAACGACTGCACGCAACGCCTGCTCGACGGCACGCTCGACAACGAGGCGGCCTACATGGCCAAGTGGTGGTGCTCCGAACAGCAGTGCAAGGTGACGGACGAGTGCCTGCAACTCTTCGG
>CAXTCC010000107.1:0-12895 GCA_964242015.1 uncultured Variovorax sp.
GATTCGCCCAATCTCACCTACAAGCCGGAGCGCCTGAGCATGGAAAAGGTCGAAGGTGCCTTCTCTCCGCGCGACCGCATCGGCCAGCTCACCATGCGCAATCTCGACATCGTCGACACGCGCGACAAGCTGATGACGTACACGCGCACCGGCCTGTTGGCGCCGGGCTCGACGCCGGTCTTGCCCAAGCCCAAGGCGGACAGCAGCACCGGCGACAAACCCGACTGAGCTTGCCCGGTTTCAGCGTCGATTAAGGAAGACGGCGCTTGCGCCGCTAGGATCACCGCACCGCGCGTGCCCACGCGCTTCACGACGATGGCGGTCCGATGTCCTCTGCTTCTCCAAATGTTCCTGCGGCGTCGAACGCCGAGCCTTCCCGGTCTTTCGTGCAGACGCTGCGACGCATTGGTCGCCTCTCCGCCCCTTACTTTCGCTCCGAAGAAAAATGGAAGGCCTGGGGCCTGCTGGTCGGCGTCGTCGCGCTGAACCTGGGCACCGTCTATGTGACGGTGCTCATCAACGACTGGAGCCGCGTCTTCTACGACGCGCTGCAGGCCAAGAACCAGCCGGTGTTCTGGACGCAACTGCTGCGCTTCACCTACATCGCGATGGCCGGCATCCTGGTCGCCGTGCTCAAGTTCTATCTCACGCAGCTTTTGCAGGTGCGATGGCGCGCGTGGATGACGCGCAGCTACATGACGCGCTGGCTCGCCAATCACACCTTCTACCGACTCGAACTCGCGCGCTATGTCGCTCGCACCGCAGCAGATGGCGCGCAGGCCAACCCCGACAATCCGGACCAGCGCATCCAGGAAGACATGCAGCTCTTCACCGACTACACGGTGACACTGTCGATGGGCATCCTGAACTCGGTCGTGACGCTGGTCACCTTCATCGGCATCCTGTGGGGCCTGTCGGGTCCGCTGGCGTTCACGCTGGGCGGACAGAGCTTCTCGGTGCCCGGCTACATGGTCTGGGTCGCGGTGATCTATTGCGCTGTCGGCACCACCATCACGCACTACATCGGTCGGCCGCTGATCGGGCTCAACTTCCGCCAGCAGCGCTTCGAAGCCGACTTCCGGCATCACCTGATCCGGGTGCGCGAGAACAGCGAAGCCATCGCGCTGGACCGCGGCGAAAAGGTCGAACACGGCCAACTCGACACGCGCTTTTCCAGCGTGCTGCGCAACTACCTCTCGCTCATCAAGCAGCAAAAGAATCTGGTGGCCTTCACCGCATCGTTCGGCCAGCTGTCGGTGGTGTTTCCGTTCTTTCTGGCAGCGCCGCGCTTCTTCAGCGGTGCCATCCAGTTCGGCGAGCTGATGCAGATCTCCCGGACCTTCAGCACGGTGCAGGATTCGCTCTCTTGGTTCGTCGACAACTACGACCGCGTCGCGGTCTGGCGCGCCACCGCCGACCGGCTTTCCACCTTCGACGATGCGATGCGCGCGCACGCGGAAACGCAGGCCGAGGTCGCGCGTCAGCCCGGCACGCGCCTGCACACCGACAACCTCGACGTCGCGCTGCCGGACGGCACCAAGCTGTTGCAGCACGCCGCGTTGACCGTGCAGCCCGGCGAGAGCGTGTTGTTGCAGGGCCCATCGGGCAGCGGCAAGTCGACGCTGTTCCGCGCCTTCGCCGGCATCTGGCCCTTCGCCGGCGGCACCGTCGACGTGCCCGACAAGACGATGTTCATTCCGCAGCGGCCCTATGTGCCGGACGGCAGCTTGCGCGACGCACTGACCTACCCCAACCCCGCCTCCGATTACGACGACGACGCGCTGCGTCAGGCACTGAACGATGCGTTGCTTCCCGACCTCGCCAAGCGACTCGACGACAGCGATGCGTGGAGCCAGAAGCTCTCCGGCGGAGAACAGCAACGCCTCGCCATCGCCCGTGTGCTGCTGAAGAAGCCGGCCTGGCTGTTCGCCGATGAAGCCACCAGCGCGCTCGACGCCGAGGCCGAAGCCATTTTGTACAAGCGGCTCGCGGCCACGGTGCAGACGGCCGGCGGTGCCATGGTGTCGATCGCGCATCGCGCCGCGGTCGGCGACCATCACAAGCAGCGCTGGACGCTGGTGCCGCAACCGGGCGGCGAAGGCGGCGCGCGCTATCGGTTGAATGTCGGCGCAGCTTCCGGGACAGGAGCCGCCGCGGGAGTGCCGGCGTGATTGCAGAAACACCGGCGCCGCCCTACTACGCGGTCATCTTCACCTCGCTGCGCACCGAGGGTGAAAACGGTTACGGCGCCATGGCCGAGCACATGGACCAGCTCGCGGCGCAGCAGCCCGGCTACCTCGGCGTCGAGTCGGCCCGCGAAGGCCTCGGCATCACGGTGAGCTACTGGCGCGACGTGGAATCGATTCGCGCATGGAAAGCAAACGCCGAGCACCTGTACGCGCAGCGCACCGGACGCACGACCTGGTACAGCGACTACCGCGTTCGCATCGCGCGCGTCGAGCGCGAATACGGGCTGGAGCGCAGCTTCGTCGAACCGACTCAGTCCCCGACGACGTAGCGCTCCCACCCGTTCTTGCGCAGCACGCACGCCGGACAGGTGCCGCAGCCGTAGCCCCACGAGTGTCGATGCACACGGTCGCCGAGGTAGCAGGTATGCGTCTCTTCGACAATCAGTTCGACCAGCGGCAACCCGCCGAGTCGCTCCGCCATTTGCCAGGTCTCCGCCTTGTCGATCCACATCAGCGGCGTCTCTATCACCAGGCGCCGCTCGAGGCCGAGCGACAGGGCCAGTTGCATCGCCTTCATGGTGTCGTCGCGGCAATCGGGGTAGCCGGAGAAGTCGGTTTCGCAGACGCCGGTGACGATGACCTGCAGTCCGCGCCGATAGGCCAGCGCGCCAGCGAGCGTCAAGAAAAGCAGATTGCGTCCGGGTACGAAGGTATTGGGCAACCCATCGGTCTGCATCGCGAATGCGACCTCTTCGGTGAGCGACGAACCCCCGAGCTGCGCCAGGGCGTCGATCGTCAGCAGATGGTCTTCGCCCAAGCGTGATTCCCAGCGCGGAAAGCGCTCGCGCAGCTTCGCCAGAATGCTGCCGCGCATGTCGAGCTCGATGCGATGCCGCTGACCGTAGTCGAAGCCGAGCGTCTCGACGCGCTGGTATTTGGAGAGTGCGTCCGCCAGGCAAGTGGTCGAGTCTTGTCCACCGGAAAAGAGGACGAGTGCGGTGGTGTGAAGCGGCATGACTGGTCTTGAACCTGGATCGAAAAAGAGCGATTAAAGAAAACGTTCGAGCAGTTTGCGCGAAGCACGGTCGAGCGCCTTCACGTCGGGAATGCGGAACTGCACGCCATGCGCGCTGGCGATCAGCAACGCACCGCCATCAAGCCGACGGATGTCTTCTTCGGCTTTCAAAACGAAGCTGGTCTCGCCGCGGTCGGTGCTGATGGTCCATGTGCTCGGCACGCCGAAGCTGGAGACTTTGTGCAGCCGCAACAGCGTCGGCGCGAAGTCGCGCACCGCCAGGTCTTGCGCCAGCAAGGCGCGCGCCTCGGTCGGCACATCGTCGAGCCGATCGAGCCACAGCACTTCCTTGCCATCGCTGCCGACCAACGACACGCCGGCGTCGGGCGCGCTCAAGGGAAAGGCCCGCACCGGCACGATGCCGACATGGCGCACGCCGTCGGCATCGATCAGCACCAGTCGCCCGAAGGCGTCGCGTTCGATGTTCATGTTCATTGCAGCCCCGCCGGATGTGCCGCGTGCGTGCCCAGAGCCACTTGCACGGCAGCCCGTTCGCTGATCGCGCCATCGCTCGCCTCTTCATCGGCCTGCCGCAATTGCGCCTGGTAGAGCCGCCAGTAAGCGCCCTGCTTTTCCATCAACGCATCGTGCGGCCCGACCTCGACGACCGCGCCTCGGTCCATCACCACGAGGCGATCGGCCTTGCGCAACGTCGACAAGCGGTGCGCGATGGCGATGGTGGTCCGGCCCTTGACCAGGTTGTCGAGCGCGCGCTGAATTTCCTTCTCGGTCTCGGTATCGACAGCCGATGTCGCCTCGTCGAGGATCAGGATGCGCGGGTCGATCAACAGCGCCCGTGCGATGCTGATGCGCTGCCGCTCGCCGCCCGACAAACCCTGCCCGCGCTCGCCGACCAGCGAGTCGTAACCGTGCGCGAGCCGCAGGATGAAGTCGTGCGCATGGGCGGCACGCGCCGCGGCCACGACCTCTTCACGCGTGGCCTCCGGCTTGCCGTAGGCGATGTTCTGCGCGATGGTGCCGAAGAACAGGAACGGCTCCTGCAGCACCAGCCCGACGTGACGTCGGTAGTCGGTCACTGCAAAGCGGCGGATGTCGGTGCCGTCGACCAGGATGGCGCCATCGGTCACGTCGTAGAAGCGGCAGATCAGGTTGACCAGCGTGCTCTTGCCCGACCCGCTGTGGCCGACGAGGCCGATCATTTCGCCGGGCTCGATCACCAGGTCCAGGTCGCGGATCACCGCACGCGAGCCGTAGCGGAAGCCCACGTTTTTCATCTCGATGCGGCCGGTGACGCGCGCGACCTCGCCAGGGTTCGCCGCGACACCGACAGGAACCGGCTTCGCCGGTTCGGGCACGTTGCTCACATGATCGAGGATGTCGAAGATGCGCTTGGCGCCGGCGGCCGCCTTTTGCGTGACCGAGACGATGCGGCTCATCGAATCCAGCCGCGTGTAGAAGCGGCCGATGTAGGCGATGAAGGCGGTCAGCACGCCGACCGTGATGCGCCCACGCGCCACTTGCCAGATGCCGAAGCCCCACACCACGAGCAGGCCGATTTCGGTCAGCAGCGACACGCTCGGCGTGAACAGCGACCAGGTCTTGTTCAGCTTGTCGTTGACCTGCAGGTTGTACGCATTGGCGGCATGGAAGCGATCGGCCTCGCGCTTCTCTTGCGCAAAGGCCTTGACCACGCGAATACCCGGGATGGTGTCGGCCAGCACGTTGGTCACCTCGCTCCACACGCGGTCGATTTTCTCGAAGCCGGTGCGGAGGCGGTCGCGCACCACGTGGATCATCCAGGCGATGAAGGGCAGAGGAACCAAAGTGACCACCGCCAGCAGCGGATTGATCGAAAAAAGAATCACCGCGGTCATCGCGATCATCAGCACGTCGGTCAGAAAATCGAGCGCGTGCAGCGACAGGAAGACATTGATGCGGTCGGTTTCGGAGCCGATGCGCGACATCAGGTCGCCCGTGCGCTTGCCACCGAAGTAGTCGAGCGGCAAGGTGAGCAGATGCTCGTACGTGGTCGTGCGCAGGTCGGCGCCGATGCGCTCCGACACCAGCGCCAGCAGATAGGTGCGCGCCCAGCCCAGCGCCCAGCCGGCCAGGGCCGACAGCAGCAGCGCGCCGAGAAACAGCACGACCTTGCCGACGGCGATCTGCTGCCCGTTCTGGAACGGAATCAGGATGTCGTCCATCAACGGAATGGTCAGATACGGCGGTACCAGCGTGGCGGCGGTCGATGCCAGCGTGAGCAGGAAGCCGGTGATGAGCTGTTTGCGATAGGGCTTGGCGAAGCGGCCCAACCGCAGCAGGACCCAGGTCGAGGGCGGCGCTTGCTGCTCGACGGCTTCCGGCAGTTCGTCGGCGTCGGCTCCATCGGCGAGCGTCGATGCGCCTGCGGTCGAATCGACAACCTCTGCAAGCGCCGCCATCCGCTGGCCGAAAACCTTCAGCAGCTTGAGCGCCGAAGCCTGCTGCCCGAGCGTGTAGCGCCAGCGTGCCAACTGGCCCTGCACGCCCTGCAGCTCGAGCGTGCCGACACCAGCGTGGTCGACCAGATGCAGCGCGATTCCCGGCTCCGAAGCCGGCCACTCGCGCCAGTCACCAGCGGCATCCCGCGCCAGCAGGCGATGATCCGTCAGCGCGACGAGCCCGGACGAAAACCGAAGTTCGTCATCGAGGTCAACCGCGAGCGTCGCCAGAACGTTTTCGGCGGTGGTGAGCCGGCTTTTCAGCGCGTCTGAGGCGGCCTCCACTTCTCCCTCCCGGGTACCCACTGGATCGTGATGTTGCATTGTGTTTCTTTGACTCTTGCCTGTCGCAGGCCGGCTGAGCCCCGTGGACCCCGCCCTGGCGCACGATGGGCGCCAATTTTGACCGATCGCTTTTGAGCGTCCCCGAGCTCCCATGAGCATCAACGAGCACGCCGCGGCGTCCGGCCAAATCATTTCGAACAGCACATCGAACGTTCCCATGACCCGTTTCGACGACATCCGCCTCCTGCGCATCAACTATTTGCGCGGCCCCAACATCTGGACCTACCGCCCGGTGCTGGAAGTCTGGCTCGACCTCGGCCGGCTCGAGGATTTTCCGTCGAACACCATCGTGGGCTTCACCGGGCGCCTGACCGCCCTGTTGCCGGCGCTCATCGAGCACCACTGCGGCGTCGGCGAACGCGGCGGCTTCATCTCTCGCCTGAACGAAGGTACCTGGTCGGGCCACGTGCTCGAACACGTCGTCATCGAGCTGCTCAACCTGGCCGGCATGCCGACCGGCTTCGGCCAGACGCGCAGCACCTCCGAGCACGGCGTGTACCGCATGGTGTTCCGCGCACGCGACGAACAGGTCGCGCGCGCCGCTCTGGCGGAAGGGCATCGCCTGCTGATGAGCGCGATCAACGACGACCCGTACGGCGCGGCCGATGTGCAACGCGCGGTCGACGTGGTCAGGGGCCAGGTCGAAGACTGCTACCTCGGCCCGAGCACCGCCTGCATCGTCGGCGCCGCGACCGACCGCGGCATTCCGCACATGCGGCTGAACAGCGGCAATCTGGTGCAGCTCGGCTACGGCGCGAGCCAGCGCCGCATCTGGACCGCCGAGACCGACTACACCAGCGCCATCGGCGAATCGATCGCCAGCGACAAGGAGCTCACCAAGTCGCTGCTCGCCAGCTGCGGCGTGCCGGTGCCCGAAGGCGAAGTGGTCGACAGCGCCGAAGAGGCATGGGACGTGGCGGAAGGGATGGGCCTGCCGGTGGTGGTCAAGCCTTCGGACGCCAACCATGGCCGCGGCGTCTCGCTCGAACTCAACACGCGTGAAGAGGTGATAGGCGCCTTCGCCGTCGCCGAACCCGAAGGCAGCGACGTCATGGTCGAGCGCTTTATCCGCGGCAGCGAACACCGGCTGCTGGTGGTCGGTGGCCAGGTCGTCGCAGCGGCCCGCGGCGAGGTCATCACGGTCACCGGGGACGGCAAGACCGCTGTCACCGACCTCATCGAAAAGCAGCTCAACAGCGATCCGCGCCGCGGCGCCGAAGAAGAATTCCCGCTCGACCTGATCGACCTGCCGACCGACGCCAAGCTGCAGCTCGAACTGCAACGCCAGAAGCTCGACGGCACCTCGGTGCCTGAAGCCGGCCGCGTGGTCACCATTCAGCGCAACGGCAATCTCGGTGTCGACTGCACCGACCAGGTCCATCCGGAAGTCGCGCATGCGGCCGTGCTCGCAGCCCGCGTGGTCGGGCTCGACATCGCCGGTATCGACCTGGTGGCGCAAGACATCGGCCGGCCGCTGGCCGCGCAAGGCGGCGCCATCGTCGAAGTCAACGCCGGCCCGGGTCTGCTGATGCACCTGAAGCCCGCAGTGGGCTCGCCGCGACCCGTCGGCCGCGCGATTTGCGATCACCTGTTCCCGGGCGAGGCGTCGGGCCGCATCCCGGTGGTCGGCATCGCGGGTTCGAAAGACACCGCCGTGCTGGCGCGTCTCGTCGCGTGGCTCATCGGGCTCGGCGGCCGCTACACCGGCCTTGCGTGCGGCGATGGTCTTTTTCTGGAACGCCGCCGTGTCGACGCACGCGACAGCGCCAACTGGAACGCGGGCCATCGATTGCTGGTGAACCGTGCGGTGCAGGCCGTCGTCATCGAGAACGGGGCCGAGACCATCCTGCGCGACGGCCTCGCCTACGACCGCTGCGAAGTCGGCATCGTCACCGACCTGGAAGGGGCCGACGAACTCGTCGAGTTCGACATCACCGAGAGCGATCAACTGGTGAAGGTGCTGCGCACGCAGGTCGACGTGGTGCTGCCAGAAGGCACGGCCGTGCTGAATGCCGGCGATGGCCGCGTGGCAGGCCTGGCGCCGCTCTGCGACGGCGCTGTCATCCTGTATTCGAGCGACGCGCATGCAGCGGCGCTGTCGGCCCACCAGGCCGGCGGCGGCAAGGCCGTGCTCATTCGGCAAGACCGCGTGGTGCTGGCCAACGGCAGCAGCGAATCGTTCTTGCCGGGCCTCGGCCGCCTCACGATCTGGAGCGCGACCCATGCCGGCGTCAGCCTCGACAGCCTGCTGGCAGCCGTCGCGGCCGGCTGGGCGCTGGGCATTCCGCTGAACCTGATCGGCGCCGGCGTCGAAGCTTTCGAAGCCGATCTGCAGGCAGCCCTCGCGTCGCTGCAACTTTCACAGACGGCGCCGTCGCCTTCGGCGCCGCACGCCTCGTCGTCCTTTCAACAACTTTCCTGAAGCGCCGCATGGAAGTCACCCGCATTCGCGCCCTGCGCGGCCCCAACCTCTGGAGCCGGCACACGGCCATCGAGGCGATCGTTTCGTGCACCGGGGACGAGAACGCCGTCGAGCGCCTTACCGGTTTCGACGCCCGCCTGCGCTCGCTGTTTCCGAACATCGGCGAGCTGCACCCGATCGTGCTCGGCCAGCCGCTCGCCCTGGCGCACGTGCTCGAGAACGCGGCGCTCGCATTGCAGGCGCAAGCCGGTTGCGCGGTCAACTTCGGCCATACGCAACCGACGCCGGAAGCCGGCGTGTATCAGGTGACGGTGCAGTACAGCGAAGAGTCGGTCGGCCGACGTGCCGTCGAACTTGCGGAGCAACTCATCAACGCCGCGCTGCAGGACACCGCCTTCGATGCCGATGCAGCCATTGCCGAACTGCGCGAAGAAGATGAATCCGAGCGGCTCGGCCCAAGCACCGGATCGATCGTCGACGCAGCGGTGGCGCGCGGCATCCCGTACCGCCGCCTGACGCGCGGCAGCCTCGTGCAGTTCGGCTGGGGCGCCAAGCAGCGCCGCATCCAGGCCGCCGAAGTCGACAGCACCAGCGGCGTGGCCGAGTCGATCGCGCAAGACAAGGAACTCACCAAGCAACTGCTCAACGCCGCCGGCGTGCCCGTGCCATTGGGTCGCCCGGTGACGAGCGCCGACGACGGCTGGGCCGCATCGATGGACATCGGCCTGCCGGTGGTGGTGAAGCCGCAAGACGGCAACCAGGGCAAGGGCGTGACGGTCAACATCACGACGCGCGAGCAGCTCGCTGCCGCATACGACTCGGCGGCCGTGTACGGCGAAGTGATGGTCGAGAAGTTCTTGCCCGGCTTCGACTTCCGCCTGCTGGTGGTCGGCGACAAGCTCATTGCTGCCGCACGACGCGATCCGCCGCAGGTGATCGGCGATGGCACCTGTACCGTGCGCCAGCTGGTCGACACCGTCAACCTCGACCCGCGGCGCGGTGAGGGCCACTCGACCTCGCTGACCAAGATCCGGCTCGACGACATCGCCATCGGCCGGCTCGAGTCGCAAGGCCTGACGCCGGAGAGCGTGCCCGCGCGCGGCCAGCGCGTGGTGCTGCGCAACAACGCGAACCTGTCGACCGGCGGCACCGCCACCGATGTCACCGACACGGTGCATCCCGAGGTCGCGGCGCGCGCGGTCGATGCAGCGCAGATGGTCGGGCTCGACATCTGCGGTGTCGACATGGTCTGCGAAAGCGTGCTGCGGCCGCTCGAAGAGCAACACGGCGGCGTGGTGGAGGTCAACGCCGCGCCGGGCCTGCGCATGCACATCTCGCCGTCGTTCGGTCGCGGCCGGGCGGTCGGCGAGGCCATCATGGACACGCTGTACGCCGATGGCGACACCGGCCGCATTCCGGTGGTCGCGGTCACCGGCACCAACGGCAAGACGACGACGGCGCGGCTCATCAATCACCTGCTGGCATCGAGCGGCCTGCGCACCGGCATGACCAACACCGACGGCGTGTGGGTCGATGGCCGGCAGACCGACAGCGGCGATTGCAGCGGCCCCAAGAGCGCGCGCAACGTGCTGATGCATCCCGAGGTCGACGCGGCCGTGTTCGAAGTGGCGCGCGGTGGCGTGCTGCGCGAAGGCCTGGGCTTCGACCGTTGCCAAGTGGCGGTGGTCACCAACATCGGCAGCGGCGACCATCTGGGCCTCAACTACATCACCACGGTCGAAGACCTCGCCGTGCTGAAGCGCGTGATCGTCCGCAACGTGGCGTACGACGGCTATGCGGTGCTCAACGCCGCCGACCCGAACGTTGCCGCGATGGCCGCAGGCTGCCCCGGCAGCGTGATCTTCTTCGCTGCCGACCGGCAGCACCCGGTGATGGCGACGCACCGCGCGCAAGGCAAGCGCACCGTGTACGTCGACCAGGACACGCTGGTCGCAGCCGAAGGCTCATGGCGCGAGCGCATTCCCCTGCGCGACGTGCCGATCACCCGCGGCGGCACGATCACTTTCCAGGTCGACAACGTGATGGCGGCGGTCGCGGCAGGCTGGGCCGTCGGGCTCGACTGGGACACCATTCGAAGCGGCGTCGCGAGCTTCATGAACGACGCGGCCGGCGTACCGGGGCGCTTCAACGTGATGGACTACCGCGGCGCCACCGTCATCGCCGACTACGGCCACAACACCGACGCCATGCGCGCGCTGGTCTCCGCCGTCGACACCATGCCGGCCAACAAGCGCTCCGTGGTCATCAGCGGTGCCGGCGACCGGCGCGACAGCGACATTCGCGACCAGACCGCCATCCTCGGTCAGGCGTTCGACGAGGTGATCCTGTACCAGGACGCAGCACAACGCGGTCGGGCCGATGGCGAGGTGATGGCGCTGTTGCGGCAAGGCTTGCAGGGCGCTTCGCGGACGCACCACATCGACGAGATCCGCGGCGAGTTCATCGCCATCGACACGGCGCTGGCGCGCCTGCAGCCGGGCGATCTGTCATTGATCCTGGTCGACCAGGTCGAAGAGGCCCTGGCCCACTTGGCAATGCGGATCGCTGCCGGTTAACAAGTCGGGAGATTTGTAGGAGGATTCCGGCGAGCAGCGGGAAAGCAAAGTGCCTGTAAAGGCTGCGTCGTCCCACAGACGATCGATGGCATCGGCACGACAGTTCATGCACCTTAAAAGGACTCCCATGAACAACTCATCTGCTTCGCAAATCTCTCGTCGTACTTCCCGTCTCGCTGCCGGCGCGGTCTTCGCCGCCGTCATGCTGGGCGCCGGACCGGCAGCGTGGGCGCAATCTGCCGCCCCCGGTACCGCGGCACGCATGCAAAGCGAAAAAGCGACATGCGACGGCGTCCAGCAAGACAAGGCAGCTTGCCTTCGCGAAGCGGGTGCCGCACGACAGGAAGCCGGTCGCGCTGGGCTGACCACGGCCGGCCCTTCGGGCAACAACGCCAACACGATGGAGCGCTGCCGTCTGCAACCGGCTGCCGATCAAGCCGACTGCATGGCGCGCATCCAGGGCGGCGCGGGCAACACCTCGACATCGACCAGCGGCAGCGTCATGGGCGGCGGCGTGATCCGGGAGACCACGACCACGATCCCCGCGAAGTGATCCTGCCCATTGATTTTTCTGAAGGAGCAATCACCATGAAAAAATCGACAGTTCATTCCACCCTGGCCATGCTACTGGCAGCCGTCGGCATTGCGTTTGCAGGTGCGGCATCTGCAGCCGGTCCGAGGTACCAACCGGATGGCTATGGATCGAGCACGTACCGGGAAGAGGTTTCCGTGTGCGGACACATTCAACAGGATCGTGCCGCCTGCATTCGCGAGGCCGGGGCAGCACGTCAGGCCGCGGCACAGGGTCAGTTGACCGGCGCGCCCGACTATCTGCAGAACGCCCTGGCGCGTTGTGGCTTGCAGCCGCCCATGGAGCGCAGCGCCTGCGAAGCGCGTGTGCGCGGCACCGGGCAAACCGATATCCAGGGCAGCGTACTCGGTGGTGGCGTGATTCGCGAAACGGTGACGCCGATCTACTGACCGAAAGTACCGAGCGATCCGTTCGGCTACTTGCCCCAACGCAAGACCAGCGGATCTAGTCGCTTAGCGACCTCGATCAGGCCGGCGCGCGTCTCGGCAGACATTGCCGGCAAGGGATGGCGCGGCGCTTCGCAGGCAATGATGCCGCCTTCCTTCATCAAGGCCTTGGCCGCCAGCAGGCCGGCTTGCCGGTTCTCGTAATTGATCAACGGCAACCACTTTTCATAGAGTGCGTGTGCCTGCTCACGGTCGCCGGCCCGGTGCGCCTCGATGATCGGGCGAATGCCATCCGGATAACCGCCGCCGGTCATCGAGCCGGTTGCGCCAGCATCCAGGTCGGCCATCAGCGTGATGGCCTCTTCGCCGTCCCACGGTCCTTCGATGGCGTCGCCGCCGAGTCGAATCAGCTCACGCAACTTCGATGCGGCACCTGCCGTCTCGACCTTGAAATAAGAGAGATGCTCGATCTCTTGCGCCATGCGCGCGAGGAACGGCGCAGAGAGCGGCGTGCCCGCTGCAGGCGCGTCCTGCACCATGATCGGCACGTCGATCGCATCCGACACTTCCGTATAGAACGCGTGGATTCTGGGCTCGGGCACGCGGAAGGTTGCGCCGTGATACGGCGGCATCACCATCACCATGGCGGCGCCCATGTGCTGCGCGCGGCGACTGCGCTCGGCGCACACCTTGCTGCTGAAATGCGTCGTCGTCACGATCACCGGCACGCGGCCATTCACATGCTCCAGGATGATGCGCGTCAACAGCTCGCGTTCGTCGTCGGCCAGCAAGAACTGCTCGGAAAAGTTGGCGAGGATGCAGAGCCCGTCGGAGCCGGCATCGATCATGAAGTCGACGCAGCGCTTCTGGCT
>CAXTCC010000108.1:0-8491 GCA_964242015.1 uncultured Variovorax sp.
GGATGGGAATGTGGATGCGGGAAGGGCGTTCATTTGCGCTCCGTCAATGCGACGCGAACCGCCAACGCGGCGAGCACCGTGCCCATCACATAGCGCTGCGCGCGCAGCCAGCCGGTGCTCTGCGACAACACGGCGGTGATGCCCGCCGCACCGAAGACCAGCGTCGCGTTGACCAGCGCGCTGCCGGCGATCTGCACCGCGCCGAGCATCGCGCTCTGCAGCAGCACCGAGCCGCGCTCCGGGTGAATGAATTGTGGAAAGAACGAGAGGTAGAACATCGCGACCTTCGGGTTCAGCAGGTTGGTCAGAAAGCCCATGCGAAAGAGCTTGGCCGGCCGATCGGCCGGCAACGCGCGCGGCTCGAAAGGCGCCGTGCCGCCCGGTTTGACCGCCTGCCATGCAAGCCACAACAGATAGGCTGCGCCGATCAGGCGGATCGCGTCGAACGCCAACGGCACCGCGAGCAACAGTGCCGTCAGCCCGAGCGCAGCGGCAATCAGGTGCACGAGAAACGCCAGCAGTACGCCAGCGAGCGAGACGAAGCCGGCGCGTCGCCCCTGCACCAGCGTGCGCGAGACGCAATAGATCATGTTCGGCCCCGGCGTCAGTGCCAGCAACAGCGACGCGATGGCGAACCAGGTGATTTCGGCGACAGACAGCATGGTCAGAGTCCTTTGGATTCGAGCGTGACGGGGCCGCTCGGCGTGTCGAGCACGGCGACGAGATTGGGTGCGCCGGCGAGCACGTTCATGTCCATGAGGCCGATGGCCTTCAGCGCCGTTGCGAGGTCGTCGGCACGAGGATGCGTGAGGTGCAGCGAACGCAACGAGATGCCCGAGGCCGGGAGGCTGTCGACCGGGTGCACCGCGCCCCACTGGATCAACGTCGGCAACGCGCCGTAGAAAAGCCGCTGCCCATCGTCACGCACGGTGATCTGCCATTCGAGGCGGCCGGCCGGCGTGTCGCGCGAGGCTTCGATCAATGGACCGCGATCGAGGTGGGTGTGCTCGTGCGACAGTGCCTGGAGTGCGGCGCGCGCATCGTCGACCCGTGCGACGAAGTGAATCAGATGCGGCCCGTTGCGTGCGAGGCCGGCCTGCAGCGCCGCATCGTCGAAGTCGAACCATCGGCGCAAGCCGGCCGCCCGCCGAGGCGTCGCTTCACGATCGATCGCGATGATCTCGATGTAGCTCTGCGGAAACGCATCGCTCGCGATGGCGAGCAGGCGGTTGTGCGTCCCCATCAGCGGATGCGCCCCGCCCGGAGCGGGCGTGACGCCGAGCGTGGCCTCGCACCACGCCACGCCTTCGTCCAGCGAAGCCGCGGCGATGACGAGGTGGTCGAGACGGGCCTGCATCGCTACAACGTGACCGTGCCGTCGATGCAGGTCACCGAATCGCCGCCGATCCAGATCGTGCCGTCGGCGTCGCGTTCGACGCTCACTCGGCCATCGCGGCCCAGTGTCTGGCCTTGCGAGGCGAGGTAGCGCGCGGGCAGATGACCGTCGGCGATCAACCATTCGGCGAGGCCGGCATTCAGGCTGCCGGTGACCGGGTCTTCCTCGATGCCGACCGGCGCGGCGAAGGCGCGCACCTCAAGGTCGGCGACAACATCGGAAGCGGCCGAGGCTGCGGTTGCTGCCGTACCGCCGAACGCTCGCGCTTCACGGTTCGAGCGGACGATCAGGCTGTTGTCGGAGGGCACGACGGGAATGCCTGCGACGCCGACTTTCTGACCCAGCTCCTTGAGCGCGCGATGGTCGGGCGTGAGCGCGAGCACGGCGTCGGCGTCGTTGAGCAACAGCCCGAGCCACGCCGTTCCGTTATCAAGCAATTGCGCTGACAGGATCTGATGCGCCTTCAGCCCAAGCGCGGCGGCGACCTTGGCCAGCAACGTGGGGCTCGGCGCACTGCGCCTGAGGGGCGGCGCAGCGAAGGCCAGCCGATCGCCGTTCACACCGGCCTCGCGCCGCACCGTGACGAGCCCTGCGGCGCATTGCTGCACGACCCGACCTTTGGCTTTCGGTGTACCGCCGGCCTGCAGCCACGCATGGCAACTGCCTAGCGTCGGATGGCCGGCGAAAGCCATCTCGCCGCCGGGCGTGAAGATGCGTACTCGATAGTCGGCGGCGTCATCGGTCGGTGGCAAGACGAAGGTTGTTTCCGACAGATTGGTCCAGTGCGCGAAGCGCTGCAACTCGGCGTCGTCGAGCTCGGTGCCGTCGAGCACCACGGCCAGCGGATTGCCGCGATACGGCACCGCGGTGAACACGTCGACTTGTTTGAAGGCGCGAATCTTCATGGGTGGTCTATTCCAGAGCAAGGTCGAGGACGCCGCGGGCACCGGCCCGTGCCGACACGTCGGCAAACCAGCGCTCCAGGTTGGGCCAGGCCGGTCGGGTGTACTCGGTCACGGGCAAGCCGAACCATCGATGCGCTTCACAGCCGATTGGGATGTCGGCCATGGTAAAGCGGTCGCCCGCCATGTAGGCCCGGTCGGCCAGATGTGCATCGAGCATCGCGAACAGCGGCTCCGCTGCGTTGACCGAGCGTGCGATCACCGCGTTGTCGCGCTCGTTCGGCGGGGTGCGAATCCACTGGATGAAGGCGCCGGCGCTCACCGGGTTCAACGCGGTCTGCTGCCAGTCCATCCAGCGCTCGGCGTCGAATCGTTCGCCCAGCAAGTCGGGACAGAGCTTGCCGAGCGAATGCTTCGCGCACAGGTAGCGAACGATCACGTTCGACTCCCATAGCACCACCCGCTCGGCGCCGTCGCCGTCGTCGATCACCGGCACCATCGCGTTCGGATTGAGTGCCAGGTACTCGGGCGTCTGCACCACGCCGAAGCGGCCACCGGCTTCCGTCCGCTGGAAATCGAGCCCGAGTTCCTGCGCGCACCAGACCACCTTGCGCACGTTGATCGAGCTGATGCGGCCCCAGATGTTGAGCATGTCGAATCGGCCTTCAGCGTTGAGTTTTCAGCTTGCGGCCAGCTCGCGCTCGACCTTGGCGGCAGCGTTGTGCGCGAGTTGCTCGCGCACGGTGGCTGCAAGTGCGGCGATGGCGATGTCGATTTCCTCGACGCTGGCCGTCACGAACGACAGGCGCAGCGTGCGCGGATCGCCTTCACCGGCAAAGAACGGCGCACCGGGCACGAAAGCCACGCCGCGCGCGACCGCCTTCGGCAACAGCGCGACGGTGTCGATGCCTTCGGGCATGCGCGCCCAGAGGAACATGCCGCCGACGGGCGTGTTGAACTCGACGTCGAGCCCCTTCATCTCGCGCTGCAGCGCCGCGATCATCGCGTCGCGCTGGCGCTTGTAGAGGGCGCGAATGGTCGGCACATGGCGGTCCAGAAAGTTGTCTTTCATGACCGACGACACCATGCGCTGCGTGAAGATCGGGGTGTGCAGATCGACCGCCTGCTTGGCCTGCAGCAGCTTCGGGTAGATCGCCTTCGGTGCGACCAGGAAGCCGAGCCGGAGCCCCGGCGCCAACACCTTGGAGAACGAGCCGAGGTAGATGCAGCCTTCAGGGTTGCGCGAGGTGAGCGAAGGCGGCGGCGGCGCATCGAACCACAGGTCGCCATACGGGTTGTCTTCGATGATGGGCAGGCCCGCTTTGGCAGCGGCGGCCGACACGGCGGCGCGACGTGCTTCGGTCCAGGTACGGCCGGTCGGGTTCTGGAAGTTGGGCAGCAGGTAGATGAAGCGCGCGTCTCGGGCCTTGGCGATCAGGTCGTCGACGATCACGCCGTCGTTGTCGCTCGCCACGCTCACCGGCTTCGGCTCCATCGGGCCGAAAGCTTGCAGTGCGCCGAGGTAGGTGGGCGTCTCGACCAGCACCTTGCTGTCCGGATCGATCAGCACTTTCGCGACCAGGTCGAGCCCTTGCTGCGAGCCGGTGGTGATGAGCACCAGCGACGGATCGACGTTCCACGGCAGCATGTCGGCGACCGCTTGCCGCAGCGGGCCGTAGCCTTCGCTCGCAGCGTACTGCAGCGCCGCCTGGCCGTCGGTGTGCAGGACCTCCGCGCACGCATCGGCGAACTCCTGGATCGGGAAGGTCTTGGGCGAGGGCAGGCCCCCCGCCAGGCTGATGATGCCGGGCTGTTCGGTGACCTTGAGGATCTCTCGCAACACCGAGGGGTTCATCTTTTCGGCGCGTGCGGCCAGTTTCCAGTTCATGCTTCTTCCTTGGTTGCCTGATGAGTGTCTGATTGAGTGTGCGATTTTTCGTGTGCGTCGATTTTCAACGGACTGCGTCGATCGCGGGCGTCGCGCTCAGCGGCAGTGCGCGCGGTTGCGACAGCTTCTTGCCCACGACCACGGTCGCGACCACGGCGACCGCAAAGCCCAGCGTGACGACGTCGAGCGGCTCGCCCAGCAGCGGGATCGACGCGAGGATCGACAGAAACGGTTGCAGCAGCTGCGTCTGGCTGACCCGCAGGGCGCCGCCGAGCGCCAGGCCGCGGTACCAGGCGAAGAAGCCCATCCACATCGAGAACACGCCGACGTAGACAAAGCCGACCCAGGCCGACACCGCGATGGTTTGCTCCGGCCACAAGACAAGCGTGGCTGGCAGCGTGAACGGCAGCGCCATGACGCAGACCCAGCAGATGACGCGCTCGGCGCCGAGCGACGGCGTGACCTGCGCGCCGTAGATGTAGCCGAACGATGCGGCGATCACCGCGCCGACCAGCAGCAGGTCGGCCCATTCGAGACCGAAGCCGCCGCCGTGCCGGCTGGCGCGCAGCATCGAAAACGCGACCACCAGCAGGCTGCCGACGACAGCGCAGACCCAGAAACCGAGTCGCGCGCGCTGATGCAAAACCCAGGCGGCGACAGCGGCCGTGACGAGCGGCAACAAAGCCGTGATGACCGCCGCGTGACTCGCGGTGACGACCCGCAATGCGTAGCCCAGCAGCAGTGGGTAGCCGACCGCGTTGCCCAGTACCGCGATGCCCAGCGGCTTCCATTGCTGGCGCTGGGGCCGCGGCGAGCGTGTCGCCAGCAAAAAGACGATGGAAAGCGCACCGGCCAAGGCCGCGCGGCCGACCGTGACGAACCAAGGCGACAGTTGCGGCGCCGCTTGCGTGCCCGTCGCCAGCCGCGTCATCGGCAGCGTGACGGCGAAGATGGCGACGCCCAGCACGCCGAGCCACATGCCCAGCGTTTCGTCCTTGATCGGCAAGGGCTTCATACGCCGACCATCCACCAGGCCGTGAGCACCAGCACGGCCGCCATGCCGCGGTTGAACCACAACAGGCGCCGACCTTCGGCGAGCCATGTGCGCAGCACGGCTCCAATGACCGCATAGGCGAGGTTGCTGGCGAATGCGTAGACCAGCATGACCGGCGCGACGATGGCGAGTCGGCCGAGCGCGTTGGGCTGCCCGGCGATCCAGCCAGCCACCAACGTGAGCGCCAGCAACCAGGCCTTGATGTTGACGAACTGCAGCATCACGCCCTGGCCGAAGCCGACCGACAGCTTGGCTTCGTCGGCGCTCCCCAGCGTGGCGCTGCGGCTCAGCTTCCAGGCGAGCCACAACAGGTAAGCGATGCCGAGCGCCTTGATGATCAGGCGCAAGGCGGGGACGGCCACCACCAGCGCGCCGATGCCGGCGGCGCAGAGCACCAACAACAAGGTCCAGCCGACGGGCACGGCCAAGACGAAGCGCATCGCGCGCTTCAGGCCGCCGTTGGCCGCCAGCGCGGTCGAGAGCGTCGTGTTGGGCCCCGGCGAAAAACTCATCGCCGTGGCCAACACCATCAGCGCGGTGAATTCTTGCCAGTCCATGGAACAGACTCTAAACTCTTGACCATTACAGTAGCAGTACAGCCAGCCGGACAAGGATCTGGACTGTATTGGCCAGCCCTTTGGTACAGCGTGAAAAGGTGAATACCGGCGGACGCGCATGCTGACACGAACATCGACCCAGTCACTCACCGAACAACTCGCCGGACGCTTTGCCGAGCGCATCCGCAACCGCTTGCTGGCGCCGGGTGCACGTCTGCCGTCCGTTCGCGAATGCGCGCGGCAGCAAGGCGTGAGCCCGCACACGGTCGTTGCCGCTTACGACCAGCTGCTGGCACAGGGGCTGGTCGAAGCGCGCAAGCAGCGCGGCTTCTATGTGCGCGACTCGGCGCCGACGCAGGCGCAGGCTGCACGTGCCGGTGGCGCGGCCAGCGTGGTGCTCAAGCCGCTGCCCATTTCCGGCGTGCCGGCCGACGCGAGCTCGCTCATTCGCGGCATGTTCCATCGACAGAGCGACAAGCCGCAGCCGGGCATGGGCGTTTTTCCGCCGGACTGGATGGAGTCGACCTTCATGCCGGCCTCGGTGCGGCGCTTGACCAGCACGAGCGCACTGCAGGAGTTGTCTCTGCAATACGGCGAGCCGGCCGGCGATTCGGCGCTGCGCCGCAGCCTCTCGCAGAAGCTGGCGAGCATCAACGTGCCGGCGTCGCCCGATCAGATCATCACGACCATCGGCGCCACGCATGCGTTGGACATCGTGAGCCGGACGCTGTTGCGCGCGGGCGATCCGGTGATGGTCGAGGAGCCGGGTTGGGCGATCGAATTCGCTCGGCTGGAATCGCTCGGCATGCGCATCCTGCCGGTGCCGCGCCGTGCCGACGGGCCCGATCTCGAAGTGATGGCGCGGTATTGCGAAGCGCACCAGCCCAAGCTCTTCGTCAGCGTCAGCGTGCTGCACAACCCGACCGGCTACAGCCTGACGCCAGGCAGCGCGCACCGCGTGCTCAAGCTCGCCAACCAGCACGACTTTCATATCGTCGAGGACGACACCTACAGCCACCTCGCACCCGAGCACGCCACGCGGTTGAGCGCGCTAGACGGGCTGCAGCGCACGATCTACGTGAGCGGCTTCGCGAAGATCCTGGCGCCGAACTGGCGCATCGGCTTCATGGCCGCGCCGCCCGATGTGTTCAGCCGACTGCTGGAAACCAAGCTCCTCACGACCCTCACGACGCCTGCCTTGTTCGAGCGCGCGCTGGCGTGGTGTATCGACCAGGGGCAGTTGCGCCGGCACGCCGATCGCATCCGCGTTCGACTCGACGGTGCGCGTGCGCGCACCGTCAAGCTCGCGCTGGCGCACGGCTGCACTTTTGCGTCGGAACCGGCGGGTTTGTTCGGCTGGGTCGACACCGGTGTCGACACCGACGCGCTGACGCAGCGCATGCTCGACGAGGGTTATCTGATGGCGCCAGGCTCGCTCTTTCATGCGCGTCGGCCGCCGTCGACGCTCATGCGCATCAACTTCGCGACCGCGCAGGACGCGGCGTTCTGGAAGACTTTCGCGCGGGTCCGCGATTCGGTTTGATCGGCTGATCCCGCGCTCGGCGGTCAGGTCGTCGGGCAGTTGATGACCTTGAACTCGACGCGCCGATCGAGCGCATCCCGCGCGTCGTCGCTGCCGAGGCCGGAGATCGGCTCGCGCGAGCCTTTGCCGACCGCGACGGTGCGTTTCGCCAATCCGGGACTGCCGTTGTCGAGGCGTTGCGTGATGTATTGCGCCCGCACCAAGGACAACCGATCGTTCAGCGGTTCGGGCCCGGTGCGACTGGTGTGGCCCGACACTTCCATGCAGGCGTTGGCGGCCCCGGTGCGCGCGCCGATCTGCTTCAGCCAGACCTGGTACTGCGTGCCGATCTGCTGGTCGTTCACGAACAACGTCGAGCCGGGCCTGAACAGGAACTTCACCGCGATCCGCTTTTGCGCGATGCCGTAGTCGACGATCTTGCCGAAAGCCTGTGCCGCATCGTCCTTGCGGCCAAGCTTCAGGTTCGACAGATAGACGCCGTTGTAGACACGCAGCTGGTCGCCGCCGCCCGAGCGCGCAATGCCGCGGTACAGGTCGAGCGCGTCGTCGTAGCGGCCCGCGTTGTAGCTGTTCATCGCGTCGTTGATCATGGCGGCGGCGACGATCTTGTCCCAGTACGCCGGGTTGATCGGATCGCCGACCTTGGTGCCCTGGCACGTCTTCACGTAGCCATCGGTGGCGCCGTCGGGCACCCACGCGGGACTG
This sequence comes from uncultured Variovorax sp., assembly GCA_964242015.1. Classification (GTDB taxonomy): domain Bacteria; phylum Pseudomonadota; class Gammaproteobacteria; order Burkholderiales; family Burkholderiaceae_C; genus Variovorax. The sequence continues at coordinate 8,046 of CAXTCC010000108.1, forward strand.
TCCTGATAGAAGGCGATCGGCGTCGAATCGACACTGTCGGGGCGAGCACGCCCGAGCCCTTTCGACACGATCTTTCCGCTCTGCAGGTCGACCAGCGCCAGGCACACGCGGTACCACTCGCGCGGCCCCGGTGCATTGCTGCCGGCCTTGTCGACCGCGGTCACAGTACCGATGAAAAGCAGCGGTGAACGCGTCAATGCCGTGGTGGTGAAAGGCTGCAGGTCGTAGCGCGGAAAGTTCGCGCGCAGCATGGCGCCGATGCGTTGTTCCATCGCCTGGGTCGCGACCGACTGGGCGCCGGTGTTGCCGTCGATCAGGGGGTCGATCACCAGCGGCAGCCGCCGCGCGCCTTCCGGCAACACCGCCTTGCCGAACAGGTTGGTGGCGGCGAACGTGACCGCCTCGTCGAACGCCATGATGGGTGGTGGGGGCGGTGCTGCAGGTGC
>CAXTCC010000108.1:8591-12886 GCA_964242015.1 uncultured Variovorax sp.
CTTGGCAGCTTGCTGCGTACCGCATGCGGTCAGGGTCAGGATTGCGAGCAGCGCGAAGGATTTTGCGATGGTCGTGAAAACGAGGCCGAAAGATGTCATCGGACGATCATCCGGTGTCGACCTTGGCCCAGCAACAGGCCGTTTGGCCGAGGCGGATCCGCCTTTCGGCACACCGACGGAGCAGAGCCGCCGACAGCCTGCTCAGAGCAGCGTGTCGGGAGCCAGTGGGCCGAAAAGCTTGAGCATGAGGCGCAGACTGGCGCTCGCATCGGGTTCGGTGGTCGTGTCCTGCAATCCGCTGCCTTTCGGCGCTCGCCAGATCAGCTTGCCATTGGCCAGTTCGACATGCCAGGCGGCCTCGCTCAAGGCGGCTTCGATCTGACCGGTCGCGATGCGGGAAAGCTCGTCGCTGCGGATCAGCAGCGCCACCTCGGTGTTCTGCAATTGCGAGCGCAAGTCGAGATTCATGGAGCCGACCACGAGCAATCGCCCGTCCAGCACCAGCACCTTGGAATGCAGCATGGCTTTGGATTCGCCCGTGACGCTGGCGCCGGACGCTCCGAAAGCGCTGCCGAAGTCGGCCTGACCACTCCGCAGTTCATAGAGTTCGATGCCCATGGCCAGCATTTCTTCGCGATGCCGGGCGTAGCCGACGTGGGCCACCGGCGCATCGTTGGACGCCAGCGAATTGGTCAGCACGCGAACGCGCACTCCGCGCGCGCGCGCCGCTGAAAAGGCCTTTTTCATGTCTTCGCCAGGAACGAAATACGGCGAAATGATCAACAGGTCGCGGCGCGACTGGCTGATCAGCTGCAGCAAGCCTTCCACCACCGTGTCACTGCCAGCGGCGAGGTCTGCGGCCGCGTCGAGCGACTGGTTGGCGGGGCGATTCTGCTTGTCGTCCTGCTGGCTGACCACCAACGCTGGTGCACGGCCGTCACCGGCATTCGGGCTGCTGCTGTCGGGCGGAATCTTGCCGGGCTGGTCTGCCAGAACCACGGCAGGCGCCCAGACGAATGCGGCGGTGGCCAGGTCGATCGGCTTTTCATCCCAGGCGCGCGCGCGCTGCTCGGGTGTCGGGCCATCCCCTTTGGGACGAGACTCGCCGTCGGGTGGCTTGGGACCGTCGTCGGTGCGAGTTGCAGCGGGAGAACCAGAAGTCGGCGCGGCGCCGGCTTCGCTCTGTTTCCGGGTGGCGTCTTCGGCCGCTCGCGCCCGATCCCGAATGTTGTTGAGCGTTTCTTGTGAAACCAGCGACTCGACGGGATACGAACGCTCGTTGTTCCAGTACGTATCGAAGCTCCGGGACAGATCGCGCACGATGGGGCCGGCCGCCAGCACGTCCAGGTCGACAAAGTTGCCGACCGTCGAGTTGCCGAAGTACGCGTCGCCGAGATTTCGCCCGCCCGCCACGCCCATCGCGTTGTCGGCGATGAACAGCTTGTTGTGCATCCGCTGCTGGACGCGCGACGCCTCGCCGAGCGAGTTGGCCATGCGGGAAAGAGACGAGTCGCGGTCGCCGGCCAGCGGATTGAACATGCGCATCTCGATGTTCTTTACGAAGGCCAGGCGCAAGACCAAGGCGTCACGTCCCGTGCTGTGAAAGTCGTCGATCAGGATGCGCACTCGCACGCCCCGTGCTGCAGCATCGCGCAGGCCCGAAAGGAGGCGGCCCGTGCTGGCGTCGGCATGAATGGCGTAGTACTGGAGGTCGAGCGTTTTCTGCGCGGACTCGACCAGCGCGAGCCGGCTGCCGTAGGCCGCCTGCGGCCCATCGAGCAGAACGAAGCCGGAATCGAACCTTGCCGAGGCAGCGTCGTGTCGCTGTTGCACCAATGCGCCGAGCGCGGTACCGGCCGGCGACGCCAATGCGTTCGTCACCGGCCGCTGCACATCTTTCGGCAATTGCGCGCAAGCCGACATGAGCAGCACGACGGCCAATGCGGCACCCCATCGCTGCATGGCTTTGAAGAGGTGCTGCGGAGCGCTGAACAAAGACATGCTGCGATCGAATAGTTGGGCAGCCTTGTGTATAGCGCAGTCGCCGACGCGGAGGCGTCGGACAAGCGACAGGAAGTTTGGCCGCCGCAACGTCCGATGCGGCCTAGCGCGTCGCGCCGAGTTCTTCCTGCCGCTCCAGCGCGACGAGGAGTTCGTCGTCGATCTGGGAGTGGCGCTCGCCGAGTTCGGCCGCACGCGACGCTTCGTTGGAGTAGATGGCGCCGCCGTCTTGGGCCAGCACTTCGGCGATCCGCTTTTGTTCGTCTTCGAGCGCTGCGATCTGCGTTGGCAGCGATTCCAACTCGCGCTGTTCCTTGTAGCTGAGCTTTTTGCGGCTGACGGCTTTGGCCGGGACAGCTTCGGACTTGGGAACTGCCGTGGGCTGCGTTGGCGGTGTGGCCGGTGCCGCTGCGGCGCGCTGCTCGGCAATTTCGCGGGCCCGCTTGGACTGGATCATCCAGTCGCGCACGCTGCCTTCGTATTCGCGCCAGTGGCCATCGCCCTCGAAGGCGATCGTGCTGGTGACGACGTTGTCGAGAAAAGTCCGATCGTGGCTCACCAGAAACACTGTGCCGTCGTATTCCTGCAGCAGGCTCTCCAGGAGTTCGAGTGTGTCGATGTCCAAGTCGTTGGTCGGTTCGTCGAGTACCAGCACGTTGGCTGGACGCGCGAACAGGCGCGCCAGTAGCAGGCGATTCCGTTCGCCGCCGCTCAGAGAGCGCACCGGCGAATTGCCGCGCGCCGGTGAGAACAGGAAGTCCGCAAGATAGCTTTTGACGTGCTTGCGCTGGTTGCCGATCTCGATCCATTCGCTGCCGGGGCTGATGAAGTCCTCCAGCGTGGCGTCGAGGTCTAGCTTGTCGCGCATCTGGTCGAAGTAGGCGACCTGCAGATTGGTGCCTCGGCGGATCTTTCCGCTGTCGGGCTCGAGTTCACCCAGGATCAATTTAAGCAAAGTTGTTTTGCCCGCGCCGTTGGGGCCCATCAAGCCCACCTTGTCGCCACGAAGGATGGTGCCGGTGAAGTTGCGAATGACCGTCTTGGGCCCGAACGCCTTGGATGCCTCGGTGAGTTCGGCCACGATCTTTCCACTCGACTGCCCTGAAGCGACGTCCATGTTGACGCTGCCCTGTACATCGCGGCGAGCGGTGCGGTTGTCGCGCAGCGCTTCCAGTCGGCTGATGCGGCTCTGGCTGCGGGTGCGGCGCGCCTCGACGCCTTTGCGAATCCATATCTCTTCCTGCGCCAGCAGCTTGTCGGCCTTGGCGCTGATCACCGCTTCTTGAGCGAGCTGCTCCTCTTTCTGTATGAGGTACTGCTCGAAGTTGCCCGGATATGAGCCGAGTTTGCCGCGGTCCAGTTCGATGATTCGAGTGGCAACGCGGTTGAGAAAGCTGCGGTCGTGCGTGATGGTGACGACGCTGCCCTTGAAGTCGATCAACAGCTGTTCGAGCCATTCGATCGAATCGAGGTCCAGGTGATTGGTGGGCTCATCCAGTAGCAAGACGTCGGGTGAGGCCACCAGCGCTTGTGCCAATGCGACGCGCTTGCGCGTCCCGCCGGAGAGCGACCCCACGCGGGCATCGCGGTCGAGGTGGAGCCGATGCAGCGTTTCCTCGACGCGTTGCTCCCAGTTCCAGGCGTCGAACGCCTCGATCTTGGATTGAAGCGCGTCCAGGTCGAGCCCGTCCGCACCGGACAAATAGAGGTCTCGAACCGCAATGACTTCGGACAGGCCTGCGCTGGCCGCAGTAAAGACGTCCGCGTCCATGTCCAGAAGCGGCTCCTGCGCGACATAGGAGACGCGCAGGTTTTGCTGGAACTGAAGCGTGCCGTCATCCTGCTTCTCCAGTCCAGCCAATATCTTGAGGAGCGAAGACTTGCCCGCGCCATTGCGGCCAATCAAGCCAATGCGTTCGGATTCGAGGAGAGCGAAGTCCGCATGATCTAGCAGCGGGACGTGACCGTACGCGAGTTGAGCGTCGAGAAGAGTAATGAGTGCCATGTGACGTGGATTATCGGAGGCGAGGAGGTCCTTGCCTGCCTGCTTCCCTTGCGACACAGCCGGAACGCCTATTAGTCTTGACTTGGGTGCGTGGTCGTTCTTGCACCAGCGGAGAAGTTGCCTATACTGGCGGGCTCGGCTTACAGCGATCGACGCGTTCCGTCGAGTGATGCGCTGAACGACCAGAGACAATCTGGAAAGTGCGAAAAAGCTTCAGATGTTGACGAAGTCGATAAACCTGAGTCATAATCGAAGGCTGCGCTGAAAACGAAGCGTGTCGAGTTCTAAG
>CAXTCC010000109.1:0-12849 GCA_964242015.1 uncultured Variovorax sp.
CGCGAAGATGGGCAGGTACACCACCATGATGATGAGCTGGCCGAACAGCAACGGCCGGCGCGATTCACGGGCGGCAGCGAAGACTTCGTCGAAGCGCTCGGTGCGCGTCAGGGTGCGCCCGTGCTTGGCTTGCGCGTGTGCCAGCCGCCGGATGCAGTTTTCCACGATGACCACCGCGCCGTCGATGATGATGCCGAAGTCCAGCGCACCCAGGCTCATCAGATTGGCGCTCACCTTGTTGCTCACCATGCCGGTGAAAGTGAACAACATGGCCAGCGGAATCACCGCTGCGGTGATGACGGCCGCACGGATGTTGCCGAGAAAGAAGAACAGCACCGCGACGACCAGCAGCGCACCCTCGACCAGGTTCTTCTGCACCGTTGCGATGGCTTTTTCAACCAGCACGGTGCGGTCGTACACCGTCTTGGCGATCACGCCTTTCGGCAGGCTCTGGTTGATGGCCTGCAGGCGCTTGTCGACGGCGGTCGAGACGTCGCGGCTGTTCTCGCCGATCAACATGAAGACGGTGCCGAGCACCACCTCTTTGCCGTTCTCGGTCGCCGCACCGGTGCGCAGTTCCTTGCCGAGCCCGACCTCCGCCACGTCGCGGATGCGCACCGGCACGCCCTTGACGGTGGCGATGACGACGCTGGCGATGTCGTCGATGCCGCCGACCTGGCCCGGCGCGCGGATGAGGTACTGCTCGCCGCGCCGCTCGATGTACCCGGCGCCGACGTTGGCGTTGTTGCGCTCCAGTGCGCTCACCAGGTCGGAGATCGCCAGGCCGTGCGCCACCAGCCGATCGGGCAGTGGCGCGACCTGGAACTCCTTGGCGTAGCCGCCGATGGTGTTGATCTCCGTCACGCCCGGCACGGTGCGCAACTGTGGCTTGATGACCCAGTCCTGGATCTCGCGCAGGTCCATCGGCGTGTAGGCGCTGCCGTCGGGCTTGCGCGCGCCGGGCTCGGTTTCGACGGTCCACATGTAGATCTCGCCGAGGCCGGTCGCGATCGGGCCGAGGCTGGGGGTAAGGCCGCTCGGCAGCTTGCCGCGCGCTTCCTGGATGCGTTCGCCCACGAGCTGGCGCGCGAAGTAGATGTCGGTGCCTTCCTTGAAGATGACCGTGACCTGCGACAGGCCGTAGCGCGAGATCGAGCGGGTCTGCTCCAGCCTGGGCAAGCCGGCCATGGCGGTCTCGATCGGGAAGGTGACGCGCTGTTCGGCTTCCAGCGGCGAGTAGCCGGGCGCCTCGGTGTTGATCTGCACCTGCACGTTGGTGATGTCGGGCACGGCGTCGATCGGCAGCTTCTGGTAGCTGAAGACGCCCAGGCCGACCATCCCGAGGATGGCCAGCATGACGAGCCATCGCTGATCGATGGCGAAGCGGATGATGCGTTCGAACATGCGGTGCCTCAGTGCTCGTGGCTCGCGCCGGCCTTGCCGAGCTCGGCCTTGACGACGAAGCTGTTGGTCTCGGCGTAGCGCTCGCCGGCCTTCAGCCCCCCGAGCACTTCGACGCGCTTGCCATCGCTGCGGCCGAGTTCGAGCGGCCGCGCTTCGAGCGCGGTGCCATAGCGACCGAACACCACCTTCCAGTCGCGCAGGTCTTGCACCGCATCGGCCGCGACCGACACCGGTACTTGTTTCTCGTCGACGTGCACGTCGATCGACACCGGCAGGCCCGGCCGCCAGATGCCCTTGGGGTTGGCCAGCACGATGCGCGCCGTCGCGTTGCGCGTCTGCTCGCCGACGAGCGCACTGATGTAGTTGATCCTGGCGTTGGCCTCGGCATCGAATGCGTTGGCCTTGACCACGACCGGCAGGCCCGTGACAACGCTGCCCAGGTCGCGTGGCGGCACGGAGGCTTCGACCCAGACCGACGACAGGTCGGACACGGTGAAGACCGCGCTGTCTTCCTTGACGGTTTCGCCGAGGGACAGGCGCTTCTCGGTGACCAGGCCGTCGATCGGCGAGCGCAGCTCGTAGCGGGTGAGGTTGCCGCCTGCGGAGGCACCGCCGGACACACTACCGAGTGCGACACCAAGGGCAGCAAGTTTGTTTTGCGCGCTCTGCACCGCGATGCGCGCTTCTTCCATCGTCGAGCGTGCCTGCAGCATGTCTTGCTCGGCCGATATCCTGGCTTCCCAAAGCTTGCGTTCGCGCTCGTAGGTCGTGCGCGCGAGCGACAGCCGACGTTGCGACGCCAGCAATTCGGCGCGCTGGTCCGCCAGGCCCTGGCTGCTGAGGACGGCGAGCACCTGGCCTTTGCGCACGGTGTCGCCGGCGCTGACGTGCACCGCCTCGACGAGGCCAGCCAATCGCGGCACGACCTGCACGGTGCGGTCGGCGTTGTACTTGACCTCGCCCAGCAGCCGCAGCGTGGTGCCGATCAGCGCCGGTCCTGCGGTGCCGAGTTCGACGCCGGCGGACTTCAACTGCGCATCGGTCAACGTCACGCGTGCCTCCGCTTGCTCGTAGCCCATCTCGTGCGACTTGCCTGCGTGCACGGCGTTCAACTTCACCTTGAACGAATGCGGCTCGGTGACGACGGCATCGCCGAGCAGGTAGTCGGCCTCCTTGCGGAAAGCGAAGGCTTGCGGCGGCTGGCCGAGTCGTTCGAGCGTCAACCGGACCTGGCTTTGCGCGGGGTCGACCGGCTTGCCGTCGAGGTAGGTGTAGAGGCGGAACTGCGGCTTGGCACCGGTCTCGAAGATCGTCACTTCGACCGCATAGTCGCCACTCTTCAACAGCTTGCCGCCGTGGGGGCCTTTGGCCAGGGCCTTGGCGCTGTCTTCGCCATGTTCGTCCTTGTGCTTTTCGTGGCTCTCGTCTTTGTGTTCGCTGCCTTCCGCGGATGTCGAAGACTCGGCATGGCCGTGCGCATCCGCACCGCCCGCCGTCGTCTTGTCGCGCAGGATGAGCGTGCCGAGCACGAGGGTGACAGCAACCACCGCGAGGATGGCGAGCCACTGTTTCCTGGGCAAAGCGTGAGTCGATTTCGTCGGTTCGGTCATGGAATTTGCTCCGCGATTCGTTGGGTGCTCGACATCGCGGCGATGCCCAGGATTCGGTTCAGGTCGGCCGCGGCGCGATGGGTTTCGGCCAGGGCGCGCAGGTACTGGGTGCGCGCTGCCAGCAGTGTTCGCTGCGCATCGAGCGCCTCGAGAAAGCTGAATTTGCCGGCCTCGAAGCCCAGGGTCGCGGCATCGAACGCGCTCTGCGCGCCGGGCATCACCTCGGCGGCGAGCGACTGCGCCTCGATGCGGGCGGCATGGAACCGCTCGCGCGCCTGGATCGCGTCGCTGCGCACGGCGGCACGCGCGGCGACGATCTCGTCTCGCGCCTTGTCTTCGCGGCGCAGCGCCTCGATCACGTTGCCCTGATTGCGGTCGAAAAGCGGCAACGGGATCGACACGCCGATCACCGCCTGGTTGAACCCCAGCTGGTTGTCGCGCTTGTTGCCGAGGCTCACCGTCACGTCAGAAAAACGACGCGCGTTTTCGACCGCACTCAGCGCTTTGCGACGCTCGAATTCGAGCTCGGCGCGCCGCAAGGCGGGCGCTGCTTCAAGGCGGTCGGCGACCACCTGTTCGGCCGGAACCGTTGGAAGCGCGACGAGCGAGCCGTCGAGCGCGTAGGCGTCCATGGGCTGCCCAATGGCCTGCGCCAACCGGGCACGCGCAGCCACGCGCTCGCTGCGCACCTGCGCCAGTTCGATGCGGACATTGGCCTCCGCGACGCGCGCCTTGGTCTCTTCGACCGGCGAGACCTTGCCGGCCGCCACCCGCTGCGTGGCCGCGCGCAACGAGCGCTCTACCAACGCGAGGCCGGCCTCTGCGACGCGCACGCGCTCGTCGACGGCGAGCGAATCGAAATATGCGGTGGTAACGGCTGCACGCACTGCCTCGCGCCGCGCCTGCAGTTCGAAGCGCGCGACATCGGCGCCGCGGTCGGCGGCCGCCATGCGCGCGTCGCGTTTGCCGCCCAACTCGATCGGTTGATTGATCTGCCAGGTCGTCGTGCGCGTCTCGCGCCGGGTGTCTTCCAGCAGAAACGCGAGCTCGGGATTGGGTCGTGCCTCGGCCTGAAGCCGGGCGCCCGCTGCGGCATCCACCTCCATGCCGGCGGCGGCGATTTCGGGGTTGAGCCGGAATGCCAGGTCCACGGCAGCGCGCAAGGAAAGTGGCGAGAGCGGCGACGACGGGGACAATTGGGACAGCGGCGACCGCGGCGCTGAAATGGAAGAAGGGGGCGACCCCTGGGCGAACGCCCCGGGCAGCAAGAAAAAAGCCGCCGCGATGGGCAACCCTATAGGCAACACGAACCTGCGCATCGAATTCTCCGTTGATCACTGAACGAGATGAATTCGGCAAGGCGAGGCTGCGTTGCTGGACCCTTAGAAAGTGATGGTCACGCGTGCGCCCCGAGCCGTTGCCGAAGGATGTCGGCAGTGGCTTTGGGCGGACGTTCGAGCGAAGCGATGAGTGCGCTCGGATAGGGATCGGCCACGGCGGGGATGTGCCGCGCCGCAGGAATCGTCGGCATCGCGAGCGATGGCGCGTGCGATACCGGATGCACGTTCAGCGCGTGATGGTGGTCGGTGTCCGATGCGTTGGTCGTGTTGGCCGCACCCTCATCGCTGGCGGACGCATCCGCCACAGTCGTGACTTCATGGTGCACCTCGTGATGCCCGAAGTGCCGCTCGCCAGCCTGCGTCTTCTCGTGCGAACACACGGTCGCCGCCGCACTCCAGACGGACTGGAGCGGCAGCAAAAACATCAGGAAGACGATGAAGAGGCGACGCATCGGCGCGAAGTTTAGGCGATGCGATCGACGGTCGTTTTCGCGCGCATCAGCCGCAAGCCATTGGCGACGACCAGCAGCGTCGCGCCCATGTCGGCGAACACCGCCATCCACATGGTGGCCGTGCCGAACAGCGCGAGCACCATGAAAACGGCCTTGATGCCGAGCGCCAGAGAAATGTTCTGCACCAGCACCGTGTGCGTCTGGCGCGACAACCGAATCGTCTCGGGGATGCGACGCAAGTCGTCGTTCATGACGACCACGTCGGCGGCTTCCATCGCGATGTCGGTGCCCATCGCGCCCATCGCGAAACCGATGTCGGCCTGCGCCAGCGCGGGTGCATCGTTGATGCCGTCGCCGGTCATCGCGGTGGCGCCGAAGCGCTTTTGCAGCGCCTTGATTTCGGTCAGCTTGTCTTCGGGCAACAGGTTGCCTTGCGACTCGTCGATGCCGGCTTCGGCCGCGATGGTCTTGGCCGTCGCGGTGTTGTCGCCGGTCAGCATGATGGGCGTGACGCCGAGTGCCTTCAGTTCGGCGATGGCTTGCCGCGACGATTCCTTGATGGTGTCCGCGACGGCGAAGAGCGCGATGACGCCGCCTTCATCGGCCAGCAACGTGACCGTGCGGCCTTGCTGCTCGTGCGTTGCGAGACGGGCGGCGATGTCGGCGTTGCTGTGGTTGCGCTCCTGCATCAGGCGGTGGTTGCCGAGTACATGGTCGCGGCCATCGATCGTGCCTTGCGTGCCGCGGCCGGGGAGGGCGGTGAAGCCTTCCACCGGTTGCGCGGGCAAGCCCAGTCCTTGCGCGATGGCCTTGGACACCGGGTGGTCGGATCGCTCCGCGAGACTCATGGCAATGCGGCCGACTTGCGCCTTGTCAGCGTCGGAGCGAAGCACCATCCAGTCGACCAGCTTCGGCTTGCCTTCGGTGATCGTGCCGGTCTTGTCGAGCGCGATGGCCTTGAGGTTGCGCGCTTCTTCCAGGTAGGTGCCGCCCTTGATGAGGATGCCGCGCCGCGCGCCTGCTGCCAGCGCGCTCACCACGGTCACCGGCGTCGAAATCACCAGCGCACACGGGCAGGCGACCACCAGCAGCACCAGCGCCTTGTAGATGGCTTCGAGCCAGGTCGCATCGGTCAGCCACGGCATGAGCACGGCGACCGCCAGTGCCAGCACGAACACCGAGGGTGTGTAGATGGCGGCGAAGCGGTCGACGAAGCGCTGCGTCGGCGCGCGCGTGCCCTGCGCTTCTTCGACGGCGTGAATGATCCGTGCCAGCGTCGTGTTGGACGCGATGCCGGTCACGCGGAACCGGAGCTCGCCCGTCTCGTTGATCGTGCCTGCGTAGACCGTGTCGCCGACGCTGCGATCGACCGGCAGGCTCTCGCCCGTGACGGGCGCCTGGTTCACCGCGCTGCGGCCTTCGGTGACGATGCCATCGAGCGGCACGCGCTCGCCCGGCTTGATGCGCACGATGGCGTCGAGCGCCACGCCGGCCGATGGCACGGTCTTCCAGCTGCGGTCCGCCTGCTGTACCTCGGCTTCTTCCGGCGCGAGCGCGACCAGACCCTTGATGGCGTTGCGAGCGCGGTCGGCAGCGCGCGCCTCGATCAGCTCGGCGATGGCGTAGAGCGCCATGACCATCGCGGCCTCGGGCCACTGGCCGATGACGAACGCGCCGGTGACGGCCACGCTCATCAGCGCATTGATGTTCAACCGGCCGCGGATGATGGCCTTGATGCCCTTGGAGTAGGTTTCGACACCCGACAGCCAGATCGCGACGGCCGCGATGGCGAGGCCGACGTATTTCATCGCCGACACATCGCCGGCGAAGAAGTGCAGTGCCTCGGCGCCGATGGCCAATGCCAGCGCGGCGCCAAGGCGCATCACGCCCGTGGACTGTTCGCCATGGTCGTGGTCGTCGGCTTGACCGTGCTCGTCGCCGTGTTCGTCGCCGTCATCGTGCGTGGCGTGATCGTGACCCGCGTGGTCATGGCCGTTGTCGGCAGCGCGACTCGCAGCGGCACCCCTGACGCCTTGACCCGCGCCCACCGGCACCGGCTCGTAACCGGCACCTTGGATGGCCTTGACGGCCAGCGGAATGACCTCGGCCGGTGCGTTGATCGCCACGGTCCGCGCGCCCAGCTGAAAGTTGAGGCTCTTGATGCCTGCGATCTTGTCCAGCGCACGACGGATGTCGCTCTCTTCGACCGCGCAGTCCATCGCAGCGATGCGGAACACGCTGGCACCGGCCGGCGCGGGCGCCTTGACTGCTGCGGCAGAGGGAGCTGCAACAGGAACGAAGGGGGCGCAGCAGTCGTCGTTTGCGCAAGCGCCGGCGATCGGGCGCTCTTGTACATCAGGCATTGTGGTTTTTGTCATTCCCTCGATTGGAAACCCTGTAGCCGGTTTAGAGTCAAGCCTGAAGTCGCAACAGATTTTCAAAGAGGTGTTTCATGAAGATCGGTGAGTTGGCACAGGCCACGGACACGCCCGTAGAAACCATTCGCTTCTACGAAAAAGAGGGGCTGCTGCCGATCCCGGCGCGAACCGAAAGCAACTACCGCATCTACGGCCAGGAGCACACCGAGCGGCTCATGTTCATCCGCCATTGCCGCTCGCTCGACATGGCGCTGGACGAGATTCGCGCGCTGCTTCGCTTCAAGGAATCGCCGCAGCAGAATTGCGGCGGCGTGAACGAACTGCTGGAGGAGCACCTCGGCCATGTGGCCCAGCGCATTCGCGAACTGCGTTCGCTCGAAAAGCAGCTGAAGGGTTTGTTGGATCAGTGCTCGACAACGGCGGCGGCCATTGACTGCGGCATTCTGAAAGAACTGTCGAGCGAGGTGCCTCCGCGCTTGCTGAAACGCACGGCCAGGAAGCACGTGCACGGCACGCACTGACGCGGGGCTTCGCTGCCTGTTCAGCCGGTGAATCCGTCGAGCCGCAGCGAATACGACTTTCCCAGCCATACCGCGCAGTCGCGGTGGTCACGCAGCGCGTCATCCGTGTTCGGGTGCACGAACACATCGAGCGCGCCGTGGTTGAGCGTCAGCCAGCCGAAGACGTACGGAAACTCGATCGACGAAATGCCCAGCTGATAGCTCCACATCGGATGTGGACCGACGGGCTTTTCGTGAAAACGGCCCATCGTCATGCGCCCAGCCAGCTCGGCCTCGATCGTTTCGCGCAGCGTCCACGCAGCCGTGCGCGTCGACGCGTCGAAGTACACGTGCGCATGCCAGCTGGCAACGAGGGAGGGATGCAGAAGAGGCATGATCGATTTTTGCTCATTGCCGCAGGGTTGACACGGCGCTGTTCAGCGATGGTGGCTCCGGCGATGTCTTTGCATGGACAGCGCTCGCCGTGCCGGTGCTGCTTGCGGGCTGGTTCGGGCTTCGGCGCGATGGAGACCAGCTCAGGGCCGCAGCGCCTTGCGGCCTTTGGCTTCAGCGGAGGCCAACTCTCTCGTGGTCAGCACGAAAGCCGGGTTGTCTGCCAGCAGTTCGACTGCGACGTCGATGAAGGCCCGCACACGCGCCGGCTGCGCAGAACGGCTGCCGTAGTAGACGAAAACGCCGGACTTGTCGGCCACATGCTTCACGAGCAGCGGCACGAGTCGACCCGACCGGATGTGCGGCGCGGCGGCCACGCTGGTCAGCAGCCCGATCACGTGCCCCGCCAGTACCGCTTCGGTTTCCAGCGCTTCGTCGTTGACGGTGAGCGCGGGGACGACGTGATGCTCGGTCAGTCGGTCGCCGATCTTGACGAACCATGGCAGCACGCGACCCGTTCCCGCATTGCGGAAGGCGCTGCATCGATGCGTCGACAAGGCGCTCAGGCTATCGGGCGCGCCGTGCCGACTCAGATAGACGGGTGAGGCGCAGATGATCAACTGCAGATTGAAAAGCCTGCGTGCGATGACGCCTTCGGCCGGCGACGGACCTACGCGGAATCCGACATCGACGCGATCTTCGACCCAGTTGCCGATCCGGTCGTCGAGCTGTACGTCGGGCTGGACCTCCGGATAGCGCCGGCAGAACTGGTCGAGCAGCGGCCATAGCACCGGTCCGAAAACCGAACTCGGACCCACGATCCGCAGCGGGCCGCCGATGCCTTCTTTCGCTTGGCGGGCGGTTTCGAGCGCTCGCTGCATGCCGACAAGCGGGGCCTGCGCAGCGTCGAGAAATTGCCGGCCTTCGTCGGTCAGCGACATGCTGCGCGTGGTTCGGTGAAACAACCGAACGCCGAGATGCTTTTCCAGCTGGGCCAGTGCCTGACTGGCTGCTTGCGGCGTCATGCCTTGCGATGCCGCAGCTTGGCGCAGGCTGCCCAGTTCGGCGGTTTTGACGAAGGTGGCAATGGAACGCATCTCGTTGATCGGCATGGGGTTCCTTTGCCGCCGATTATCAACAGCAACTTGCGAGTCCTGCAAGGACAGGCGGCCTATTCGCAGCATGCGCACCGCTCTAAAGTGGTCGTCAGGCCAGCGGCACCAGCCGGCCAGTCACCACGATGAAGGAGCGCCAGGCGCCATGACCACACCTGATCCATTCACCATTTCCCGACGCAACCTCTTGCAGGCCGGCGCGGCTTCTGCCGCAGTGCCGGCGCTCGGCGTCGTTGCCGCACCGGCCGTCGCTGCGCCCGCGCGTGCGGCTGGCGTTTCTGCAGCGTCGCCCGTGACCATGACCGTCAATGGCAAGACGCAACGCATGGTGCTCGACACCCGCACCACCTTGCTCGATGCGCTGCGCGAGCATCTGCATCTGACCGGCACCAAGAAAGGCTGCGACCACGGCCAGTGCGGTGCTTGCACGGTGATGGTCGATGGCCGCCGCATCAACTCATGCCTGACGCTCGCAGTGATGCACGAAGGCGCCCAGGTCACGACCATCGAAGGCCTCGGCCAGCCCGGCAACCTGCATGCGATGCAGGCGGCCTTCGTCAAACACGACGGCTACCAGTGCGGCTACTGCACGCCCGGCCAGATCTGTTCGGCTGTCGGTGTCTTGCAAGAAATCGAGCAGGGCATTCCGAGTCACGTGAGTGGCGACCTCAACGTCAAGCCGCTGCTGTCCGTCGCCGAGTTGCGCGAGCGCATGAGCGGCAACATCTGCCGCTGCGGCGCGTACAGCAACATCGTCGAAGCCATCACTGAAGTCGCAGGGGTGAAAGCATGAGAGCTTTTACTTACGAACGCGTGACGTCGCCGGCGCAGGCCGTTGCGGCAGCCGCAAAGACACCCGGCGCACGCTTCATCGCCGGCGGTACCAACCTGCTCGATCTGATGAAGCTGGAGATCGAAACGCCCGGTCATCTGATCGACGTCAACGGCCTCGGCTTCGACAAGATCGAGGCGACGTCGGAGGGCGGACTGCGCATCGGCGCACTCGTGCGCAACACCGACCTGGCCGCCGACGCACGGGTGCGGCGCGACTACGGACTGCTCTCGCGCGCTTTGCTGGCCGGCGCTTCGGGCCAGCTGCGCAACAAGGCAACCACCGCCGGCAACCTGCTGCAACGCACTCGCTGCCCTTATTTCTACGACACGAACATGGCTTGCAACAAGCGCCAGCCGGGCAGCGGCTGTTCCGCCATCGGCGGCGTGAACCGGCAGCATGCGATCGTGGGGTCGAGCGATGCCTGTATCGCGACGCATCCGAGCGACATGGCCGTGGCCATGCGCGCGCTCGACGCCAACGTCGAGACGATAAGGCCGAACGGCAGCCGCCGCACCATCCCGATCGCGGACTTTCATACCTTGCCGGGCACGACGCCGCACGTCGACACTGCGCTGAGTCAAGGTGAACTCATCACGTCGGTCACGCTGCCCAGCCCGGTCGGCGGCAAGCATGTCTATCAAAAGGTGCGCGACCGTGCGTCGTATGCCTTCGCGCTAATTTCGGTGGCCGCGATCGTGCAGCGTGACGGCACAGGGCGCGTCGCGCTCGGTGGCGTGGCGCACAAGCCGTGGCGCATGGAAGCCGCCGACCGCGAGTTGCCGCGCGGCGCCAAGGCGGCAACCTCCGTGTTGTTGGCCGACGCCAAGCCGACCGAGCACAACGCCTTCAAGCTGACGCTGGTGGAACGCACGCTCGATGCGGTGCTCACCGAAGCGCGCACTTGAGGCCCAAGGAACCGACATGAAATTCGATACCCCCGCCACCACCAATCCGATCGACCAGCTCAAGGTGATCGGCAAGCCGTTCGACCGCATCGACGGCCCGCTCAAGACCACCGGCACTGCACCGTACGCGTACGAGCGGCACGACGTCGCGCCCAACGCGGCCTACGGCTATATCGTCGGTGCAGCCATTGCCAAGGGCCGCATCACGGCGATCGACCAGACTCGCGCCAAAGCGGCGCCCGGCGTGCTTGCGATCGTCACGGCCGACAACGCAGGCAAGCTGGGCAAGGGCGAGTTCAATACCGCCAAACTGCTGGGCGGCCCGAACGTCGACCACTATCACCAGGCCATCGCGTTGGTCGTAGCCGAGACTTTCGAGCAGGCACGCTCAGCGGCGCAATTGCTCAAGGTCAGCTACGCCAAAGGCCAGGGCAGCTTCGATCTCGGGGGCGCCAAGGCGGATGCCGATCACCGCACCACCGACCGCAACAGCACCATCGGCGACTTCGCCGGTGCCTTCGCCAAATCGGAGGTGCAGCTCGACCAGACCTACACCACGCCCGATCAGTCGCACAGCATGATGGAGCCGTTCGCGACCACGGCCGCGTGGCGCGGCGACCGGCTCACTGTCTGGACCTCCAACCAGATGATCGACTGGACCACCAAGGATCTGGCGAAGACGCTGGACATGCCCAGAGAAAAGATCCACCTCATGTCGCCGTACATCGGCGGCGGCTTCGGCGGCAAGCTGTTCCTGCGAGCCGACACCGTGCTGGCAGCCATTGGCGCGCGCATCGCGGGACGCGCGGTCAAGGTCGCGATGCAGCGCCCGCTGATGGCCAACAACTCGGTGCATCGGCCGGCGACGATCCAGCGCATTCGTCTGGGTGCCGACAAGCAGGGCAGGCTCACCGCCATCGGCCATGAGAGCTGGTCGGGCAACCTGGTCGGCGGCAAGCCGGAGAACGCGGTGCAGCAGACGCAGTGGCTCTACGCTGGCGCCAACCGAATGACCGGCACGCGCCTCGCGATGCTCGACCTGCCCGAAGGCAATGCCATGCGCGCACCGGGCGAGGCACCGGGTTTGATGGCGCTGGAGATCGCGATCGACGAGATGGCCGAGAAGCTCGGCATCGACCCGATCGAGTTCCGCGTTTTGAACGACACGCAGGTCGACCCGGCCAAGCCGGAGCGCAAGTTCTCGCAGCGGCAGTTGATCCAGTGCATGCGCACCGGTGCGCAGACGTTCGGCTGGTCGCAACGCAGCGCCAAGCCGGCGATGCGACGCGAAGGGCGGTCGTGGATCGGCATCGGCATGGCCGCGGCTTTCCGCAACAACCAGGTGACGAAGTCGGGCGCACGCGTGCGGCTCGACGGCCGCGGCATGGTCACGGTCGAGACCGACATGACCGACATCGGCACCGGCAGCTATACGGTCATTGCGCAGACTGCCGCGGAGATGATGGGCGTGCCGCTCGAGCGCGTGGCGGTGCATCTGGGCGACTCGACCTTTCCGGTGTCGGCGGGCTCCGGTGGCCAATGGGGCGGCAACTGCTCGACCGCCGGCGTCTATGCGGCGTGCATGAAGTTGCGCGAGGCCGTGCTGCAACGTGCCGGCCTGCCGGCAGACGGCGCATCGTTTGCCGACGGCATGGTGCGCGCCGGTGGTCGCAGCGTGTCGCTCGCAGAAGTGGCGGGCGTCAGCGGCTTCAGCGTCGAAGACACCATCGAGTTCGCCGAGTTGAGCAAGCAGTACCAGCAGTCGACCTTCGGTGCACATTTCGTCGAGGTCGCCGTCGATGCCTACACGGCCGAAGTGCGGGTGCGCCGCATGCTCGCGGTGTGCGCGTCGGGCCGCATCCTGAACCCCAAGACGGCGCGCAGCCAGGTGATCGGCGCGATGACGATGGGCGTGGG
>CAXTCC010000110.1:0-2451 GCA_964242015.1 uncultured Variovorax sp.
GAACCTCGGCTGGGACCCCGAAAAAAGCTTCGAACCTATCGTCTACACGCATGAAGTGCCGCTGGTGTTCGCGATCTATCCGCAGATCCCGGCCAAGACTTTGCCGGAGTTCATCGCCTGGATGAAGGCGCATCCGGACGAGGCCAAGGTCGCCACCTCCGGCCGCGGCAGCGCGCAGGAAATGGCGGCCGAGATGTTCCGCATGGCAAGCGGAACCCAGATGCTGCTGGTGCCGTACAAGGGCTCCTCCGCTGCTCAACCGGATCTGATCGCCGGTCGCACTGCGCTCTACATCGACACCAGCAGCGCGATCCAGACGCAGGTGAAAGCTGGCAATGTCCGGGCGATCGCGGTGTCGACCCGCAAGCGTACCTCGTCCTTGCCGGATGTGCCGACCGCGGCAGAACAGGGTCTCAAAGGGTATGACGCCAATACGAACGGCGGATTCCTGGCGCCCGCCGGCACGCCCAAGGCGATCATCGAAAAGCTCAACGCGGAAATCAATGCAGCGTTGAAGCTGCCTGATGTGCGCGCCAAGCTCGAGGCTGCCGGTATCGAGATTCAGGGCGGTACGCCGCAGGAGTACGCTGCACTCATCAAATCGGACCTCGTCAAGTGGGGCAAGGTGATCAAGGAGGCGGGCATCCCGCAAGAGTGATCTCGAGACCGACTATCTGCTGCACTCCACGATGCTGAACTCGACACGCCGATCGGGTGCGTCGACCACGTCGTCGGTACCGCTGCCGACGATGTTCTGCTTGGAGCCCATGCCGACCGCACGGGTGCGTTTGATCATTTCCGCGGAATCGGCGCCCAGGCGTTGCTTGATGAAAGCAGCTCGCTTGAGCGACAGGGTTTCATTGGCGTCTTCGGTGCCGGTCTTGCTGGTGTGTCCGACGATGTCCATGCAGACCTTGGTGCGGCTGGCCTGACGTGCGATCTGGCGCAGCCACATCACGTAGGCGCCGCTCACCTTGGGATCGGCCCAGAACTCCGTGCTGCCGGGGTTGAAAAGGAACTTGACGCCGAGCTGGTTGGTGGCGATGCCATAGGCCACGAGTCGCCCGAAGGTTTCTTCGGCTTCGGCCGTCATGCCCAGCTTGCTGACGCTCAGGTAGATACCGGTGAGCACGCGGATCTGGTCGCCGGCGGGCGTTGCAAGGGCGCTGCGGTATTGCCCCAATGCCTCGCGATAGCGTGCGGCGTTGTAGAGCGTCGTCGCGTCGTTGATGACGGTGGCCGTGGCGATGCGCTCCATGTAGGTGGCATCGGCCTTTTGTCCTGCGGGCGTGCTGCTGGTGCGCACGTAGCCATCGGTGACCTTGTCCTTGATGAGCACCGGGCTGTCGCGGTAGTAGGGCAACGGGCTCATGTCGACACCGTCTTTTCTCGCGATGGCGGTCGAGTGCGCGACCACCGTGCCGCCCTTCACATCGACCAGCGAAAGGTCGACGCGATAGGTGTTCTGGGCACGCACCAACGTGCCGACCAGCAGGTACTGCGCCTTGGCAAGACTCGTTGCCTGAAACGGCAGCACCTCGATCTGCTCGAAGTTGCGCGGCACGCGCTCGGTGATCGTGCGGTCGAGTTGTTGCGTTGCGGCGGTCTGCTGGCCGCTGGCGGCATCGAGCGTGGGGTCCAGCACGACGGCCTGCTTGCTCCGGCGGGCCATGAAGCCCGCAGCCTCTTGCGATTGCTGGAACAGCGAGTCGGTCGCAGCGGCAATGGCCTGATCGAACGCCATCGGTTCGTTGCTGACGACCGCTTTGGGTGTGCTGCAACCCACTGCGGCGATGGCGATGACAGCGCCGACGAACAGGCGTGGGAAGAATGAGAAAGTGAAGGACGGGAGGGAGGGCATGGAAAGCGAGGTGGCGAAACGGGAGCTCATCGGCATTCTTTTTTCAGGTAGGCGACTTCGTCTGCGTTCAGGGTGTCGAGGGATGATTTTTGAATGATGTCGGCGCACCGTTGCGGTCGCGCCGTTGTTTTTCGAGGCGCTGATTCCGCCTCGGCGTCCGAACGGACTGTCGTGCGCGGCGTGTCGACGGAGGCGAGCACCGTTGACGGCTTCGCGCGCTCGGGACCTGTGACCGCGGGCGTTCGCATCACCGCGCGCGACGCGGTTGCCAGCGCGATGGGCTTTGCGGTGGCGGGCGTGAAGGTCACGGGCGTGGAGGCAACGGGCCCGGCAATCACGGGTGCGGCGGTCGCCGGCGCGGTGTTCACAGGCGTTGCAGGCACGGGCTCTGCTGCAAGGGGCGCAGCAGCCGGACTCGCTGCACTGACCGCGACAACCGCAGCCGGAGCGACAGGCGTCTGCGGTGTGGGTGCCGGTGCAGATGCCGGTGCCGGTGCGGGTGAACTGGCCACTGCGGTCGTTGGCGCGCTCGGCTCAGGCTGGCGTGAGTCGTCGCTGTGCATTTTCCAGAACGTCGTACCGCCGATCAG
>CAXTCC010000110.1:2551-3830 GCA_964242015.1 uncultured Variovorax sp.
TGCTCGCGGTGCAGCACGACCAAGGCATCGAGCAGCGGCTCGAGCCAGGCACGCAGCTGCTGCTCGGACGCGGTGCCGGGGGCGTTTGCCAAGGTTGCCTTGAGCGTCGGCCCTTCGTAGAACGGCATCGCCATGTAGGCCGTTCGGTTGGCTTCCCAGAACCTGAACACCTTGACGAGCGCCGGATGGTCGAACCGTGCGAGCAGGCGAGCCTCGTTGACGAAGCTCTTCAAGCCGGCATCGAACGTGCCACGATGCCTGTCCGATCGCATCGACACTTCGAGCGAAGGATTGGCGCGCACCGCCAGCGACGTCGGCATGTATTCCTTGATGGCGACATGGCGCTCGAGTGCCGTGTCCCAGGCCAGGTAGACGATGCCGAAGCCGCCTTCGCCGATCGACCTGACGATTCGAAAGCCTTCGATGAGCGTGCCGTCGGGCAACGCGTGTTCCGCGAACTCGTTGAACTCCGAGCCGTCACGCTCGGATGCGTTGTCCGCTGCCCATTCCACGGTTCGCGGAACTCGGAGTGTTGCAACATCGCTCACCGCTGCCAGCGCTTCTTCTTCGCGGTCGACAAACGTTGTCGACAGCGAAGTGACGCACTTCATGCAGAACTTGGCGAGAGATCGGTTCCGGGTGCTGCAGTTCGGGCAGATCACAACCATCGCATTGGCAACTGCAAGATGAACGGCGGATTCGTCATGCGGGCAGTTTCGCCGCGAGCCGGCGAGCGGTCGTGTGCATATCTCACACCAAGATACATAAGTTCACAATTCCGACGAACGGTATCGAGGGCGAGTCTCAGCTCTTTTGATCAGTGAGGATCGTTGCGGCCCGGTAGGCCGAACGCCCGGCCGTCTTGGTGTACGCGACCAGCGTTTGCCATTGGCGTTCGCGGTCCTGGGGCGAAAGGTCGCTGCTTTGGTTCAGCAAGACCTGGCTTACCTCGAGCAGAGCGATGGCCGAGGTCAGACAGAAATGCAAGGCCGTATCTTCCGGATCGGCTTCGTAGCGTGCCTGCTCCGACTGAAGCGCCATGGCCTGATCTTTCTCGGTCATCGACATGAGCATCGTCGGGCCATAGAAAGGCACTTCGCTGCGATCTGTCGGCGCCGCACCGAGCACGGTGTCGAGCTCGGCCAACGCCCGTTCGATCCCGGCCAGACGATCTGCGTTGTTGGTCATTGGTTGCGGCCCGAAACGCAAGCGGTTACAAAAGTCATGGCCCGACTATGGCCCATTTTTTCGACTTTCTGTGAAGGATTGCGCCAGAGCG
>CAXTCC010000110.1:3930-12795 GCA_964242015.1 uncultured Variovorax sp.
ATGGCCCGACTATGGCCCATTTTTTCGACTTTCTGTGAAGGATTGCGCCAGAGCGGTACGTAGGCAACTTCTGCAGCGCACCGGTGGCTGGATCGTCGTGCTGCGCCGTCGGTAGATACAGTTGTATCGTTTGGATACGGGAGCTGACGGTTCGCCAGCCCGCTAGCTCGCAGTCGGGGTCGAACCGACCGAGTCGCCGTTGGCTGTAGCAGCCGTAGCCTCAGCAAGCTTCTGTTCCAGCCGTTTCCGGCGAGCGACTTCGTCGGCAAGCACTTTGCCCACGTCTTGCAGGTCGTCGACGCACTCCTGCACCTTGGTCTCTAGTGCCTCGCTCTTTTCGACCGCCAAGGCAAGATCGCCGGTCAGCGCCTCCGCCGGAATTTCTTGCTGCAACACCGCGTTGGTCACGGCCAGTTCGTTAACGCCCGAACTCAGCTTCTCTTGCGTTTCTTGCGTCTGCGCCAACGCCTTTTCTATGGGCGCGGACGCAGTTGACGAATGGGACAGGTCGGACACAGCAGTTACTCGGTTGATGGCCTGGAGGCGAATTGGGTGCAGCACCATACCCCGCCTTGGCGCAGTCGTGCGCTTATTTGACGATAAGCCCCTTGAGCGCAGGGTCGGCCGGCGGCGCAGTGAGATTCATTCCCGTCAGCGTCTTGACGAGCAAGCGTGCGATCATCAGATTGCGGTGCAGCTTGCTGTTGGCCGGCACCACGTACCAGGGCGCATGTCGGGTCGATGTGGCTGCCAGTGCGCGGCTGTAGGCGCGCTGGTAGGCGCTCCATTTCTCCCGCACCGTCAGATCGCCGGGGCTGAACTTCCATTGCTTGTCCGGTGTGTCGACGCGCGACTGCAGCCGCTCGCGTTGTTCGTCCTTGCCGATGTGCAGCATGCACTTGACGATGACGGTGCCGTTCTCTGTCAGCAGCCGTTCGAAGTCGTTGATCTGCGCGTAACGCTTTCGGGTGACATCCTTGTCGATCCAGGCTTCGACGACCGGCACCAGCACATCTTCGTAGTGGCTGCGGTTCCACACCGCGAGCTCGCCATTGCGCGGCACCACGGCATGGCAACGCCACAAGAAGTCGCGCGCCTTCTCTTCTTCCGTCGGCGCTTTGAAAGCGGCCACGCGCACCCCCAGCGGCGTCGTGCGAGAGAACACCCATCGAATGGTGCCGTCCTTGCCGCTGGTGTCGGTGCCTTGCAGCACCAGCAACACCTTGCGCCGGCCTTCCGCGTGCAGCAGGTTTTGCAGGTCGTCGAGCTGGACCGCGAGCGCATCGAGCTCCTTCTTTTGCGATTCGGCGCTGCCCTGGAGGAACGGCGTGTCGTCAGGATCGATGTCGGCCAGCTTGAAATCGTCGTCGACCCGGTAGGCCTTGAAGCTCTTCATGAAGTGCTTTCTTCTTTTGTGAAAAAGCTGACAGCGTACGCGATGCGTCCGCAGTATCTTTGGCGCGGTTCGTGTTCGTCGTCAGGGAGAAAACCATGGAATTCCAATTCCGGTACTTGCGTTTGCTGTCGCTTTCGGTCTGCGCGCTCGCTTCGACGGCGTGCCAGTTTCGCGGCGACGTTCGCCCGCTTTCATCGGACATCGCGGCACCTCCGCGGTTTTTCGAAGCGACCCCGGCTTGCCGCGCGGCCGGTGCCAGCTTTGCCCTCGGCAGAGTGATCACCGCGCCGCTGCTGGAAGAGATCCGCCAGCGGTCCGACGCGCGCATGGCCCGCACGGTGCTCTCGACCGACGCCAACAGTTTGCCGTTCGACGAAGGCCGGCTGAACGTCGATGTCGAACCGAACGGCCGCATCGTAGGGTCGCGTTGCGGCTGATGTCGTCGGGCGCGCTTCAAGCCCCCCGACGCGCGTCAAGCGTCCGCATCGTCGACGCTGGCGCTCCACCGATCGCCCCAGCCGCCTGAGGCGTCATCGAGCTGGCGCCGATCGCGCTTGGTCGGTCTTCCTTGGTCGAGGCTCAGCCCCGGCTCGGTCCCCATGCGCCGCAGTTCGCGCGCATTCGCGTGAGCCGCCAAGCTGTCCGCCGTTTCTTCATAGAGCTGTTGCGCGATCGGTGCCGAGCCGCGCTGGGCGCTGATGCCGCGCACTTGCACCACCCGTGTCAGTGCACCGAGCCGAATGCCGACGGTGTCGCCCGCCTTCACTTCACGCGAGGCCTTGGCGGTGTCGCCGTTGACCTGCACTCGGTTCTTGCTGATCTCCTCTGCTGCGAGCGACCGCGTCTTGAAAAAGCGCGCTGCCCACAACCACTTGTCGATCCGCAAACGATCCATCGTCATCCTTGTTTCTGCTCCTTCAGCGGCAACCGCGCTTGTGCGTTCAAACCGACGACCTGGCCATTCGACGGCTCGTCGTGCATGCGATTGTCCAGCCTCAGGCTGCCGCCGAGCGCGAGCACGATTTCCCGACAGATTGTCAGACCGAGGCCTGACCCGCTGGCCGCATCGCCAGCGGAAAACGGCTCGAACAGGCGCTGTCGCAGTTCCGCCGAAATGCCCGGCCCAGAATCGGAAACGGTCAAGACGATCTCATTGGATTCGACGTGCACGCGCACCACCAGAACGCCGCCCTCCGGGCTGTGCTTGATGGCGTTGTGCAGCAGGTTGCGCGCGAGTTCCTGCAGCATCCACAAATGCGCGTGCACGAACGCGGGCTCGGTGTCGAGTTCGAATTCCAGTGCCTTCGCGGCGATCAATGGCGACACGTCGACCGCCACTTGCCGTACCACCTCGTCGACAGCCAGCGTTGCCGATTCGGGCCGTTGCCGCAGCTGCTCGACCTTGGCGAGCGACAGCATCTGATTGGCCAGCAGCGTGGCGCGTTCGACGGTCTGGTCGATTTCGGCGAGGGCCTGCGCGGCGTCGACGTCGCCGCGCCGCGCCGATTGCACCTGCACCTTCAACACCGCGAGCGGCGTGCGCAACTGATGAGCGCTGTCGCGCACGAAGCGCTTCTGATGGTCGAGCAAGCGCTGCAGCCGGCCCATGACTCGGGTGGTCGCGTCGATCAGCGGACGAAGTTCGCGCGGCGCGTCGGGTGCATGGATCGGGGTCAGATCGTCCGCGGCGCGAGCCTCGATCGCTTCACCGAGCTCGCGCACCGGCCGGGTGGCGCGTTGCACCACCAGCACCGTCACACCGGCGATCACGCCCAGCAACAGCAG
The DNA here is from genome assembly GCA_964242015.1 of uncultured Variovorax sp. Taxonomy (GTDB): domain Bacteria; phylum Pseudomonadota; class Gammaproteobacteria; order Burkholderiales; family Burkholderiaceae_C; genus Variovorax. The sequence goes on from CAXTCC010000110.1 coordinate 7,112, forward strand.
TTGACGCCACAGCGTATCGACCAGGATCTTGCGTGCCAGCGTCTCGCGCAGTTCCAGCGTTTCAGCCACCTGCACCACCGCCATGCCGCGGCCATGCTCGCTGGCGACCGGTTGCAACAAGACGGCGACGCGCACCGGCTCGTCGCGAAACTGCGCGTCGTAGAAATCGACCAGCGAGGCATAGGCGCTGACGTCGGGAATGCGTCCGCGCCAGAAGGGCAGGTCGGCGAAGCCGGACACCACCTCGCCGTCGATGGCCGAAACCCGATAGAACAGCTTGCTCTTGTTGTCGGCCTCGAAGGCTTCGAGTGCGGAGTAGGGCACCTTGGCCCGCAGCACGGAACGCTCGTCGTAGCCTTCCACATCCAGCTGTTCGCCAATGGTCTTGGCCGACGCCAGCAAGGTGCGGTCGTAAGCCGTTGTCGCGGCGGCCAGCGTCTGCCGGTAGAGGCTTACCGAGTTGATGACGATGAACAGCGCCACCGGCGCCAGGATGCCGAAGAGCAGCGTCGCCCGGAGCGAAAGCGACTGCACGGAAGATCGCGTCATGCCTCGTGTCTTGGGGCCTGGGCCTCGGGCGCGGCTTCGCGCAAGAGATAGCCGAGCCCGCGCAGCGTCATCAACACCGTACCGGTGCCCACCAGCTTCTTCCGGAGCCGATACACCACGACCTCGATCGCTTCGTACTGCACTTCCGTTTCCCCGGGAAACACCAGTTCGAACAGGCGCTCCTTGGTCACGGCATGGCCTGGCTTCTCCATCAGCACCTTCAGCAAGCCGAGCTCGCGCGGCGTGAGTTCGAGCACTTCGGCGCGGTGATAGATGGCACCGCTTTCCGGCTCGTAGCGCAGCGCGCCGACCTGCTGCGGATTGAGCGGGGAATCGACGCCGGCGTTCTGATGCCGGCGACGCAGCGCGCGCAAGCGTGCCTCCAGTTCGTCCAGGTCGAAAGGCTTCGGCAGGTAATCGTCGGCGCCGGCATTGAGGCCGACGATTCGATCGCCGACGGTGCCGCGCGCGGTCAGCAGCAGCACCGGCGTGCGCAAGCCGGCGGCGCGGGCCTGTGCCAGGACCTGCAGTCCGTCCAGGTTCGGCAGGCTGAGATCGAGCGCCACGACGTCTGGCTCCAACGACCGCCATTGCGCCAGCGCCTGGGCACCGTCGCCGCAGACGCGGACGTCGATCTGCCGGCGCGCGAGGGCGCGTTGAAGCGTCGTCTGCATCGTGGGATCGTCTTCGACCAGCAGCAGTTTCATGCGTCGGGGTTCGGTGTTTTCCCCAATGTGACGGACAGCCAACTGACAGCGGGGCGCCGCATGATAGCGGGGTTCAGCGTTTACTCAGCTTCTGCTCAGGTTCTGTTCGGGTTCATTGTCGAAGGAGACATCAACATGCGTCGCGATACCTTTCTGAAATCCCTGGCCGCACTGGCCGCTTCCGGCGCATTGCCGATGTCGGCGTGGGCCGCCGGCGCCAACGTCAAGATGATGATCCCGGCCAACCCGGGCGGCGGCTGGGACACCACCGGCCGCGCGCTGGGCAAGGCCCTCACCGACGCCAAGGTCGCCGACACGGTGACCTACGACAACAAGGGCGGCGCGGCTGGCGCCTTGGGCCTGGCGCAGTTCGTCAACGGCTCCAAGGGCGACCCGAACGCGATGATGGTGATGGGCGCCGTCATGCTGGGCGGCATCATCACCGGCAAGCCGCCGGTGAAGCTCGAATCGGCCACGCCCATCGCGCGCATCAGCAGCGAATACAACGTGTTCGTGCTGCCCGCCAACTCGCCGCTGAAAACCATGAAGGACGTGATCGACCAGCTCAAGAAAGACCCTGGCAGCGTCAAATGGGGCGGCGGTTCGCGCGGCTCCACCGAGCACATCGCGGCGGCCATGATCGCGCAGAAGGTCGGTGCCGATCCTTCCAAGATCAACTACGTCGCGTTCCGTGGCGGCGGCGAAGCCACAGCGGCCATCCTGGGCGGCAACGTCACGGTCGGCGGCAGCGGCTACAGCGAATTCGCCGAGTACATCAACGCCGGCAAGATGAAGGCCATCGCCGTGACCTCGGCCCAGCGCCTGCCGGGCGTCAACGTGCCGACGTTGAAAGAGCAGGGCATCGATGTCGAGATCGGCAACTGGCGCGGCGTGTACGGCGCGCCCGGCATCACGCCCGAGCAGAAGAAGGCGCTGACCGAGATGGTGCTGGCCGCGCTCAAGTCGGCCGCCTGGGCCGACGCGATGAAGAAGAACGACTGGACGCCGGCGGTGCTGTCGGGCGACGCGTTCGCCAAGTTCGTCGACGACGACTTCGCCAGCCTGCGCGCGATCATGACCAAGTCCGGGATGGTCTAGCTCGCCCCCAGGTCGCTGCGCACTTCGTGTCGCGACTCCCACCCCCTGACCGGGGGCGACACCAGCAGTCCGGCAAAGCCGGTCCTGCGGTGTCTCTGGAAGGGAGCGCTTGCGCCTTCGGCGCTTTGGCGCTCTCGGTCGAAACTGTGAGATGAATATGACAACAACAGAGCCTTCGGCCTTTACGCCTCTTGATGCCGAGCCTCCGCGTGGGCCTGTGGCTGTCTGGCCGCAGACTTTGGTCGGTGTGGGTGTGTTGCTGACCGGACTGGCCCTCGGGTTCGGGGCCATCAGCATTTCTTCTGAAGCCGGGTACGGCGGTGTCGGGCCCAACTTCCTGCCTTGGCTGGTGTCGATCGTGCTGACGATCTGCGGGGGCTGGATCTTGTGGGAGGCGCGCAGCGGCGGCTTTCGCGAGCTGGATGCGCCATCGGGTGCGGAGCACGCCTACTGGTCGGGCTTCGTCTGGGTATCGGCGGGTTTGTTGCTCAACGCGGCGCTGATCACCACGCTCGGCTTCATCGTGAGCTGCACCATCTGCTACGTGCTCGCGGTGCAAGGCTTGCGACGCGCGAGCGGCGTGCCTTCGAGTTCACCGCGCACCTGGACGCTCGACGTCGTCACCGGTGTGCTCATCGCCGCACCGGTGTTCTGGACCTTCACGCAATTCCTGGCGATCAATCTGCCGGGCCTGACTTCGACCGGGTGGCTCTGACATGGAAATCTTCAACGCCCTGATGCACGGGTTCGCGCTCGCGATCACCCCCGTCAATCTGCTCTGGTGCCTGGTCGGCTGTGCGCTCGGCACGGCGGTCGGCGTGCTGCCCGGCATCGGCCCGGCGGTCGCCGTGGCCATGCTGCTGCCCATTACCGCCAAGGTCGACGTCACCGCCTCGATGATCTTTTTCTCGGGCATCTACTACGGCGCCATGTACGGCGGCTCGACCACCTCCATCTTGCTGAACACGCCTGGCGAAACCGCCAGCATGGTGACGGCGATGGAGGGCAACAAGATGGCCAAGAGCGGTCGCGCAGGCGCGGCGCTCGCGACCGCGGCCATCGGCTCCTTCGTGGCCGGCACCATCGCCACCGTCATCGTCACGCTGTTCGCGCCGTTCGTGGCCGACTTCGCGGTCAAGCTCGGACCGCCGGAGTATTTCCTGCTGATGCTGCTGGCCTTCACCACCGTGAGCGCGGTGCTCGGCAAAAGCACGCTGCGCGGGATGACGGCTCTCTTCATCGGTCTAGCGGCCGGCTGTGTCGGCCTCGACCAGATATCCGGCCAGGGGCGTTACACCGGTGGCGTGCCCGAGCTGCTCGATGGCATCGAGATCGTGCTGGTCGCGGTCGGACTTTTCGCAGTGGCCGAAGTCTTGTACGCGGTGCTCTACGAAGGCAAGGTCGTCGAAGGCCAGAACAAGTTGAGCCGCGTGCACATGAGCAAGAACGACTGGAAGCGGTCGATCCCCGCATGGCTCCGCGGTACCGCCATCGGCGCGCCGTTCGGCTGCATTCCGGCCGGCGGCACCGAGATCCCGACCTTCTTGAGCTATGCCGTCGAAAAGAAGATGGCCAAGGACGAGGTCAGAAAAGAGTTCGGCACGCGCGGCGCGATCGAAGGCGTGGCCGGACCGGAAGCGGCCAACAACGCGACGGTGACCACCGCGCTGATCCCCTTGCTCACGCTCGGCATTCCGACCAGCAACACGACGGCCATCCTGCTCGGCGCGTTTCAGAACTACGGTATCCAGCCTGGCCCGCAACTCTTTACCACCTCGGCTGCGCTGGTGTGGGCGCTGATCGCTTCGCTTTACATCGGCAACGTCATGCTGCTGGTGCTCAACCTGCCGATGGTCGGCCTGTGGGTCAAGTTGCTCAAGATCCCCAAGCCGCAGCTCTACGCGGGCATCCTGATCTTCGCGACGGTGGGCGCCTATGGCATGCGCCAGAGCGCGTTCGATCTGTTCCTGCTCTATGGCATCGGCCTGCTCGGCGTGGTGATGCGGCGCTTCGATTTTCCGACCGCTCCGGTGGTGGTCGGGATGATCCTGGGCCCGCTCGCCGAAGCGCAATTGCGCAATGCGATGTCGATCGGTGAAGGCAGTGCGGCGGTGTTCTTCCAGCGTCCGATGTCGATCGCGCTGATTGTCGTCGTGGTCGCAGTGCTGGTGTTGCCGCGTCTGGCCAAGCGCATGAGCGAGCGCAAGGCGAGGGCGCTGCTGCAGTCGTAAACCTGCGGGTTGGCCGCTTAGCGCCGCACGTACCAGGCCAGCGCCACGACGATGGCGACGATCACGACCCAGAACAGCCAGCTCGACAACACACCGCCGCCCGAGCGGTGCGACTGGTAGTTCTCCAGCCGGGCCGGCAGTGTCCGCACTTCTTCGAGCGACTTGCTCGGAAGCAGCCGGTCGTCGCGATCGATCGCCACGAGCAAGGGCTGCAGCAAAACGCGCTCCTGATCGCCATCGAGCGACATGCGGTCGGTGTTCCCGTTCGCAGTGCGTTGCGCCAGCAATTGCCCGGCCGGGGTCAAGCCGATGGTTTCGCCGTTGGTGAGAAGTGCGCCATGCTCGACGAGCGCATCGAGCCCGCGCCGGACCGACGGCCTCTCGGCGACAGGCACTGCGAGCTGCAGCCCCGTGCGCGAAGTCCTGGGCGTACGCGCTTCACGGCAGCGCTCCATCACCATGCCGATCAGCACACCGGCGAAGGCTTCCCGCTCCGTCAACATCTTTTGCATCGTCGCTGTCCTTGTCCGAAATTAGCGTGGCGCTGCGGTCCCGTCCGAGGGCGCGACGATGGTGGCGCGCCCGTCACGGGATGTGGTGGTGTTGACATCGCTCGGCGGTGGGGGAGACCCGACCGGTGCCACCACCGTGGCGCGGCCGTCCGGCGTCGCGGTCGGCGTGTCGACCGGCGGTCCGCCGTTGACCCGGTCGAGTTGCCGTCCCGCTGATCGCACGCACGCGTCACGCGCAGGCGCGGGCAGACTGCCGTCGTTGCACTGCGATAGCGCTTGCTGATAGCGCTGCTGCGCTGCGATCTCGGAGCCCGATTGCGCCCGGGCGCCGGATGCACCGAGTGCAACCAACGCGACGCTGGCAGCGATGCGCAAGGCCAGGCCGTTGCGAATGTTTTTGCGATTCATGGAGAGCCTCGCTTTTGGATTTCTAAGCGGTAGATAGTGCCTGCCAGGCGCGCCGAGCGGGTGCGAAGCCGCTGCATTCGAAGGTAGGCAAAGCGCGCGCCGTATGGACTGACGTTGCTCAGTGACGTTCAAGACAGCAGCGCCTTCACGTTGTCCGCCGCTGTTTTCAGGATCTCGTT
>CAXTCC010000111.1:0-12791 GCA_964242015.1 uncultured Variovorax sp.
CGGCCGCCTTCACCAGCGTGCCGGCGGTGTCGATCATGTCGTCCATGATCACGCAATTGCGGCCATCGATTTCGCCGATCACGTTCATCACTTCGCTCACGTTTGCCCTCGGGCGACGCTTGTCGATGATGGCCAAATCGGTGTTCAGCTGCTTCGCAAGCGCACGGGCGCGGACCACACCGCCAACGTCGGGTGACACCACGATCAAGTCTTCGTAGTTCTTCAATCGCAAATCGCCGAGCAACACCGGCGACGCATAGATGTTGTCGACCGGAATGTCGAAAAAGCCTTGAATCTGGTCGGCATGAAGGTCCATCGTGAGCACACGCTCGACGCCGACGGTCTCAAGCAAATTGGCAACCACCTTGGCCGAGATCGGCACGCGGCTCGATCGTGGCCGACGGTCTTGCCGGGCATACCCAAAATAGGGAATCACCGCGCTGATGCGATCGGCCGAGGCGCGCTTGAGCGCGTCGACCATGATCAGCAGTTCCATCAGGTTTTCGTTGGTCGGCGCACAGGTCGACTGAACCACGAACACATCGCGCGCACGGACGTTTTGATTGATCTCGACCGTGACTTCACCATCGGAAAAGCGACCGACCCGGGCCGCGCCCAAAGTGGTGCCGAGATGCTGCGCGATTTCCGCTGCAAGGCCAGGGTTGGCATTGCCGGTGAAAACCATGAAATCAGGGTGATGAACCTGCATGAGGGTCTCGGCAGAATGCATCCGGCAATGCGAAATGGCCCGGTCGAGCCGCTTGGTCCAGGGTCTTGCAGCCCGACGGCTGCAAGTTCAAAAATATTTGGCAGGGGCGGAAGGAGTCGAACCTTCGAATGCTGGAATCAAAATCCAGTGCCTTAACCAGCTTGGCGACGCCCCTACACGGGTCGACGACCATCTCTTTTGGAGCGGACGCCTACCGAAAATCCTGACTACTCGGCCGCCCATCCATCGAGAGGATGAACCGCCAGATTGCTGCACTTGCGAACTCGCCAGCCCTCGGGGGCATTTGCCAGTTCAACGTCGTACGGCATCGCTGCAAAAACCGCACTTCCGGAGCCGGTCATCCGGGCTGAAAGTCCTTGGGCGCCGAGCCAGTCGATGGCATCGGTGACCGCCGGGCAAAGCCGCTGAGCAACCGGCTGCAGGTCGTTGTGGCCAAAGGCGAAAACCGATTGAACGGAGTTGGAGCCTGAGGCTGCGCCATCTGCAGCAAAGCCCGAGATTATAGCAGCGGGTGTGGCGCGGTTCAGGTCCGACGCTGCAAAAATGAGACGGGTCTCGAGTCCCTCGGCGGGCTTTGCAACGACGAAACGGGCTGCGGGCACGTTGATCGGTGTGATTTGGTCGCCGATGCCTTCGACCCATGCGTTGTGTCCACGCAAAAAGAACGGAACGTCCGCGCCCAGGGTCAGTCCGATTTCTTCAAGCCGAGCCAAAGGCAAATGCAGCTTCCAAAGGCGATTGAGCGCCAGCAGGCAAGTCGCCGCATCGGAAGAACCGCCACCCATGCCGGCCTCTGCGGGAACATCCTTTGCCACGCCGATGTGTGCGCCCTGGCCGGGCGATGCGAGCCTCTGCAAGGCACGTGCCGCGCGCAGCACAAGATCGTCGGCCGGGAGTGCAGTGGTGAGATCTTCACGGCTGAGCCCGCCATCGCTTCGAAGCTCGAAGTGCAGCGTGTCGCACCAGTCGATCAGCATGAAGACCGATTGAAGGAGGTGATAGCCGTCCGCTCGTCGCCCCGTGATGTGGAGAAACAGGTTCAGCTTGGCAGGCGCCGGTAGGTCGTAGAGCGCTTTCATGCCCGTTCGAAAACGACGCGCAAGTCAGCGCGCGGCAACGGCGCTTCGCGGCTCGCCTGGAGGCGTCCCTGCGCCAGCTGACCCAACTCGGCCTTCCATCCGGAAACCTGAGCGTCTCGGCCTTCGAGCCAGCCGAACAGTGCGCCGACAGGGATGGCGGCACCGGTGGCGGCCTGGATCAGCTGGTCGACTGAATCGAACCGCCGTGTCCGGCTTCCATCATTCAGTACGGCCTCACCCGGAGACCAGCGCAGGTCAGCCAGGGTGCTGCCGATGGGGCTCGTCAGCCTCAGTTCGCCAGCGTCAGCAGTGCCACGCAGATCGAAAAGGGCGGCGAAAGTCTGCTCCGGATTGCTCTCGATCCTGAGCGACATGCGGCCGGTCCACGCGGTTGCAGTCATGCCATTCAACGGAGGCTTCACCGTTGCGCAGCCCGACATCACCAGCAGCGCAGCGCCACCGAGACTCAAGGCGAACCGACGCGACGGCCAAGTCGCTGCAGAGATCACAACTTGACGCGCAGGCGCTTGAGCGTTTCCTGCAGAGTCTCGTTTTCCGCATCGGCCAAAGCCGATTCCTTCCAGATCGAAACCGCGCGGTCTTTTTCGCCAGCGTGCCAGAGCACTTCACCGAAGTGGGCACCGATTTCCGGGTCGGGTCGCTGTTTGTAGGCGGCTTCCAGGATGCGAGTCGCTTCCGCCGTGTTGCCCAGTCGGAATTCGACCCAGCCTAGGCTGTCGGCAATGAACGGATCATCGGGCGCAAGTTGCACCGCCTTCTGGATCAAGGTGCGCGCCTCGTCGAGTCGCACCTTGCGTTCCGCAAACGAGTAACCCAAGGCGTTGTACGCATTCTGGTTTTCCGGCTTGAGCACGATCAGGCGCCGAAGCAGGCGCTCCATGTCGTCCAGCCGGTTGAGCTTTTCGGCCACCATCGCCTGGTCATAGATCAGGTCGCTGTTCTCTGGATCGTCCGCACTGGCCTTGCCCAGCATGTCGTAAGCCGCCTGGTACTGCTTGCCATCACGCAACAATTGCACCTCGGCCATGAACTTCTGCTTCTTGTCCTCAGGCGTGCGCTCGGGCAGCGCGCGGATGATCTCGCGCGCTTGCGGCAGTTTGCCTTGACGCGCCAGGAGCCCTGCCCGGCGGCTCTGTGCGGCAACCACGTCGTCGGTGCTGTCGATCTTCGTGAGCCAGCGCTCGGCGCCCGCGAAGTCCTTGCGACGCTCTGCCAACTGCGCCAGCATGAGATACGCCTGCGTTTCGCCGCGCTTGCGTTCGTCGGCATCGCGTTGCCCGTTGGACAGCTCGATGTAGCGTTTCAAAGATGTTTCGGCAGCCGCGTCTTGCCGCGCTTGCGATTGGAGCGACCCGAGCAATAGCCATGGATCGGGCATGTCGGGTCGTGCCGAAGTGAGCGTTGCCAATTCTGCAGTGGCCTCGTTGTAGCGCCGGCCTTCTGTCAGCACACGGGCGTAGGCCATCCGGACCTCGGGCACAGCATCCGGCCGTGCGAGGTAGCGTTTGACGATGGGTTCGGCCAGCGGTTGCGCAGGGTCGATCAACTCCAGCGCCAGCACAGGTGGACCGTCGGACGAGGGATCGGCTTCCTGGCCCTTGATCGCGGCATCGAGTGCACCGGAGCTGTCGCCGGCCAACTGGCGGAGGCGGCCGACAGTGGTCCACGCCAAACCGGCCGTCGCCGGATTTTTCAGGTCATCGGCCAAGGCTTTCTCGACCACTTCAGCGGCAACTTTTTTATCGGGTGCGCGTGCGTAGTTGCGCGCGATCATCGCCATCAGAAACGGATGCTCGGGCAGTGGCGTAGCAGCGAGCTCGATCCGCAGCGGCTCCACGGTCTCTCCGATGCGGTTCAGTGCGATCAGGATCTGCAGTTCAAAACGACGAGCCTCGCGCGAGGTCGGTACCGCCACCTTCCAGGCACGTGTTGCTGCGAGCGCCGCATCGCCAGAGCGCGATTGCAGCGCGATTTCGACAGCACGCTGAAAGAGCTTGCTGTCACCTGTCTTCCGGCCGGCGTCGAGCATCAGCGCGTAGCCGTCCCCGGGCTCGCCAGCGCGGGTGGTCAATTCGCCGACCAAGACCTCGTAGAACAGCTGCGCCGTCAGTGCCGATTGGTCTGGCGAAGACTCTCCCGTAGCCGGCGCTGCAGCTGTAGCCGCTGGCGTGGTCACAGGTTGCTTGGCAGGTTCGATGATCGGCGCCGGACTGGTCGGCGCGGCGGCGGGGGGCGTTGCGGGCTGGGCACAGGCAGCCGCGGCCAGAAACATGGGAAGCGCGGCCGCCGCAAGGCGGAGTCGGCGGGGCGATTGGGTCATCGAACCATAATAATCCAAGGCTTTTGCGACACGTTGAGCGAGGGCTTAGGAGCCTGCGCGATTTCGTGTCAGTGTTTATCGCTTGCCTGGCTCTGCATGCCCGAATTACCCGAAGTTGAAGTCACCCGGCTTGGTTTTGCCGACCGCATCCCAGGTGCCCGTATTTCCGCCGTGCGGATCGGAAAGCCGTTGCGCTGGGCATTGTCGATAGAGCCCGAGGCGCTGGTCGGGCGAACCGTCGTGGCGGTGCGGCGGCGGGGCAAATACCTTCTGGTCGACATGGACCACGGGCTTTTGCTCCTGCATCTGGGCATGTCCGGCAGCCTTCGGTTCACGTCGGGGCTACCCCTAGCTGGCGCGCACGATCATTTCGATCTGGTGACCGACAAGGGCACGCTGCGCCTGAACGACCCGCGGCGCTTCGGTGCCGTCGTGTATGTCGAGGACGAGGGCGCTCCGCTGGCGCTCAAGCTGCTCGGTGGACTGGGCATGGAGCCACTGGGCGACGCGTTCGATTTCGAGACGTTCCACGCCGGCCTGCGCCGTCGGCAAGCTGCAATCAAGCAGGTGCTACTGGCCGGCGACGTGGTGGTGGGCGTCGGCAACATTTACGCGTCAGAAGCGTTGTTCATGGCGGGAATCCGGCCCACGGTGTCTGCGTTGCGCATCAGTCGACCGCGCGCACTGCGCCTGCACGCTGCGATACGGGAAATCCTGGCGCGGGCCGTGCAGCGGGGCGGCAGCACGTTGCGAGACTTCTCGAACATCGATGGGCAGTCCGGCTACTTTCAGCTCGAAGCGACCGTTTATGGGCGCTCAGGCGAACCGTGCCGGGTCTGCGGGACGCTGATTCGACAAATCAAGCAAGGGCAGCGCTCGACATTTTTCTGCAACAACTGTCAAAAGTACTGAAACAGTCTGGCTATTGAGTCCGCCGTTTGCTCTTCGGATGCTATATTTTGTAAGCCAACTTACATCTTCCCATTGAGCCGCTCTTTCAATCAGCAATTCGACCAGCACGGCGCCTGGCGACGCAATTTCGCGCACCGTCTGAAATGGCTTGCGGGTTGGCTGAACGAAAACGAGTTGCTCGATCAGGCTGTGGCCGAGCGGCTGCGCGAGCTCGAATCGCAGATGCGGACCAGCAAGGTCATGGTGGCCTTCGTTGCGGAGTTCTCACGCGGCAAGTCGGAACTCATCAACGCAATATTCTTTGCCGGTTACGGACGGCGCATCATGCCGGCCAGCGCTGGGCGTACGACGATGTGCCCGACGGAGCTCGGCTACACGGCCGGCCAGCCGCCGAGCCTGCGCCTGCTGCCGATCGAAACGCGTCTCGAAGCCTATTCCCTGGCGCATTGGCGCGACGAGCCCGAGCGCTGGACCGACATTCCGATCGATGTCGACGACGCCGAGCAACTGGGCGGAGTGATGAACAAGGTCGCCGAAGTGCGATGGGTTCCGGTCGAAGAAGCGAAGGCGCTTGGCTTCTGGAGCGATGACACGCCGGACGACAACCCGGTTCGCGACGCCGGAGGCCGCGTCGAGATCCCACGCTGGCGCCATGCGCTGCTGAACATGCCGCACCCCTTGCTCGAGCAAGGTCTGGTCATTCTGGATACGCCGGGCTTGAATGCGATCGGCGCAGAACCGGAACTCACTGTCAGCCTGATTCCGCAGGCGCATGCAGTCGTTTTCATCCTCGGCGCAGACACGGGCGTCACGCGTTCCGATCTGGCGATCTGGCGCGAGCACCTGATCACCGAAGGCGACGCCGGTGAAACGCGCATCGTCGTGCTGAACAAGATCGACACGATGTGGGACACGCTGAGCACGCCCGCACAGATCGATGCGCAGATCGAGCGCCAGCGCGTCGGCGCTGCAGAACTGCTGGGCGTTCCGCTGGCCCGCGTGCTGCCGGTGTCGGCACAAAAGGGCTTGCAAGCCAAAATCCGCCGCGACCCGCCGCTGCTGCAGGCGAGCCGCTTGCCGGCGCTCGAGTCGGTGCTTGGCGAAGGCCTGCTCGGCAAGCGCGAAACGATGTTGCGGCTCGCCGTCGACTCGGGCATTGCGGCGCTCCGGGCCGAAGCGGCGCGCATCTTGACCGTGCGCCAGCGCGACCTGTCCGAGCAGGCGCTGGAACTGCAAGGCCTGCGCGGAAAGAACGTCTCGGTCATCCGTCACATGCGCACGCGCATCGAGCAGGAGCAGACCGAATTCGAAGGCAGCAACACGCGCATTCTTGCGTTGCGCTCGGTTCAGGGAAAGCTGCTGCGCGAGGTGTACGCGGTGCTCGGCAGCACCGCACTCAAGGCCGACATGGGCCGACTCGCCGCCGCGCTGAAGCGGCCTGGCATCAAGTTCAACGTGCGCAAGATCTACGCAGAAACTTTCGACGCGTTGCGCAACAACCTGCGTGAAGTGCAGGCGACCACGGCCGAGATTCAGGCGATGCTGCATGCGACGTTTCGCCAGCTCAACGCCGAGCACGGCTTCACGCTGCAGGCGCCGGCAGAGCCCGATCTGGTCGGCTTCGAGCGCCAGCTGACGCAGATCGAAGTGAGCCACACGCAGTACCTCGGCGTCGGCAACCTGATCAAACTGGCGCAGCCCGACTTTTGCGACAAGCTGGTTCGTGCGCTGGCCAGCCGCCTGCGCGTGGTCAACGAAGCGGCCATGACCGAGGTCGAGCGCTGGAGCAAAGGGGCCGGCGCGCAGCTCGATGCGCAGTTGAAAGAGCGACGCCGCAACTTCGGCAAGCGCATCGAAGCGGTGGAACGCATTCAGCATGCCGCAGGCAGCCTGGAAGAACGGCTGACCGAGCTTGCAGTGCAAGAGAGCGGGCTGGGCGAATTGCAGAAGCGCTTGCGCGAACTCACTGCCATGCTCACCAGCAACGAGGCGCCCAGCGCGTTTTCAGTCCGCAGCGAACTGAGTGCCGCGTGATCTGACCGCGTTTGCCGCAGAGCGGCTGGCGCCCACCTTTGCCGCGCGCGTGGCAAGCTGGCAAGCAAGTCATGGCCGCAGCCATTTGCCTTGGCAAAATACGCGTGACCCCTATCGTGTCTGGCTGTCGGAAGTCATGCTGCAGCAGACCCAGGTCGTCACGGTACTTGGCTACTTCGCGCGATTCCTCGAGAAATTTCCAAGCGTCGCGGCACTCGCTGCGGCGACCGAAGACGAGGTGTTCGGTCTCTGGAGCGGCCTCGGCTATTACAGCCGTGCGCGCAACATGCACCGCTGCGCGCAACAGGTGGTCGAGCGTTTCGACGGCGCATTTCCACACACTGCAGCGCAGTTGCAGACCTTGCCGGGCATCGGCCGATCCACTGCGGCGGCGATCGCGGCTTTCTGCTTCGGCGAGCGCGTGGCCATCCTCGACGGCAACGTCAAGCGCGTGCTGACGAGGGTGCTGGCATTCGGCGACGACTTGTCGGTGGCGGCCAACGAACGCGCGCTGTGGAACGATGCAACGACATTGCTTCCGCCTGCCGATGAGCCGGCTGCGATCACCCGGTACACGCAAGGCTTGATGGACTTGGGCGCGACCATCTGCCTTCCCCGTAAACCCACCTGTTTGCTGTGCCCGGTCAGCGATGCCTGCGCGGGGTTGCGCGAAGGGGCGCCGGAGCGCTACCCGGTCAAGTTGCGGAAGTTGCGACGCACGTCGGAATCGCTATGGATGCTGCGCGCCACCGACCCCCGAGGACGAACATGGCTCGAAAAGAGACCGGCGCGTGGGATCTGGGCCGGTCTGTATTCGCTGCCGGTGTTCGAAAGCCGTGACGCGCTCTTGTCGGCGCTGCCTTCGACGTGCAGCCAGGCGAAAGACGAGGCGCCGTTCCTTCACGTGCTCACGCACAAGGACCTGCACTTGCATCCGGTCAAGGTGGAGTGCGTCGGGTCGTTTGACCTGTCGGACCGCGGACGCTGGCTCGATGCCAGGGAATGGGCCGAACTCGGGCTTCCTGCGCCGGTGCGCAAACTGCTGATCGCCGACATTTGATTTGACTTGGCGTCTGACCGCCGCTTGGCCAGCCGAAGTTCCGCTCAGGTCGCGTCGAGTTCACGGTGCCGTTTGAGCGCAGCCCATCGATCGCCGAAGCCACGCGCCAGTTGCTCCACCAGAAACACCGAGCGATGCTGGCCGCCGGTGCAACCGATCGCCACCGTCACGTAACTCCGGTGATCGTGCGCCAGCGCGTCGAGCCAGCGCCCCAGGAACTGCTCGATATCGCCGTACATGCGCGCCACGTCGTCATGCGATCGCAACCAATCGATCACCTGCACATCGCGCCCGGTCAACGCACGCAAGGCAGGCACATAGTGCGGGTTGGGCAACATGCGCACGTCGAACACGAAGTCCGCATCGAGCGGCACGCCACGCTTGAAAGCGAATGACTGGAACACCAGCGTCAATGCGCTCTGCGGTGCTGCGATCAGTGCCTTGATGTAGCTCTGCAACTGAGCCGGCCGGATGATGCTGGTGTCGATGACATCGGCACCGTCGCGAAGATCGGCCAGCAGTTCGCGCTCCAGCTCGATCGATTGCACCAGCGCCCGCTGCTGCTCGGGCAAATCCGTCAGATGGTCCTGCCGCGACAGCGGATGCCGGCGCCGCGTTTCGGAATATCGATGGACCAACGCATCGGTCGTCGAGTCCAGGAACAGCGACCGCAGCACGATGCCTTCGCGCCTCAGGCTCTCGAGTTGCTGCGGCACGAGCGGCAGCGACACTCCGCTGCGCACGTCCATGGCAATCGCCACATGGCTGGCGTTTTGTTGCTGCTGCAGCGCGATGAAGGCGGTGAGCAGTTCCGGCGGAAGGTTGTCGACGCAGTAGTAGCCGGCGTCTTCCAGGGCATGCAGCGCGACCGACTTGCCGGAACCCGACATGCCGGTAATGAGCACGATGTCGATGCTCATGCCGAGGTCGCCGGCACCTGCTTTTCGAGCATCTCGCGGGCATGTGCAAGCGACGTCTGCGAAACACGTTCCCCGCCGAGCATGCGGGCGACCTCCTGTGTGCGCCCTGCATTGTCGAGCGGCGCGACCGTGCTTTCGGTGCGCGGTGCGGCCCCCTTGCCGCCGCTGGTTTGCCGTTTGGCGACAAGCAAGTGGTGGTCGGCGCAGGCGGCCACTTGCGGCAGGTGCGTGACCGCCAGCACCTGCCGGCTGCGGCCGAGTTGCGCCATCAGGCGTCCCACCGTTTCAGCCACGGCACCGCCGACGCCGGCATCGACCTCGTCGAAAATGAGCGTTTGCGCCGTGCCGAGTTCACTCGTTGTCACGGCGATGGCGAGCGCGATACGCGACAGCTCACCGCCCGATGCAACCTTGCCGATGGGCCGCGGCGTGCTGCCGGGATGACCGGCAACCAGGAAGATCACTTCTTCCAGGCCGGCACGGCCAGGTTGGTCGAGCGGCTGAAGTTCGACTTCGAAACGGCCGCCTTGCATGCCGAGACCCTGCATTGCTTTGGTGACGGATTCGGAAAGGCGCGGCGCCGCTTGCTTGCGCGCCTTGCTGAGCGCTTTCGCATCGCGCAGGTAGCTTTGTTTGGCAGCCTGCTCGGCGCGCTCGAGTGCATCGAGGTCACCTTGCGCATCCAGCGCCTTCAATTCGGCCTGCCAACCCGAGAGCAGGGCGGGCAGTTCTGCCGGCGGCCGCTTGTAGCGCCGTGCCAGCGACATCCAGAGCCCCATGCGCGAATCGAGCTCAGCCAGGCGCTGCGGATCGGTGTCGGTATGACGAAGGTAGCCGTGCAGCGAGTGCGCAGCGTCTGCGGCTTGCGCCACGCTGGACGCGAGCACTTCGCCGAGCGCCTTGAACTCCGGTTCCATGTGCTCCGCGTCCTGCAGCAGCGCAACGGCGCGGGCGAGGGCGGACAGCGCCCCGGCGTCGTCGTCCTCCAGCGCTGCGATGGCGCCCTCGGCGGCCTCGATCAGCGCTTGCGCGTTGGAGATGCGACTGTGATTGGTCGAAAGTTCTTCCCATTCGCCTTCAGCGGGCGCGAGCTTGCTCACTTCGCCCAGCTGCCACTGCAGGCGCTCGCGTTCACGTTGCAGGGAGTCCTGTGCGGAGCGCGCGATATCCAGCGCGCTCAGCGCCTGGCGCCAGCCGTGCCAGCTGGCTTCCATTGCGCTCGTGTTCACGTCGGCATACGCGTCGAGCAGCCCGCGAACCGCGTCCGGGCGCGTCAGGCTTTGCCAGGCGTGCTGGCCGTGGATGTCGAGCAACAGATCACCGACGGTGCGCAATTGCGCGGCCGTGGCGGGAGCGCCGTTGATCCAGCCGCGGCTGCGTCCTTGCAAATCGACGGTTCGACGCAGCAGCAAGGCCTCGTTGGCTTCGAAGCCGCCTTCATCGAGCCACGACGCCAGTGCCGGGGCCGCGTCGAACTCCACGCTCACATCGAGCCGCTCTGCGCCTTCGCGCACCGACCCGGCGTCGGCCCGACTGCCCAGCGCCAGTTGAAGCGCGTCGATCAGGATCGATTTGCCGGCGCCGGTCTCGCCGGTCAGCACGGTGAAGCCAGTCGAAAAATCCAGTTCGAGCGCATGCACGATCACAAAATCGCGCAGCGCGATGCGTCTCAGAGCCACCTCAGGAACCTCCTTCGTTCCAGTGCAATTTCTTGCGTAACGTGTCGAAGTAACTCCATCCTTTCGGATGCAGAAATCGCACGCGGTGATCGGAGCGGCGCACCACCACCGTGTCGCCCAGCATCAGCGTCGCCAGCGACTGCATGTCGAAGTTCGCGCTGGCATCGCGGCCCGATACCAGCTCGATGGATATCTCGTCCGCGTCTGGCAGCAGGATCGGTCGGTTGGACAGGGTATGGGGCGCAATCGGGACCATGATCCAGCCCGGAATCGCCGGGTGCATCAGGGGCCCGCCCGCCGACAAGGCGTAGGCCGTCGAGCCCGTCGGCGACGCAATGATCAATCCGTCGGCGCGCTGCACCGCGACGATGTGCCGACCGACGGTGACACGCAATTCGACCATGCCCGAAGTTGCACCGCGATTGACCACCACGTCGTTCATCGCGAGTGCATCGAAGACGACGTTGCCCTCGCGCAGCACGCGTGCGTGCATCAAGCTGCGATGGTCTTCTTCATAGTCGCCGGCCAGCATCGGGACCAGTGTCGCCTTGTAGTCTTCAAGGCGAATGTCGGTGATGAAACCGAGCCGGCCCCGGTTGATGCCGACCAGCGGGACGCCGTAGCAAGCGAGTTGGCGGCCGATGCCGAGCATCGTTCCGTCACCGCCCACCACCAGTCCCAGATCGCAAGTGCGCCCGATCTCTTCGACGCTCAGCGCGGTGTAGCGGCTGACCTCGCGATGCTCGTCGGTCGACTGTTCGACGACGACCTCGCAGCCGTGCGACTCGAGGAATGCGCCGATGTCTTCCATGACGCCGTCCTGCGCGCCAGCCTGAGCGCGCGCGCCCGAGGCTTGGTACTTGCCAATCAGCGCGACGCGTCGAAAGCGGGAGGTCATTCACAAATTACAACACTAAAATTCCTCGATGCTGGACGATCGCGCCAAGTTGCTGCTCAAGACTCTTGTTGAGCGTTACATCGCTGATGGACAGCCGGTGGGATCGCGCACGCTCTCTCGTGCCTCGGGGCTCGAATTGTCTGCGGCGACGATCCGCAACGTCATGTCCGACCTGGAAAATCTCGGCCTGATCGCGAGCCCGCACACGTCGGCAGGCCGTATCCCGACCGCACGTGGTTACCGCCTTTTCGTCGACACGATGCTGACCGCGCAACGCGACCAGTTCAGCGCCGCGACCCTCGCGCCAGACCAGCCTCAAAAGGTGATCGCGAATGCAGCCAATCTGCTGTCGAACCTGTCGCAATTCGTGGGTGTGGTGATGGCGCCGCGGCGCGCTTCGGTGTTCAAGCAGATCGAGTTCTTGCGCCTGTCGGATCGTCGTCTGCTGGTCATCATCGTGTCGCCCGACGGTGATGTGCAGAACCGGGTGATCTTTCCGGAGGCGGACTACACGCAGTCGCAGCTCGTGGAAGCGTCGAACTACATCAACGCCAACTACGCCGGGTTGTCGATCGAACAGGTGCGCGACCGGCTGCAATCCGAGGTTGAGAAGCTGCGTGGCGAGATCGTGCTGCTGATGCAGGCGGCCGTGCAGGCAAGTTCCGAAGTGATGACCGAGGCGCAGGACGAAGTCGTGATTTCTGGCGAGCGCAATCTGCTCGCCGTTTCCGATTTTTCAAGCGATATGGGCCAGTTGCGCCGTGCCTTCGAACTGTTCGAGCAAAAGGCGCAGTTGATGCGCTTGCTCGACGTTTCCAGCAAGGCCGATGGCGTTCGGATCTTCATCGGCGGCGAAAGCCAAGTGGTGCCGTTCGACGAGTTGTCGATCGTCAGCGCGAATTACGAAGTCGACGGCAAGGTCGTAGGCACACTGGGTGTCATCGGTCCGACGCGCATGCCTTATGAGCGAATGATCCAGATCGTCGACATCACTTCCCGGCTGGTGACCAACGCGTTGAGCCATCGGAAATAGCCCCGCCTACTAGAATCGGCGCCGCGTGGGCCGTTAGCTCAGTTGGTTAGAGCAGCGGACTCATAATCCGTTGGTCGATGGTTCAAGCCCATCACGGCCTACCAC
>CAXTCC010000112.1:0-12772 GCA_964242015.1 uncultured Variovorax sp.
TTGTCTGCAACCAATTCGGCGATCACTTCGCTGACTGCTGGCCAAACGCGCTACTACAGTGTGAACGACGGCGGTACACCGCAGGCCAATTACGCAAATGACGGCGCGACCGGCAACTCTGCGCTGGCGGCCGGTGTCGGCGCAGCAGCCGCAGGTGCGTCAAGCGTTGCCGTCGGGCAGGCCGCAACGGCTGCAGGAAACAGCGAAGTGAGCATTGGTGTTGCGGCCGGCGCCGGAGGCATTGCGAGCAACTACGCCAACGTTGGAATTGGTGTGGTCGCAGGTGCCAATGTGGTGGGCTCGGGCAACACCGGCATCGGTTATCAAGGTGGACAGAACGTGACCGGCCGTGACAACACGGCAGTCGGCGGCAATGCCGGTTCTGGCACGACGGGCAACTACAACACGTCGATGGGTGCCGGAGCGGGCCTCAACCAACAAGGCAATAGCAACACTTCGCTGGGCCAGGGCGCAGGCGACGGTACGGTCGGCAACGGCAACGTCGCGCTCGGCGTCGCCGCGGGCCCTGGCAATGGCGGCAGCACGAACTCGACTGTCAGTATTGGACAATATTCAACGCCCGGCATCGGCGCGGATCGTTCAGTCGCCATTGGCTATGGCTCGGGCACTCAGGGTGTTGATTCCACGGCACTGGGCTCACTGAGCAGAGCAAACGTCGCCGGTGGCGTGGCACTGGGTGCCAACTCGGTGGCTTCGACCGGGCTGGGTGTGGTCGGCTATGACCCAACTACAAAGACAACGGCGGCAGCAGGTACGGCGATCGCCGCGACCACCAGCACCCTGGGCGCAGTCTCGGTGGGCGATGCTGCGAGCGGTCAGTTCCGTCAGATCACAAGCGTCGCCGCAGGCACGGTGGACAGCGATGCTGTCAATGTCAGCCAACTCAAAGCAGTGAACGCTGCAGCTGTGGCCGGTCAGACGCATTACTACAGCGTCAATGACAACGGCAACCAAGGTGCTAACTACGCGAATGACGGTGCGCAAGGCGTCAATTCTCTGGCGGCCGGTGTGGGTGCCTCGGCATCTTCCGCAGGCGGTGTGGCACTTGGTTCGAGCTCGGTCGCCGACCGCGCCATCGTGCAAGGCACCGGCACCTTCAGCAGCGGCTCGACCGCCGTGGGCTACAACACGACCGACCGCACCCTCTTGGGCGCCGTCAGCGTGGGCAACAGCACCGGCTACCGCCAGATCATCAACGTGGCAGACGGCACCGAAGCCAGCGACGCAGTGACGGTGCGCCAGCTGAGCGGCGCGTTGGGCAGCATTGCCGCGACGACGGGCAAGTACTTCCACGCCAACTCGACCGCTGCTGATTCGCTGGCAGTCGGGACGGAATCGGTGGCGATCGGCCCGCAAACCGTGGTCAACGCCAACAACGGCATCGGCATCGGCAACGGTGCCACCGTGCAGGCCAGCGCCACCGGCGGCATCGCCCTCGGCGCCGGCGCGAGCGTGACGCAGACGGGCGGCGTCGCATTGGGCGCAGGCTCCATTGCAAGCACCGCGGCAGGCGCTACGGGGTATGTGCCGACCGGCGCGAGCGTTGCGCAGACGGCTGCTGTCAAGGCCACGACCAGCACACTGGCAGGTGTTTCGGTGGGCGATGCCGCTACCGGTCAGTTGCGTCAGGTCAATGGCGTGGCTGCCGGCTCGGTCGACAGCGATGCAGTCAACGTGAGCCAGCTGAAGGCAGTGCAGACGGCCGTGACCAATGTCGACAACACGGCAGTGAAGTACGAGACCAACGTCAACGGCACGACCAACTACAACAGCGTGACGCTGGGCAACGACTCGACACCGGTGACGGTGCGCAACGTGGCCAACGGTGTGGCGGCGAACGACGCGGTCAACGTGCAGCAGTTGAACGCCGGCGTGGCCAGCGCCAATGCGTACACCGACACCAAGACGGCGGCCTTGCAAAGCAGCATCGAGAACAACACCAAGATGTTGTCGGGCGGTATCGCTGCGTCTGCTGCCATGGCGGTGGTCGCTCCGGTGGAGCCAGGTCGCTACAACGTCAGTGGTGCGGTCGCCAGCTTCAATGGCCAGGTCGGCATGGGCTTGAATTTGCTCAAGCGTTCAGACAACGGCCAGACCACGATCCATGCAGGAGTAGGCTGGGCCACGGGTGGCAGCAAGGCCATCGTGCGCGTCGGCTTCGGTTACTCGTTCGACTAAGCACTCAGGGAGCACACAATGAAAAAATACATCGTCCAATCTTTGGCACTCGGCGCATTCGCACTGGCGCTGGCCGGCTGCGCTTCGACCGCCCCTTCCACCTCGACGGACGGCACGTCAGCCGTCAGCTTCCCCGAGGTCAGCAGCGCCTGGCTCAAAGGCGGTACGTTCATCGACGTCGATCAGTTGCGCCGTATCGGTCGCGGCATGACGAAGAACCAGGTTCGTGAGCTGATCAGCTACCCGCATTTCAGCGAAGGCCTGTTCGGCCCCAAGGAGTGGAACTACCTGTTCAACTTCCGTACCGGCAAGGGTGACGAGTTCGTGACTTGCCAATACCAGGTGGTTTTCAAGGACGGCGTCTCCGATGCGATGTACTGGAAAGACGGCACCTGTGCCGCCTACCTCGGCCCCAAAGTCGGCGAAGTGGTGCGGACGGTGCCGGCCGTGAGCGCCGCGCCGGACCGTTTCAAAATCAGTGCCGACGCGCTGTTCGCATTCGACAAGTCGGGCGCCAAAGACATCCTGCCGAACGGTCTGAAAGAGTTGAACGCGCTCGCGGCTCAACTGAAGGGCAACTACAAACGCCTGGACACCGTCACCGTGATCGGCCACACCGACCGGCTCGGCGTCAGCAGCTACAACAAGACGCTGTCGATCGCCCGTGCGGCGACAGTGCGCGACTATCTGGTCACGCAAGGTCTGTCGCAATCTTCGTTGCGTGCATTCGGCGTTGGCGAAACGCAGCCCGTAGCCAAGTGCGCCGACAGCATGGGTCGCACCGAGCTCATCGCGTGCCTGCAGCCCGATCGCCGCGTGGAACTCGAAGTGACGGGCGAGCGGTGATGCCCGCGCTCACGACGGTCAACGCCAGGACCAGCGCCATGTCGCAAAACATGATGTCGCCCGAGGCTCACGACGAGGTTTCGCCCAGCAGGAAGATCGCACTGCTCGACCCTCACGGAAGCACACGTGCGCGAACCTGGAAGATGCTCAAGGGACTGAGGCTCTATGCGACGCCGTTCGATCGAACCAGCGATCTCACGTCTGCCTATGTCACGGGGCAGCAGTTCAGCATGCTGGTAGTGAGTTTTTTTGGCACCACGGCGGAAGCTCGCATCGAGCTCGATCTGCTGTGCCGGCTTGCCGGCTCGCAGACACCCATCGCGCTGCTCATGCAGATGAACCAGATCGAGCTGTCCACGCATGTGATGGGCAGCACGCGCAATGAGTTCGTTCTGCTGCCGGTTGCCGACGATGAGCTGCAACAGCGGCTGTCGCGATTGCACGCGATGTGGGGAGCGAAGCGTCAGGACTGGTACCCGAACGAGGCGATCTCGCAGATGACGCGCCGAAGCTGACATGAACGATTTTCGATCGGACTCTTCATTCGAAGGACGCGCTGGTGCCCGGCTCCGCGTGGCCCTGCTCGAAGACTCGGTCGAAGAAGCCGATACCGTCAAAGACCTGTTGCGCCGCAATTCGCATGATGTGGTTCACCTCGCCAATGGCGATGCGTTCTACGATCTTTTGCAGCGCGACAGCTTCGACCTGCTGATGCTCGACTGGAACGTGCCCGGACTCTCCGGCTACGAAGTGCTGCGACGGGTCAGAGGCGACATGGCTTCCAGCGTGCCGGTGTTGATGTTGACCGCACGCGCCGGCGAATTCGAAGTGGTGCAGGCGCTCAACGGGGGCGCCGACGACTACCTGGTCAAGCCATGCCGACCCTTCGAGTTGCTGGCACGCATCAACGTGCTGGTGCGGCGTTTGTCGGTGCCGACGCAACAGCACAGCATCGAGCAGATCGAAGGATTGAACTTCGATGCGGCCCAACGCGTCATTACCCGCGACGGGGTTCCGATCAAGCTCACGCACAAGGAGTTCGAAGTTGCGCGATTGCTGTTCAAACACTTCGGAAGCCCGCTGTCGCGCGAACATCTCAACCAGGCCATCTGGAACGGCGACGCCATTGCACGCACCATCGACACGCACGTGTCGCGCGTGCGAACCCAACTCGGGTTGACCGTCGAGAACGGCTTCCATTTGCAAGCTGTCTATGGGTTTGGCTACCGGCTTGAACGCTTGGGCGCGGAGAACTGATCGTGCCGCGTTACTTCATTGCTGTCGTCGTCGCGCCGCTCTGTCTCGCATCCGCGTTGCTGCCGGCCGCACTCAGCGCGCAACCTGTGACTCTTGCGCAGTCGACCGTGTCCGCGGCGCCGGCGACACACACGGTCGTGCAAGGCGATACGTTGTGGGGACTCGCGCAACGTTATTTCGGGCGACCGCTTCTGTGGCCCGAGATCCAGCAACGCAACAACGTCGTCGAACCGCGCCTGCTGCAGATCGGACGCGTGCTCGAGTTCGCAGACAGCGAGCGCCTGGCACTGGTGCTGGCCGCGAACGGCGACGTGCATGCGAGCTATGAAGGCGCGAGCGGCCTGCTGCGCACCGGCATGCGCCTGCCCGAAGGCGCACTGATGAAAACCGGTGCCGACAGTTTCGCGACGCTGCGCTTGCCGGACGGCTCCCGCACGACGCTGCCTTCCAACTCGACGGTTCGGCTGCTGCAATTCTTCGACGCGAGCGGACGGCCATCTGTGCTGCTCGACCTGCAGGCTGGCGAGGTCGAATCGCGCGTGCCGCCGCGCCAGTCTCATCCACAAGCACTGCCGACCGCGCAGGACGTGTTTCGCGTGCGCACGCGCATGGCGACCGTCGGTGTGCGTGGCACGCATTTCCGCGTGAGCTTGCCAACGTCCGATCTGACTGCGATCAGCGTGCTGGAAAGCACGGTGTCGGTCGACACAGGCATCGGCACGCCGTCGCTCGTCCACGCGAAAAAAGGACTGCTGGTCGAAGCCGCACGTTCGCCGGAGGCGTCGCTCGACTTGCTTGCAGCGCCGGCCTGGGTCGATGCGGGTGAACCGCAAAATCAACCGGGCGTCGTCTTGGCCTGGAATCCGGTCGCGGGCGCGGCGGTCTACCGCATCGAACTTGCGCGCGACAGCGAGTTCGCCGAGTTGGTGGCACAGCAGAGCGTGGCCGCCACCGTCGACCGCACGCTGGCCGTGTTCGACAGCGTGCCATCTGGCAGCTACTTTGCGCGAGTGGCGGGAGTCACGCGTGAAGGGCTTGAAGGCTTGACCGCGATCGACAGCTTTTCGCGGGCGCAAGCGGCGCTCGTCGGCACGGCGAGGCGGCGCGAGGATTCCGGTGAAGTCGAGTTCGAATGGGCCCCGCTCGCAGACAGCAGCTACCTGCTCGAAATCGCCGACGATGCGGATTTCAAGCATTCCTTGGTTCACGCGGACCATCTTGAAGGACACCGGGTGCGGGTGGCAGCGCTGCCTCCGGGTGGCTACTTCTGGCGCGTGCGTGCCAGCGTCATCAGCCAGGGCCAGCGCAGCGAGGTTCTCGGACCGACGCTGCCGTTGCGCGTCGACGGATTGCGCTAGTTGGCGCAGGCTAATCCGGGCCGCTTGCGGCGCGAGTGGCTCGTCTGCCTCGGCGTGGTGCTGGCCTTCGCGGCGTTGATTCAGTACAGCGGCTGGCTCGGCCCGATGGACCGGGCTTTGTATGACGACCTGCTCGCGTTCGATGCGAAGCCGGCGCCGGACGACCTCCTCATCGTCGCGGTGGACGACCACAGCCTGCAGGCGCTCGGCGCATGGCCGTGGACGCGCGACGTGCATGCGGCGTTGCTGGAGCGTCTTGCCGCTGCCAAGCCGCGCGCCGTGGCGCTCGACATTATTTTTACTGAACCGACCGAGCCCGCCGTCGACCGACGACTGGAACGATCGCTCGCGGCGCTGCGCGCGGTGGCGCCCGTGTTCTTGCCAGTCACCGTGCGCACGCCGCTGGCCAGTGGCCGCGCGCCGGTGCCGATGCGCCCACTGCCCGCGCTGGAGCAGGCCGTGTCCGGACTCGGGCACATCCACGTCGAACTGGACAGCGACAACGTGGTTCGAAGTCTCTTCCTGCGCGAGGGCACGGCGACGCAGCGATGGCCGGCGCTGTCGCTCCGGCTGGCGACAGCCAGCAGCGCGCCTGCGGCGCCCGAGGGCGCAGACGCGCCGGTCGACGGCACCGGCTGGCTGCGCGAATCGAGGGTGCTGCTGCCCTTCGCCGGGCCCGCGGGGCACTACAAGACGGTGCCTTATGCAGCGGTGTTGAACGGCGAGGTTCCGGATGCCGTACTTCGCGGCAAAACCGTGCTGGTGGGACTGACTGCGACGGGTATCGGCGATCAATATCCCACGCCGTTTTCAGGCGGCGTCGGGCTGACGCCGGGGGTCGAAATCAACGCCACCGCGCTCGACGGGTTGCTGCGTGGGCGGATGCTGCTTCCGGTGGCGCCGTGGTGGCAGGCCATCGCCACGACGCTGGCACTGGTCGGCTGGATGATGTGGCTCTGGCGGCTCGGCCCGCGTGCGGCTTTGCCGGCCTTGCTGGCTTTCGGTGTCGCAGCGTTGTCGGTCTCGGTGGTGCTGCAGCTGGGCTTGCGGCTCTGGCTTCCGGTGAGCGCGTGGTGCCTGGCCGGGTTGCTTGGCTATCTCTTGTGGAGCTGGCGACGCCTTGCGGTCTTGATGCGCGACCTTTACAAGCGAGCCGACGCCATGCAAAGCGGCATTGCCGCTCTGAATATCCAGGGCGCATCGAGGAGTTCTGAACGGGCGTCGCAAGACGGCTGGGAGCAGGTCGTCGACGCACTGGATCGGGGCCGCGATGCCGAGCAGCAGGCGCAACGGCAGCGTGCCGAAGCGCTTCAGCTGCTGTCGCATGACTTGCGGGCGCCGCAGTCGGCGATCCTTGCGCTGCTGCAGAGCCGGCCGAACACCGACGCGGATCGCGCGTTGCTCAACGAGCGCATCGAGCGGCAGGTGCGCACGTCGCTTGGGCTGGCAGACGATTTCGTGTTGCAGATGCGGGCGCGCGACGACCGCTATGCGCTGCAGGACGTCGATCTCACTCAACTCATGACCGAGGTGTATGAACGTGCGTGGCCGCTGGCTCGCAAGAAAGATGTCCGCCTGGTTCTGACGTTGCCGAGCGCGCGTGAAGGCGCGGAGGCCGACGCTTTCGGTCGGACTGCCTATTGGCTTGCGATCGAGCCGCGCTTGATGTCGCGAGCCTTCTTCAACTTGATCGAAAACGCTATCAAGTACAGCCATGAGGGGGGCCGCGTCGAGTTCGCGCTGGAGAGTTCTGCAACGGGCTCGATCGTCGTGACGGTGACCGATGAAGGTGCCGGCATCGCTGCGGTGGATCTGCCTCGTCTTTTCGATCGGTACAGCCGCTTCAACGCGCCACCCAACGCCGTATCGACCGCCGCATCTACCGCCATATCCAGCGGTCCGGTAGCGTCGCCCAGTGAAGTCGAGCCGGCCGGCCACGGGCTCGGCTTGAGTCTGGTCAAGACGGTGGTAGACCGGCACGGCGGCACCGTCGCATGTCGCAGCGAGGTCGGCTATGGCACGCTTTTCACGGTCACGTTGCCCCGCACCGCGATGCCGCAAGATGCTAGCGTCGCAAGCGAGTGAAGAGTTCGAATTCCCAGTTGCGCATGCCGAGCAGCAGCGTGTAGCCCTCGCGATCTTTGGGTGAGAGCTTCTGGTCGGTCTGGTGCTGTTGCGCGAAGTCTTGGGCAACGCGTTGCAGTCGTTCCAGGAATGCCGGCGCCAGCGACTGGCTGATCGATCCGTGGACCAAGAGCAGGCCTTCGGCCGGGCCGTCGAAGCCGCCGCGGTAATAGTCGAGCACCACGTTCTCGCGAAAGAACTCCATCACCGGGCCATGCGGCCGCCAGCGAAAGGTCTTGGCAAGCTTCAGCCGATACCGGTTCAGCGGCCGCAGTTCGATGATGCCGATGCGGTCCAGCTGCGCCAGAAAGCCGATGCACTCGGCCTCGCTGATGCGGTACGCGGTCACGATCTGCTCCAGCGTCCACTGGCTCAGCACGCTGATCGCGACCAATAGCAGTTTCTTGTCGCGCACCACGGCTTTTTCCTGCTCCTGCGTGAGCTCCTTCAGCAGCGGCTGGGCATCGGCCACGCGGCGTGCCAGCTCGGCGAAATCCATCTTCAGCGCGCGGCAAATCGCGTCGACGCGCGACAGCGGCATGTCGCCCTTGGCCAGCATGCGCTTGACGCTGGATTCGGCCATGTCGAGGGCGCGCGCCAGGTCGGCGTAGGTCATGCGGGCGCTTTTCAATTCGTTCTTGAGTGCGAGGACGAGGTCGACTGTGGTGCTCATGGTGTCAGGCGGTTGGTATTGAAAATTGGTACCGGTGGGCGTGAATAAGTGCCCCGTATCGATTTTCGATGCCTCGGTGGCAGTTGACAACCTAAATTCCGGCCGATCGCGAACCAATCCCCGCTGATGGAGCCCTGCCATGCATCTGCCCACACTGCCCACCTTGTCGTTGCCCGCATCGACCCGCCGCGAACGCACTTTGCTCGCGGCGTTCACGTTGCTGGCGCTGTTTGCAATGGCATGCCCCGCATTCGACGGGCCCGCCGCCGTCTCGGTCTTTGCCGACGACCGAGGCTGGCACAGCCTGCCGAACGCGATGGACGTGCTGAGCAACCTGCCGTTCCTCGCAATCGGCCTGCTGGGGCTGCGGTGGCTTCGTTGGCTCGATCAGCCGGAACTGTCTGCTGCGGAGACGGCGGCATCGGCGGGAGATGGGCTCGACTCTGGTGTGAGCCAGCGCCTGGGCAACAGCCTCGATTGCGCCTGGATATTCTTTGCGGGATTGATCGCTTGCGCGGTCGCTTCGATGGTCTATCACCTGCAGCCGGACATGCTGCGGCTCGCCGCCGACCGCGCCGGCATGGCGATCGCCTTTGCCGGACTGATCGGTCTCGCCGTGTGCGACCGGGTGAGCCAGCGTGCCGGCTGGGTTGCCGCGTGGCTCACCTTGGTGGGCGGATTGTTGGCGGTGGCGGTGTGGTTCGAAACCGGCAACGTCACGCCGTGGGCCACGGTGCAGTTCGGCGGCATGGCGCTGGTGCTCGTGCTGGCGCTGATCCGACCGCTGCCCGAAGGCGCCGGCGGGGTCGGCCTGAAGCTGGGCTGGGTCATATTTTTCTATGCGCTCGCCAAGCTGTTCGAGCTGTCGGACCAGGCGGTCTATGAGGCGACCCATCACATCGTGTCGGGCCACAGCGTGAAGCACCTCACGGCGGCGCTGGCAGGCTTGCCAGTGCTGCATGCCTTGCAGAGCGTCGGGCGCCGGACCCTGCGGCACAATCCGGGCGCGGCCGCGATCACGGCCTGAGGAGCCCGCGAGGGACACAACGAATGACCACACCCGCTGCTGCCGTCACGGCTTCACCAGCTTTGCAAACGCCCGACGTCCACGCGCACGCCAACCAGTTCGCGTTGCTGAAGCAGCGGCGTTTTGCACCCTTCTTCTGGACGCAGTTCGCCGGCGCGGCCAACGACAACCTCTTCAAGTTCGCCTTCACCGTGATGGTGACCTATCAGCTGCAATTGAGCTGGATGCCGCCCGCCATGGCGGGCCTGGCGATCGGCGCCTTGTTCATCCTGCCTTTTCTGCTGTTTTCGGCCACGTCGGGCCAGCTCACCGACAAGTTCGACAAGACGAAGATGATCCGCTTCGTCAAGAACCTGGAGATCGCGATCATGCTGATCGCGGCATATGGCTTCATGACCGCGAACGCGATCGTGCTGCTGGGCTGCGTGTTCCTGATGGGGTTGCACTCGACGTTGTTCGGCCCGGTCAAGTTCGCCTACCTGCCGCAAGTGCTCGAACCGCGCGAACTCACGGGTGGCAACGGCATGGTCGAGATGGGCACCTTCGTTGCCATCCTGCTCGGGCAGGTAGCGGGCGGCCTGCTGGTCGCGGTGCCGCAGATCGGGCACACCTCGGTGGCGGTCGCATGCGTGCTATTGGCGCTGATCGGGCGCGGCGTGGCGCAGGCGATTCCGCGTGCACCGGCAACCGATCCCGACCTCGTCGTCAACTGGAATCCGATCAGCGAGACCTGGCGCAACCTCAAGCTGGCGCATGGCAACGTGGTGGTGTTCAGATCGTTGCTCGGCATCTCGTGGATGTGGTTTTTCGGCGCGGTGTTCCTGAGCCAGTTTCCGAGCTTCGCCAAGGAAGTGCTGCACGGTGACGAGCAGGTCGCGTCGCTGCTGCTGGTGGTGTTTTCGGTCGGCATCGGCATCGGCTCGCTGCTGTGCGAGACGCTGAGCCGGCGTCAGGTCGAGATCGGCCTGGTGCCGCTGGGTGCGATCGGCATGAGCGTGTTCGCGATCGACCTCTACTTCGCGTCGCGTGCCTTGCCGGCGCTGCCTGAGATGGGCCTCGGCGACTTCATCGGTCGCTCGGCGCACTGGCGCGTGATGGCCGACCTCGGGTTGCTGTCGTTGTTCGCGGGGCTCTACAGCGTGCCGATGTATGCGCTCATCCAGTTGCGCAGCCAACCGACGCATCGCGCGCGCATCATCGCCGCCAACAACATCCTCAACGCGCTCTTCATGATCGCGAGTTCGGTGATCGCCGGTGCCTTGCTCGGCGCCGGCTTCACCATCCCGCAGATCTTCTTGTTTACCGGCATCGCCAACGCCATCGTCGCGTTCTATATCTTCATGCTGGTGCCGGAGTACCTGCTGCGCTTCGTGTCGTGGGTGCTGTCGCGCTTCGTCTACCGCTTCAAGGTGCGCGGCGAAGAAAACATTCCGGCAGAAGGCGCGGCCATCCTGATCTGCAACCATGTGAGCTTCATCGACGCGGTGCTGCTGATGGCGGCCAGCCCGCGTCCGATCCGTTTCATCATGGACCACCAGATTTTCAAGGTGCCCGTGCTCGGCTGGCTCTTCAAGCTGGCGAAGGCGATTCCGATCGCGCCGCACAAAGAGAATCCTGCAGCCTATGAGGCGGCCTTTGCACAGGCCATCGGCGTGTTGCGTGAAGGCGACTTGCTGGCGATTTTCCCGGAAGGCGCGCTCACGCGAGATGGCGAATTGCAGCCCTTCAAGGGCGGCATCATGAAGATCGTCGAGATGGCGCGCAGCGAAGGCATGGAAGTGCCGGTGGTGCCGATGGCGTTGACCAATTTGTGGGGCTCGTATTTCAGCCGGATCGAAAAGCGTGGAGACAAGAACGTGGCGATGGTCAAGCCGTTCCGGCGTGGCCTCTTCAGCAGCGTCGGCCTGAATGTCGGTAGCGCCGCGGCGCCGGCCGACGTGCAACCCGAACTATTGCGGCAGCGCGTGCAAGCGCTGCTGACTGCATGAAGAATCCACGGAGCACTGTCTGAGCTGGCATTTCCTCACCCTTCTGGGCGACAGCGGTCTGCTGCTGCCCTGCGCCGCGTTGATCGCGGTCTGGCTCGGCGTCTCGCCGCGCACCCGCAATGGCGCAATTCGCTGGATCGTCATCTTCGGGCTCGGCAGCAGCATCGTGTTCGCGTCCAAACTGGCTTTCCTCGGCTGGGGCATCGGCAGCGCGCGGCTCGACTTCACCGGCGTCAGCGGCCACACGATGCTGGCGACCAGCATCTGGCCCGTGGCGTTCTGGTTGATGGCCTCGCGCTGGGGCCACGGCCCACGCGTGGCCTTCGCCATCGCAGGCTGGATGCTGGCCTTCGTCATCGGTGTTTCGCGGCTGGTGCTCGAGGCCCATTCCATCTCCGAGGTGCTCGCGGGCTACCTGATGGGCGGCATCGTCAGCGTCACCTTCCTGGCGATTCAGCACAACCGGCCGCATCCCAAGCTGCGCTGGCCGTGGGTGGCGGCGAGCCTGGCGCTGCCGCTGGTGTTCGTGCCCATGGGCGCGCCCGCGCCGACGCAGGATCTGATCGAGCGAATCGCGGTGCGCATCGCTCACGTCGAACGCCCATTCACGCGCGACGATCTGCATCGGCGCTGAACCGCTGCGCGGCTGTCGCAGTATCTCCTGAAGATACCGTGAGCCCATTGCACCGCCACCGGTGCAACCATTTGCTTCCGTAGCAGGGTGTGCGAACGATCATCCGCACACCTTCACTACGCCGCGAGGCACTTCATGCAAACCTTCTCATCGACGCTCACTGTTCGCCGCGACACGCGAGCCTGGCAGTTTCAGGTCTGGATCTCTTTTGGCGCCGCGGTGTTCCTGTGCGCGACCGGTCTCGGCTGGCTGCCGGGCGAATCGATCGACCGGGCGTTCATGGTGATGGGCTACGTGTTCTGCCTCTCCGCTGCCTTCGTGCTGGCGAAGTTCGTACGCGACAACGAGCGCGATGCACATGCACAGGGACAGGGCGACCGTGATCGCGCACCGGCTGCCGGCGACACGCCGATGTGGAAGCTGGTCGTCTGGGGCGGCTTCATCACCGCAATGGGTCTCACAGCCTGGGGCCTCGTGCGCATGGACATCAACGATGCCTACAAGGCATTCCTCGGCGTGAGCTGGCTCTTCCTCATCAGCTCCGCGTTCACGCTGGCCAAGACGCTGCGCGATCGTCACGAAGCCGATCTGGCCCACGCGCGTTTGCTCGGTCGCCGAGATGCGATGGCGGGGAACAACGCTGCATTCCCGAACGACCAAGCCGCC
>CAXTCC010000113.1:0-7203 GCA_964242015.1 uncultured Variovorax sp.
TCACAGGCAACACCATCGCGCGTGGGGTGGACTTCACCAATACCCAAGTCAAGGAAAGCAAGGTGCAACCTCTGGCCAAAGGCCAAGCCAAACTCGACGGATCGAACATCAAAGCCTGACTGCGAAACTCGGTGAACGCGCTCTATCGCGCCGCAGCCCGCTCCCCCAACTGCCCCCGCCGCAGCTCCCCTTGCCGCTCGAACATCCACCCCGGGTACTCAGGCGCCAGCGCACTCGCATCACCGATCTTCTTTAGCTCATCGTCACTCAACGACACCTTGGTCGCGGCCATGTTGTCGGTCAGTTGATCGGGCCGCTTGGCGCCGAGGATCACGCTGGTCACTTGCGGTTGATGCAGCAGCCACGACAGCGCGATCTGGGCGACCGAGACGCCCTTGGCTTCGGCGATCGGCCGCATCGCGTCGACGCAATCCCACGCGCGCTCCTTGTTGACGGGCGGAAAGTCGAACTCGACGCGGCGGCTGCCGGCTTCGCCTTTTTGCTCGCGGCCGAACTTGCCGCTGAGCAGGCCACCGGCCAGCGGGCTCCACACCATCAGTCCGACGCCTTCGCTCTTCAGCATCGGCACCAGCTCGCGTTCGAGGTCGCGGCCGGCGACCGTGTAGTAAGCCTGCAGTGACTCGAAGCGCGCGAGCCCGAGCCGCTCTGAAATGCCGAGCGCCTTGACGATCTGCCACGCAGCCCAGTTCGACACGCCGACGTAGCGCACGTGGCCGTGGCGCACCAGCTGGTCGAGCGCGCGCACGGTTTCCTCGATCGGCGTCGCCGGGTCGAAACCGTGGATCTGATAGAGGTCGATGTGCTCCAGCTGGAGCCGCTTCAGGCTCGCCTTGACGCCGTCCATGATGTGGCCGCGCGACGCGCCACGCGCGTTCGGGCCCTTGCCGACATCGCCGAACACTTTGGTCGCGACCACGATGTTTTCTCGCGGCACCTTCAGGTTCTTCAGTGCCTGGCCGGTGATCTGCTCCGACACGCCGCCGGAATACACATCGGCGGTGTCGATGAAGTTGATGCCACCGTCGATCGCCTGGCCGACGAGCCGCTCGGCATCGTTTTGCTGCAGGTCGCCGATCTTTCCCCAGATGCCATCGGTGCCGCCGAAGGTCATGGTGCCGAGGCACAGCTCCGACACGAAGAGGCCGGTCCGGCCGAGAGGGTTGTGACGCATGAAAAGCTCCGTTGAAGAATGAGACGAAAGCCGTGAGAAAGCGGCCGGATGTGCAGCGCAGAATACGCCGGATGAAAGCACCTCCCAGACTGCAGGTTTTGGTCGACGAAGGCCTCATCGACACGGTCGTGCGCCAGTTGATGAGCGGCAAGGAGGCGATGGTCTATGTCGTGCGCAGCGGCGACGACACGCGCTGCGCCAAGATCTACAAAGAGGCGACGAATCGCAGCTTTCGCCAAGCCGTCGACTACACCGAAAACCGCAAGGTCAAGAACTCACGCCAGGCCCGCGCAATGGCCAAGGGCACCAAGTTCGGTCGGCAAGCGACCGAAGCCGCCTGGCAGAGCGCCGAGGTCGACGCGCTCTATCGCCTGGCCGCCGCTGGCGTGCGCGTTCCGACGCCGTATAACTTCGCCGAAGGCGTGTTGTTGATGGAGCTGGTGACCGATGCCGACGGCGACGCGGCGCCGCGCCTCAACGACTGCGTGTTCACCGCCGACGAAGCGCGCGGGCATCACGCGACGCTCGTCAAGGAAGTCGTGCGCATGCTGTGCGCCGGCGTCGTGCACGGCGACTTGTCGGAGTTCAACGTGCTGCTCGCCGCAGACGGCCCGGTCATCATCGACCTGCCGCAGGCGATCGACGCCGCAGGCAACAACCACGCCAACCGCATGCTGTTGCGCGACGTCGCCAACCTGCGCAACTTCTTCGGGCAGTTCGCGCCGGAGTTGCTGCAGACCAATTTCGGCGACGAGATCTGGTCGCTGTACGAAACCGGCGCGCTGCAGGTCGAGACGCCGCTGACCGGACGCTTTGCACGACAGACTGGGCCGGTCGACGTCGGCAATGTGCTGCGCGAGGTCGACGACGCGAAGGCAGAGGAAGCGGCTCGACGCGCACGCATGCAACTGCAGCCGGTGCGCTGAAGGACCTCGGCGCGCCGAATCTATTTGCCGCCGTGGCGACCTTCGCGCCTCAACAGCAACGCATTCGCCATCACGCTCAAGCTCGAAGCCGCCATCGCCGCACCGGCGACCACCGGGCTCAACAAACCGAAGGCGGCGAGCGGGATGCCGGCCACGTTGTAGGCGAAGGCCCAGAACAGGTTCTGCCGAATCTTGGCCACGGTGCGTGCCGAGACGTCGAGCGCTTCGGCCACGAGTGCCAGATCGCCGCGCATCAGCGTGATGCCGGCGGCCTCCATGGCAACGTCGGTGCCGCCTTCCGGATTGGCCATTGCGATGCCGACATCGGCGGCGGCGAGCGCCGGGGCGTCGTTGACGCCGTCACCGACCATCGCGACGACGTGGCCGCCCTGCTTCAGCGCGGCCACTTGCGCGGCCTTGTCGGCCGGTAACACGTCGGCGAAGACATCGTCGGCTGCAATGCCGAGGCGCGCCGCCATGGCATGGGCAGACCTTGCGTTGTCACCGGAGATCATGACCACGCGCAGGCCCCGCGCCTGCAGCGTGCCAATGGCCTCCGCAGCATGCGGCTTGGGCTCGTCGGTGAAGGCCAGCAACGCGACCGCATGGGCCGCGTCGCCGGCGTCGAAGCGCAGCAAAGCGGACACGGTGGCGCCCTGGCCGAGCAGACGCTCGAGCGCGGTCGCATCGACCGCCACACCGAGCTCCTTACACCAGCGCAGACTGGCAAGCGCCCAGCGCTGACCGCCGATGTCGCCGCTCACACCACGACCTGGCAACGAGCGAAGCGCGAGCGTCGGCTGTGCCGTGACGCCGTGTCGGGCGGCTGCATCGGTCACGGCACGCGCCAACGGGTGTGCGCTGCCGCTCTGCAAGCCCGCCGCGATGGCCAGCCACGCAGCCTCGTCGTGCGTCAGCGCTTCGACTCTGTCCGCTGCTCGCGCATCGGTGTGCGTGTACGCATGCGCTTGCGGCGCAGCGGCCATGTCCGCTTCCAGTGCCACCAGCGCCGTCAACACAGGCCGCCCCAGTGTCAACGTGCCGGTCTTGTCGAAAGCAACCGTGTCGACGCGGCGCGCCATCTCGAGCGCACTCGCATCCTTCACCAGAATGCCGCGCTTCGCCGCCATGCCGGTGCCGGCCATCACGGCGACGGGCGTCGCCAAGCCGAGCGCACACGGGCAGGCAATCACAAGCACCGCGACCGCATGGATCATCGCGATCTCGACGCCATCGCCGTGCAGCATCCAGCCTGCAAAGGTCACCAGCGCAATGAGCAACACCACCGGCACGAAGACCGCCGCGATACGGTCGACCAAGCGCTGGATCGGCGCCTTGGCGGCCTGCGCGTCCTCGACCAGCCGGATGATGCGCGCCAGCACGCTTTCGGCGCCGACCGCGCGCACTTCGACCACCAGCCGCCCGTCGCCGTTGATCGAGCCACCGGTCAGCGAATCGCCTGGTCGCTTGGGCACCGGCAATGGCTCGCCGGTGAGCATCGACTCGTCGACCTCCGACTCGCCTTCGAGCACGCGAGCATCGGCCGGCACGCGCTCACCGGCGCGCACGGCAACACGATCGCCCTTCATGACCTCGGAGAGCGGCACGTCGGTCTCGGTCATCCGTCCACCACGTGCGCCGGACTCGCCGAGCAGATGCGCGACCTCGGGCCGCAGTTGCTGCAGTGCGCGAATGGCCGACGTGGCCTGCCGCTTCGCGCGCGCCTCCAGCCACTTGCCCAGCAACACCAGCGTGATCACCACGGCCGATGCCTCGAAGTACAGGTGCGGTACGCCGCGCCACCACAGCCAGAGCGACAGGCCGAAGGCCGCGCTGGTGCCGAGGGCGACCAGCAAGTCCATGTTGCCGGTTCGCGCCAGTGCGGCGTGCCAACCGGCGCGATAGAAGCGCGCGCCCAGATAGAACTGCACCGGCGCTGCCAGCAGCAACTGCAACCACGGCGGCAGCATGAGGTCGATGCCGAAGGGCGACAGCAGCATGGGCATCAATAGCGGCGCCGACAGCAGCACGCCGAGTGCAACCGGCCCGAAACCTTGCCAGGGCGATGCCGCCGCTGCATCGGACAACGCATCGGCGGCCTGCGCGGTGCGCGGTTCGTAGCCGGCAGAGCGCACCGCGCGCCGCAGCAAGGCATCGAGTTCGCCGATGCCCGCCGGCAACGACGACGCCACCACCCGTGCCGACTCGGTCGCGAGGTTGACGCTGGCGTCGCGCACGCCCGGTACCCGGTCCAGCGCCTTCTCGACACGCGAAACGCAAGACGCGCAGGTCATGCCGCCGATCGAGATATCGAAGGTTTGGAAGGCTTGCGAAGCTTGCAAGGGCACCGCGATGGCAGAAGAGGAATCCATGCGCTGAGACTAAAGCCTCACACCATGGCAAGGTCAAGCATCGATTTCGACCCTGGGCTGAACATTGACATCGTGAGAGGGCTCAGACTGTGTGCCTGTTCAATTTCCGAAACAAGGAAGATCCGATGAGCCAGAAATTCAACGTCGCCGGCATGAGCTGCGCCCATTGCGTGAGCACGGTGCAAAACGCGGTGCAGGCGGTCGACCCCGAAGCGCAAGTCACCATCGATCTCGAGACCGGGCACGTCGACGTGCTCAGTCCACAACCGCGGCAGGACATCGTGGCGGCAATCGAGAACGCCGGCTACAAGGTGCAATGAATGGGCGCCCATGCTGCGCAGGGCGCGATCGTCCCGATCGGTGAAGCGGCCCGGCTTTCGGGCGTGTCGGCGCGCATGGTGCGCCACTACGAAGGCCTGGGCCTGTTGCCCGCGGTAGCGCGCACCGAAAGCGGCTATCGACAGTACAGCGACGCCGATGTGCACAGCTTGCGCTTCATCAAACGCGCCCGCGATCTCGGCTTTTCAATGGACGAGATCGGCGAACTGGTCGGCCTCTGGCACAACCGCCGGCGTGCCAGCGCCAGTGTGAAGCGCATCGCGCAAAAACACCTGGGCGAACTGGAGCAGCGCATTGTCGACATGCAGGCGATGCGAAGCACCTTGGCGCACCTCGTGCATTGCTGCCATGGCGACTCGCGCCCCGACTGTCCGATCCTCGAGGACCTCGCGCGTTGACCGCAATGCCCGGCCGACCGGTGGTCGAGGCGTAAATCGCCGTCACCGATTATTATTGCCAGATGCAAGTAAAACTCAATACAGCTGCGCCGGCATTGCGAGCGGTTGTCCCCGCCGACCGCACCGAGGCTGCCTGGCTGCCGATCGAGCGCATCGACGCCGACCAGCTCAGCTACGAAGATTTTCTGTCGCGCTACATGCATGCGAACCGGCCGGTGGTGATCTCCGGCGTGGCCAGCGACTGGGCCGCCATGCGCACCTGGACGCCGGAAAACCTCAAGCAGCGCTTCGGCAGCCAGCCGGTGGCGGTGGGCTATGAACGCAACATGCCGTTCGACACGTTCATCGATCAGGTGCTCGAGTCGAGTCCGGACAAGCCGGGCCCGTACATGTACCGCTCGTTTCTGCACGAGGTGCTGCCCGAGCTGTTGCCCGACGTGATGCCGCAAAACAAGTACGCCTTCGCGCGCCGCTACGCGAGCCCGTTGATGCCTGAAAAATGGCGCCGCCCCGACGGCTATCTCAAGCTCCTCATCGGCGGGGTCGGCAGCAAGTTTCCGGTGATGCATTACGACGGCGAGAACTCGCACGCGGTCATCACGCAGATCTACGGCGACAAGGAATTCGTCGTGTTCCCGCCCGACGACGGCCAGTATCTGTATGCGCGCAAGGCGTTTCCCAACCACTCCGCCGTCGACGATCCGATCATGCAAGACCGCGAGCGCTGGCCGCTGCTGGCACAGGCGCAGCCCTACCGCGCGGTGCTGAAGCCGGGCGACATGATCTTCGTGCCGGCGCGCTGGTGGCATGCGGCACGCGCGCTGTCGACGTCGATTTCCGTTTGCACCAACATGCTCGACCCGTCGAACTGGGCTGGCTTTCAGTCCGAGGTCGTCGAAGAGCAAGCGAAGACGTCGCAGCGAAAGGCCAGCCAGCTGAAGCGTCGGCTGACGCGCATCGACAAGGTGCTGAGCCGCCTCGAGCGTTTTCAGAAACGCTCGACCGGCCTGGCACGCGCACTGCGCTTTCCGGCTGCCATCGCACCGATCTCCGCCGAGGGCACGCCCGACCCATCGCGCAAGCAACTTCGCATTCGCATCCCGACGGCCTGAGCTGCAACGGCGTGGCGTCGCCGGCGCGGCTACCATGCCGTGCATGTCGTCACCCGTCCCGCCCCAGTCAGCGCCGTCGTCCCCGCCCAAGCTGCGCATCCTGATCGCAGAAGACGAATCGGGCATTGCAGACACGCTGCAGTACGTGCTCAGGACGGACGGCTTCGAGCCTGTATGGTGCGCTACCGCACAAGAGGCCATCGCCCAGTTCACCACCCAACCACCGGCTCTGGCGATCCTCGATGTGGGCCTGCCGGACCTCAACGGCTTCGAACTTTTCAAGCGCTTGCAGGCCATCACACAAAGCTCCGGCGCGCCTGAAGTGCCGATGATCTTTTTGACCGCGCGCAGCGACGAGATCGATCGTGTGGTCGGTCTCGAACTCGGTGCCGACGACTACATCGCCAAGCCGTTCTCGCCGCGTGAACTGGTGGCACGGGTGCGGACCGTGCTGCGGCGCAGCGTGCGGCACGGCGGCGCCTCGCCGACCGTGGCTGCAGCCATTCCCATTGCACCGACCGTCTCACCAGCCGCAGCGACCACGCCTGCCGACACCACCACGCCTTTCGCACTCGATGCCGAGCGCATGCAGATCCGCTACTACGGCCGTCCGCTCGAACTCTCGCGCTACGAGTACGGCCTGCTGCGCCTGCTGGTGCAGCGGCCCGGCCGCGTCTTCACCCGCGACGAGTTGCTGCAGCATGTGTGGGACGACGCCAGTGACAGCTTCGATCGCACGGTCGACGCGCACGTGAAGACCTTGCGCGCCAAGCTGAAAGCCATCGCCCCCGAAGTCGAGCCGATCCGCACACTGCGCGGTACCGGCTACGCGCTGAACGAAGACCTGCCCAAAACTCCCTGATA
>CAXTCC010000113.1:7303-8709 GCA_964242015.1 uncultured Variovorax sp.
CGCCGCACCCGCATCTTCATCGGCATCCTGCTGATCTACAGCGCGGGCATCGCGTTCCTGCTGTACCGCGTGGTGACCGACATCGATCCGCGCTACCGCGAGTCGGCCGAAGAGTCGCTGGTCGACACCACGCAGCTGATGGCCAGCATGGTCGAGCAGGACGTGATCGCCGGTGCCATCAACACGGCACGGCTCGATCCGATCTTCAAGTCGGTCTATGCGCGCGAGTTCTCGGCGCAGATCTACAACCTGCACAAGAGCCGCGTCGAACTGCGCGCCTACGTGACCGACCGCAACGGCCGCGTGCTGTTCGATTCGCTCGGGCGCAACCAGGGCGCCGACTATTCGCAATGGAACGACGTGACCAAGTCGCTCGCCGGCCTCTATGGCGCTCGCACCTCGCGCGATGTCGAAAGCGACCCTCGGACTTCGGTGATGTATGTCGGCGCGCCGATCCGCTGGAACAACGAGATCGTCGGCGTCGTCAGCCTGGGCAAGCCGGTGCAGAGCTTCGGCCAGTTCATCGAGGACGCACGCGCGCGGACGCTGTGGGTCGGTGCAGGCTCGGCTGCCGCGCTGTTGCTGTTCACGCTCATCCTCTCGGTCTGGCTGGTGCGCCCGTTCGGCCTCACCGCCGACTACATCGCATGGCTGCGCACGCAGCGCGGTTTTCATCCGGTGCGCATGGTGCGGCGCGCCGTCGCCATGGTGCGCGGTGCGTTCGGGGAAATGCGCGATGCCGTGACCGGCCGCAACTATGTCGCCGACTACGTACAGACCTTCACGCACGAGATCAAGAGCCCGCTCTCCGCCATTCGCGGCGCCGCCGAGTTGATGCAGGAAGGCAGCATGCCGGAGGCCGAGCGAGAGCGCTTCCTCGGCAACATCGCGCAGGAGGCCGAACGCATCCAGCAGATCGTCGATCGCATGATGGAGCTGACCGCGCTCGAAACGCGGCGCGTGCTGGACCGCACCGAGCCGGTCGCCCTCGGCGTGCTGCTGCGTGAGGCCGCAGACAGCGCCCGCACCAGCGCCGCGGCGCGCGGCATCACGGTGCAGGTCGATGGTCCACGCGAAGACCTGGGCGAGCTGTATTGCGACGGCGATCGGTTCCTGCTGCAGCAAGCCGTCAGCAACCTGCTCGCCAACGCGATCGACTTTTCACCGGTCGCGGGCGAGGTCACGCTCGCGTTGCGCGTCGCGGGCCGCAATGCCGTCGTCACCGTGCGCGACCACGGTGCGGGCATTCCGGACTACGCGCAATCGAAGGTGTTCGAAAAGTTCTATTCGCTGGCGCGCCCGCACACGATGAAGAAGAGCACGGGACTCGGGCTCGCCTTCGTCAAGGAAATCGCGGCGCTGCACAGCGGGCGCATCGAGCTGGCGAATGCGAAAGGCGGCGGAGC
>CAXTCC010000113.1:8809-11325 GCA_964242015.1 uncultured Variovorax sp.
CGCTACTTGAACATATCGAGAATCCGGTTGCGCTCCTCTACAGGCGCGACCGGCGCGACCTGTTCGCCGGCCAACGTCTCAACCGGCACGACGGGTGCTGCATCCAGCCCCAGGCTCGCCACGCCACGCCCCGGCCCGTAATCGTCGAAGAACACTTCGCCGTCTGCGTGCATCAGCCCGGCAGGCTCGGGCACTTCGGCGACCTTCACGCCCTTGAGCGCGGCCTGCATGTAGCCGACCCAGATCGGCAGGCTCAGGCTGCCGCCCGTCTCTCCGCGCACACCGAGCTTGCGCGGCGTGTCGTAGCCGACCCATGCGATGCCGACCATCGTCGGCTGAAATGCGGCGAACCAGGTGTCGACGGAATCGTTGGTGGTGCCGGTCTTGCCATAGAGGTCGTCGCGCTTCAGCGCCTGATACGCCTTGGCGCCGGTGCCGCCCTTCACGACGCTCTGCAGCAAGCTGTCCATCACATAGGCGTTGCGCTCGGGGATGACGCGTGCGTTCTCGTCGAGCACCGGCGGCTTCACTTCGCTCAGCACCTTGCCATAGCGATCGGTCACGCGCGCCACCAGGTGCGGGTCGACGCGGTAGCCGCCGTTGGCGAACACCGAGTAGGCCGTCGCCATCTGCATCGGTGTCACCGAACCGGCACCGAGGCCCATCGGCAGGTAGGCCGGATGCTTGTCCTTGTCGAAGCCGAAGCGGGTGATCCAGTCTTGCGCGTACTGTGTGCCGATCGACTGCAGCACCCGAATCGTCACCAGGTTCTTCGACTCTTGCAGCGCATGCCGCAACGTCATCGGACCGTCGTACGTGCCTTCGAAGTTTTTCGGCTCCCACGGCTGACCACCGGTGGTGGTCGCGTCGAAGAACAGCGGCGCATCGTTGACCACGGTCGCCGGCGTGAAGCCTTTCTCGAGGGCGGCTGAATAGATGAAGGGCTTGAAGCTCGAGCCCGGTTGCCGCCACGCCTGCGTCACGCGGTTCATCTTGCTCTTGCCGAAGTCGAAGCCGCCGACCATCGCCTTGATCGAACCGTCGCGCGGGTCGACTGCGACAAAGGCGCCTTCGACCTCGGGCAGTTGCGCGATCTCCCAGGTGTTGCGCGGCGTCTTCATGACGCGGATCACCGCGCCGCGGCGCACCTTGATGTTGGGCCCGGCTTTCTCGGACAGACCGAGCTGGCCCAGTCGCAAGCCGTCGCCCGTGATCTGCAGCGTGTCGCCGTTGCCGCGCACCGCGGTCACCAACTTGGGCGTGGCGGTGAGCACCACAGCCGACATCACGTCGTCGTTGTCGGGATGGTCGGCCAGCGCATCGTCGACCGCGTCGTCGAGCGCCTTGGGGTCGTCGGGCAGATCGACGAAGGCCTCGGGGCCGCGGTAGCTCTGGCGCCGCTCGTAATCCATGATGCCCTTGCGCAACGAGCGATAGGCCGCCAGTTGGTCGGCCGCCACCAGCGTGGTCTGCACCGAGAGGCCGCGCGTGTAGATGCTGTCGCCGTACTGCGCGTACATGAGCTGACGCACAGTCTCGGCCACGTACTCGGCGTGCGGCCGGTTCGGGTCCGACGCGTCGCGAAGGTGCAATGGCTCTTGCCTCGCCTCATCGGCTTGCGCCGCCGTGATGAAGCCCGTGTCCTTCATGCGGTCGATGACATGAAGCTGCCGCGCGCGGGCTCGCGTCGGGCTGTTGATCGGGTTGGCGGTGCCGGGCGATTTGGGCAGGCCGGCCAGCATCGCGGCTTCGGCCACCGTGATGTCCTGCAAGGGCTTGCCGAAGTAGACCTCGGACGCGGCCGCGAAGCCATAGGCCCGATTGCCGAGGTAGATCTGGTTCAGGTAGATCTCCAGGATCTGGTCCTTGCTCAAGCGGCTCTCCAGCTTGAAGGCGAGCAACGCTTCGTAGACCTTGCGGCTCAGCGTGCGCTCGGAGCTCAGATAGACGTTGCGCGCGACCTGCTGCGTGATGGTGGAAGCGCCCTGGCGCATGCCACCGCGCAGGTTGGCGAGCACCGCACGCAGCAGGCCGACGGAGTCGACGCCGCCGTGCTCGTAGAAGCGCGCGTCTTCGACGGCGAGCACCGCGTCTTTCATCGATTTGGGAATGGACGCGATCGGCGTCAGCGTGCGGCGCTCTTCACCGAATTCGCCGATCAAGGTGCCTTCGGCAGAGAAGATGCGCAGCGGCAACTTGGGCCGGTAGTCGGACAGCGACGACACGTCCGGCAGCTTCGGATAGATGACGGCCAGCGCGACACCGACCACGAGCAGCAGCGATGCCGCGCCGGCGGCGACAGCGATGGCGGTCCAGCGAACGAACGGGGGAAATTGACGAACAGGTTTCATGGGGAAAAGAGGGATCTCTGGCGTCGATCGAAGCCGTGATGGTCGTCGCGCAGACTGAAGCGAATATGAAGCCCTGCCGGCAGGGACTTCACACAGACTTCACACAGGGCCTCAACGTTCCCGTCGACTTCGTAAAGGCTTCGAAACATCTTCGAAACGTCTTCG
>CAXTCC010000113.1:11425-12717 GCA_964242015.1 uncultured Variovorax sp.
ATGGCTTCTCGGTGCAAATCGACATTCGACTCCGTGCACCGTCGCACGCACCGGAGAAGAAGCTGTCATGGACACCTGCCACAACGCAAACGAGAACAACGCATCCACCCGTCCGGGCCGCTGGCTCTGGGCGACCACCCTGGGGCTCGCCACGCTGGGCTTCGTCGCCCTCGGCGTGCGACCACTGC
Source organism: uncultured Variovorax sp. (assembly GCA_964242015.1). Lineage (GTDB taxonomy): Bacteria > Pseudomonadota > Gammaproteobacteria > Burkholderiales > Burkholderiaceae_C > Variovorax. Next base: position 11,614 of record CAXTCC010000113.1, read on the forward strand.
ATGCGCAGGAGGCACCCGGCCCGCGCCTCAAGACCGAGAGCCCCTATTTCTTCGTGAAGAGCGACGACCCGACGGTCGATCGCCTGCCGTTGAAGGGCACGGAGGTCAACGTGCATATCTCCGGCGTCATCGCCGATGTGACGGTCACGCAGCACTACCGCAACGAAGGGCAGCGTGCCATCGAAGCCAAATACGTGTTCCCGGGCTCGACCAAGGCGGCGGTGAACGGCTTGAACGTTCGGCTGGCCGACCGCCTCATCACCGCGCAGATCCGCGAGAAGCAGCAGGCGCAGATCGAATACGACACGGCGAAGAAAGAAGGCAAGACCGCGGCGCTGCTCGAACAGCATCTGCCCAACGTGTTCCAGATGAACGTCGCCAACATCCTGCCCGGTGACGACATCCAGGTCGAGCTGCACTACACCGAGCTGCTGGTGCCGCAGTCGGGCAACTACCAATTCGTCTTTCCGACGGTGGTCGGCCCGCGCTACAACAGCCCGCAGTCTTCGCAGGCCAACGCGACCTGGGTCGCGCAGCCGGTGTTGCGCGCGGCCGTCGCGCCGAGCACCACGTTCAAGATGAAGGTGGCGATCGACACGCCGATGGGCATCAAGGAAGTGCGCTCGCGCACGCATGGCATCGACGTGAAGAAGGGCGATGAGAAGAACAATGAAGACCGGCACGCCGACATCGCGTTGACGCCGAGCGCCGAGCCCGCCGACAACCGCGACTTCGTGCTCGACTACCGCCTGGCCGGAGAGAAGATCGAATCGGGCCTGATGCTCTACAAAGGCCAGGGCCAAGGTCCGAACGGTGAAGCGGCGGAGAACTTCTTCCTCGCGATGGTCGAGCCGCCCAAGGCGGTCGCGGCCACCGCCATCACCCCGCGCGACTACATCTTCGTGGTCGACATCTCGGGCTCGATGCACGGCTTTCCGCTCGACACGGCCAAGGTCGTGCTGCGTGAACTGATCGGCGGACTGCGCACCAGCGACACCTTCAATGTGCTGCTTTTTTCCGGCAGCAACAAGATGCTGTCGCCGCACTCGGTGCCGGCGACGCGCGCCAACATCGAGCAGGCGCTCGCGACGATTCAGAACTACA
>CAXTCC010000114.1:0-12652 GCA_964242015.1 uncultured Variovorax sp.
TCGTTGAAGTGCACCTTCTGCGCTTCGCCGAGGCTGCCGAAGAGTTCCTGCACCGTGAACAGCTGCAGCGGCTTGAAGGTGTCGGCGTATTTCTTCAGCACCGCCGGCGAGCGCGGACGCAGCGCATGCTTGGCTGCGATCTCTTGTGCCTCGTCGGAGTAGAGCCAGTCGAGGTAGGCCTTGGCGAGCTCGCCGCTGCCCTTCTTGGCGGTCGTGCGTTCGACGATGGCAACCGGGTTCTCGGCCACGATGCTGATCGACGGGTACACCGAATCGACCTTGCCGGCGCCGAACTCGCGGTCGATGGAAACGACTTCAGATTCGAAGGTGATCAACGCATCGCCGATGTTGCGTTGCAGGAAAGCCGTGGTCGCATCGCGGCCGCCGCGGGCCAGCACCGGGGTGTTCTTGAACAGCTTGCCGACGAACTCGGCCGCTTGGGCGTCGGTGCCGCCCTTCTTCTTCACGTAGCCCCAGGCCGCGAGGTAGGCGTAGCGCCCGTTGCCACCGGTCTTCGGGTTGACGATGACGACCTGCACGCCCGGCTTGATGAGGTCGTCCCAGTCCTTGATGCCCTTCGGGTTGCCGTTGCGCACGAGGATCAGCATGGTCGAGGTGGTTGGCGACGCGTTGTCCGGAAACTTCTTCGGCCAGTCCTTGGCGACCACGCCGACACCGGCCAAAAAGTCGATGTCGGTGCTGGTGTTCATCGTCACGACATCGGCGTCGAGGCCATCGGCCACGCTGCGCGCCTGGGCGCTGGAGCCGCCATGCGACTGGTCGATCTTCACGTCCTTGCCCGTGGCTTTCTTGTAGTGCGCGACGAAGGCGGCGTTGTAGTCCTTGTAGAACTCGCGGGCCACGTCATAGGAAGCATTGAGCAGCGTGGTGCTCTGCGCGAAGGCAGGTGCGGCCAGCACGGAAGATGCGACCGCGAAGGCGGCGACGAGGGTCTTGAATCTGAAAGTCATGAGGTTGCCAAAAGTTCTTCTGAATACAACGGCTGTAGCGACTGGAAGAGCGCCAGGCCGAGCGGCCAGGGCCCATGCCCGGAGTCGATGTTGATGTGGCCCGCATTCTGCATGCGGACGAATTCGCTGCCCCACGCGCGGGCATAAGCGCCGGCCAGGCGCACCGGACAAAACGGGTCGTTGCTGCTGGCCACCACGATGCTTCGGTAGGGCAGCGGAGCGTAAGGCACTGGTGCGAAGTCGTGCAACATGGCGCGACGCTCCGGGTCGGCCGGTGCCACCAGCAGTGCGCCCTGCACCTTCGCGGCAGCCTCCGGCGGCAAATGCGCCACTGCGATGCAACCCAGGCTGTGCGCCGCGATCACCACGGGCGCTTCACCGTCGAGCACGAGCTTGGTCAGCGCACCGACCCAGGCGGCGCGCGTCGGCGAGACCCAATCGTCCTGAACGACGCGTTGCGCGCCCGGCATGCCTTCTTGCCACAGCGTCTGCCAATGGCCGGGCCCAGAATCACGCCAACCGGGGACGATAACGATGCGAGGCTGCTTCACGCGTCAGGGTGCGCCACGGGCTTACTTGTTCGGCTGGGGCGTGAGCCGCAGGTAGGGCTTGACGGCCTTGAAGCCCTTCGGAAACCGCTCGGCGATCTCGGCCGGGTCCTGAATGCTCGGGACAATGACCACGTCGTCGCCGTCTTTCCAGTTCACTGGCGTCGCGACCTTGTAGCCATCGGTGAGTTGCAGCGAGTCGATGACGCGCAGGATCTCGTCGAAGTTGCGGCCAGTGCTGGCGGGATAGGTGAAGGTGGTGCGCAGCACGTGCTTCGGGTCGATGATGAACACGCTGCGCACGGTGGCCGTGGCCGACGCGTTCGGATGGATCATGTCGTACAAGTCGGACACCTTGCGGTCGGCGTCCGCCAGGATCGGGAAATTGACCGTGGTGTTCTGCGTCTCGTTGATGTCGGCGATCCATTCCTTGTGCTTGCCGACCGGGTCGACGCTCAACGCAATCGGTTTCACGCCGCGCTTGGCGAACTCGGTGGCGAGCGCCGCGGTCTTGCCCAATTCGGTCGTGCACACGGGCGTGAAATCGGCCGGGTGCGAGAACAGCACCACCCATGAATTGCCGGCCCATTCGTAGAAGTCGATCGGGCCTTCGCTGGAATCCTGGGTGAAGTTGGGGGCGGTATCGCCGAGTCGCAAAGTTGCCATGGTCGCTCCTTGGGGTAGCTGGTTCAGGGGTGAGCCGGCGATTGTCCGAAGCTTTGCTTCATCGGCAAACGACTGTCTGCTTGTTTGGTTATGGTCGTTTTCACATAAGGCCGCACCTACAGACCGTGCTCACTGCATGAAATCACGTCCGAAATTCAACATTGGGTTCATCGCCGTTGATGTTTGCGGCCAAAAAGTCGATCAGCACGCGGATCGCGGGCACCAACGCCCGGCGCGCCGGAAAGACCGCATGCGAGATGGCCGGCGTTGGCCCCCAGCCCGGCAGCACCTCGACCAGCTTGCCGGAAGCCAGATCGGCCCGGCACATGTAGTCCGGCAAAACCGACGCGCCGACGCCATCCAGCACCGCGAACTGCAACGTGGCGAGGTCGTCGGCCAGGTATCTGGGCGAATGCGGGTGGTCGTACACCGCGCCTTTCGGACCTTCGAGGTGCCAGTGCGCACGGCCTTCACCGGCAGACATCGCCACCGTATCGAGCCGGCTCAAGTCGGCCGGGGCCAGCACCGGGCCCTGCTGCGCCAGCAGCGCGGGCGTGGCGACCAGCAAGCCGCGGCTGATGCCGAAAGACTTGGCGACCAGCGTCGCACTGTCTTCGATCGTGGTCCGAACGCGCAGGGCCACATCGATTCCCTCTTCGACCAGATCGACAGGGCGATTGAGCACCCGAAGCTCGATGCGCACCGCCGGATAGCGTCTCAAAAACTCCGGAAGCAGCGGCCCGACACTGCTGTGCGCGAGCGTGACAGGGCAACTGATGCGAACGGTGCCGCGAGGCTCGGTCTGGACCTGCGCCACCGCCTCTGCCGCGGCCTGGGCTGCATCGCGCATGGCCGCGCAATGCCGCAGATACACCTCGCCTGCGGGAGTGAGCGAGAGGCTGCGCGTACTGCGCTGCATGAGTTGCACGCCCAGCTGCGCTTCGAGGTCTGCGACCCGTCGCGAAAGGCGCGACTTGGGTACGCCCAACGCCCGGCTCGCCGCCGCGAAGCCGCCGCGCTCAGCCACCTCGGCAAAAAACACCATGTCATTGAGATCTTGCATTTCATCGTCCTGTTTTCAGAACGATATAAGCCATTTTTGGCTACTTATCAATCAATCGACTCAAAAATAGAATTCTGCTTATACCGACCAGACCGTGTCGGCGCAGCCAAACACATTGAGGATTGATCATGAAACTGCTCCACATCGACTCCAGCATCCTGGGCGCCGGCTCCGTGTCGCGCCGACTCAGCGCCGAAACCGTCGCCGAGTTCCGCAAGTCCAACCCGGACACGACGGTCGAATACCTCGACCTGGCCGTCGACACGCCCAACCATTTCAACGCCGACGCGCTCGGTATCAAGATCGGCGTCCAGGCCCAGCCGACCGAAGCGCAAGCGCACGAGAACGCGGTGTCTGAAAAGCTGGTGACGCAATTCTTAGCCTCTGATGTGATCGTCATCGGCGTACCCCTCTACAACTTCACGGTGCCGACGCAGCTCAAGGCGTGGATCGACCGCTTGGCCCAACCCGGCCGCACCTTCAAATACGGCGAAAAAGGCCCGGTCGGCCTGGCCGGTGGCAAGAAGGTGTTCGTGCTGATTTCGCGCGGCGGCGTCTACTCGACGACCGAAGGCGGTCAGGCCCTGGAACACCAGGAGTCGTACCTCAAGGCGATCTTCGGCTTCTTCGGCATCACCGACATCAAGTTCGTCCGGGCTGAAGGCCTGGCGATGGGCGATGCGGTAAAAGCAGCCGCCATTGCGGCAGCGCAAAAGCAGATCGAAGAAGCCGTGCAGGGCGAAGCTCTGGCAGCCTGAGCATCCCGGCGCTTCGGCGTCTCAGCTGAAAGCCCGCAACCGCGGGCTTTTTGCTTTTTCAGAGTGCTCGTCGAACGGCTCAGGCGTTGTGCGTCTTGACCCAGGCCGTGTACTTGTCCATCCAGGTCTGCAGGAACTTCTGCGTCGCCTCGATCCCGATGTGTCCCTTGTCGTCGAACATGCCTTCCTTCATCTGAATGAACGCCTCGGGTTGGCCCAGAGTCGGCACGTCGAGATAGGCCAGCACATTGCGCAGATGCTGCTGCGCCAGTGCCGTGCCGATGGCGCCATTCGCAATGCCGATGACCGCGGCCGGCTTGCCGGACCAGGCGCTTTGACCATAAGGCCGGGAGGCGTGGTCGATCGCGTTCTTCAAGACGCCGGGGATCGATCGGTTGTATTCCGGCGTGATGAAGAGCAGGCCTTGCGTGGCCGCGATCTCGGTCTTGAGTCGCTTCACCGACGCAGCCTGGTTGCCGTCGTCGTCCTGGTTGTAGAGCGGCAAATCGTCGATGCGCAAATGCTCGAAAGTGAAGTCGGACGGGGCCAAGTGCGCAAGAGCAAGCGCCAGCTGGCGGTTCATCGAATCCTTGCGCAGGCTGCCGACGACGACGCCGATTTTGTATTGGCTCATGGGATCTCCGGGGTTTGGTTGGACGAGCCGCAAACATTAACCGAAGCGCGCATCATCGGCCGCTTCATGGGTTGAATCTGGAGCGATGCAAATGCGTTTTCTCGTAGTGGGTGCCGGCGCACTCGGCGGTTATTTCGGCGGCAGGTTGCTCGAGGCGGGTCGCGATGTCACCTTCCTGTTGCGCCCTCGACGCGCTGCGCAAATCGAGCAGACCGGGCTGGTGATCCACAGCAACGCAGGCAACCTGCACCTGCCGAATCCGCCGCATGTTCTGGCCGACCGGATCGATGGACCTTACGACGTCGTCATCGTGGGCTGCAAGGCCTACGACCTGGCCGAGACGATGGAGTCTTTCGCGCCGGCCGTTGGGCCGGACACGGTCATCCTGCCCTTGCTCAACGGCATGCGGCACATCGACGAGCTGGCCGCGCGATTCGGCGGTGCGAAGGTGCTCGGCGGTCTGTGCATGATCTCCGCCACGCTCGACGACGCAGGCACGGTGCTGCACCTGGCAGACCTGCAGGTGCTGGCCTTCGGCGAGCGCGACGGCACGAAATCAGCGCGGGTCGACGCCATCGCAGCGCAGTTCGCGGGCGCAAAGTTCGATGCCCGTGCCACGCCCGACATCCTGCAGGAGATGTGGGAAAAGTGGATCTTCATCGCCACGGTGGCGAGCCTCACGAGCGCGATGCGTGCGCCCATCGGCGACATCGTCAGCGCGGGCGGCCAGGACGTGGCGTTGGCGCTGTTCGAAGAGTGCAGCGCCATTGCGACGCACAACGGCTTTGCACCGCGTGCCGGCGCCATCGAACGAGGCCGCACCATGATCACGACGGCCGGGTCGCCGATCACTGCGTCGATGTACAAGGACATCGCGCGCGGTGCTGCAATCGAAGCCGATCACATCGTCGGCGATCTGCTGGGACGCGCCGCAAAGGGCAGCGACGACGCCGCGACGCCGTCCGCACTGCGCACGGCCTACGTGCACCTCAAGACCTACGAAGCGCAACGCGCGCGTCTGGCGGGCCTGGCCTCGGCGGCGAAATAGCGCGAGAGCAGACGCCCCGGGCCCATCGCGCCCATTCGGCTCACCGTGCCGACAGCGCCTTCTCGATCGCCTGGTGCAGATGCTCCAGGCCGAACGACACGTCGCAAAAAACGCCGTTCACATAGAAGGTGGGCGTGGCGCGCACATGCAGGCGCTCGGCGCCGGCCACCTGCTCCTGCACGCGCTGCAGATAGACGTGGTCGCGCATCTCGTTCTCGAAGCGCGGGATGTCGAGCTCCAGTTGCTTCGCGTACTGGTGCAGATGCTTTTCATCGAGATGCTGCTGGTGCTCGAACAGCAGGTCGTGCATCTGCCAGAACTTGCCTTGCGCGCCGGCGGCCTCCGCGGTTTCAGCCGCCAGCTCGGCATGAGGATGCGCCTCACGCTGCGGAAAATGACGGAAGACGTAGCGCAAGTCGGAGCCGAAATGCGCCAGCATGATCTTCAGCGCGGAGTGCGCCTGCCCGCAAGACGGGCATTCGAAATCGCCGTACTCGACCAGCGTCACACGGGCCGTTTTCGAACCATGGATATGGTCGGTGGCGCTGTCGGGTGCCAGCAGCGGATTCGCCTTGGAGGAAGAGGGTTGTGCGTTCATGGAAGTCATTGTGAACCTCCCTCGCCGTCCGTGGCACCCCCTTCCGACGGTCTTCAGCTTCGAACGAGGCCCGGTGGCGCAACGTTCGGTTCTCGCGTCACTTCACGCGATTGCGCCTGCGTCACGCTACAGCCGGCCGGCACATCCTGCGTCACCCACACGTTGCCGCCGATGGTCGCGCCCTTGCCGATCGTGACCCGGCCGAGAATGGTCGCGCCGGCATAGATCACGACCTCGTCTTCGAGCACGGGATGCCGCGGCAGGCCCTTCTTGAGATGGCCTTCGCCATCGGTCGGAAAGCGCTTGGCGCCGAGCGTCACCGCCTGGTACAGCCGCACGCGTTCGCCGATGATCGCTGTCTCGCCGATCACCACGCCCGTCCCGTGGTCGATGAAGAAGCCGGCGCCGATCTGCGCTCCTGGATGAATGTCGATGCCGGTCTGCGCATGCGCCCGCTCGGCCACGATGCGCGCCAGCAAGGTCAGGCCCAGCTTGTAGAGCGGGTGCGCCATGCGGTAGTGGATCATCGCCAGCACGCCCGGATAGCACAGCAGCACCTCGTCGACGCTGCGGGCGGCCGGGTCACCGTGGAAGGCGGCCATCACGTCGGTGTCGAGCAACGTGCGAATGCCGGGCAGTTCTGCCGCGAAGGCACGGACTCGCTCCTGTGCATCGGCGCTCAGTTCCGCCAGTTCCGCCGCCGTGTGGCGCCGCGTGTGCCGCAACTCCAGCGTGGCCTGCGCGTGCAACTGGTGCAGCGCGGCATCGAGCGTGTGCGCGACATAGAAGTCTTCGCTCTCCTGCCGCAGATCGGTCGGGCCGAGCCGCATCGGAAAGAGCGCGCCGGTCAGCGCCTCCACCACTTCGGCCATCACATCGCGTGACGGCAACTCGCGCTCGCCGCCCTCCTGCGAACGCTTTTGCGATTCACGCCAGTTGCGCCGCACCTGGTGCAGGCCGCTCACGATCTCGTCTACCTGGAATCCTGCTGCCATACGCTGCCCCCGTACCTGTGTTGTTGGACGTCGATTCTGAATGCGCGGAGCATCGCATTGTTCGTCGGCGTCTGCAGGCGCCGGCGGAATGGGCCTGCGCGGAACGGAGCGATCCCGGGATCAGTACCTCAATCCCGGATTTCCAGCGCGCGGTTGACCCGCAATGCGATCAACGTACAGAGCGCGCCGGACAGCAGGTAGATGCTGACCGCGACCAGCCCGAAACGCGCGGACAGGCCGAGCGCCACCAGCGGTGCGAACGCCGCGCCGACCAGCCAGGCCATGTCGGAAGTGAGCGCCGCACCGGTGTAGCGGTACTGCGCCTCGAAGTTGGCGGTGACCGCGCCTGCCGCCTGTCCGTAAGACAAGCCCAGCAGCCCGAAGCCGACCAGGATGAAAAGGTCTTGCAACACCGGCCCGCCGCCAAGCAGCCACGGCGTGAACAGGCTGAACACGCCGATCAGGATGGCGAGCGTGCCCAGGGTGTTGCGGCGGCCGAAGCGATCGGCGATCCATCCGGAAACGATCACGGCCACGACGCAGATCGCGGCGCCGTACATCTGGATCTCGAGCACGTCTTCCACCGTCTGCGTCGAGTAGAGCGTCATCCAGGACAGCGGAAACACGGTGACGAGGTGAAAGAGCGCATAGCTCGCCAATGCCGCGAAAGCGCCGATCAGCAGGTTGGAGCCGCGCGCCTTGAGCAGGTCGCCGACCGGCACCGGCTCCAGCTTGTTCTCTTCGAGCAGATGCTCGTACTCGTTGGTCACCACCAGCCGCAACCGTGCGAACAGCGCCACCACGTTGATCGCAAAGGCGACGTAGAACGGATAGCGCCAGCCGAAATCGAGAAAGTCGCGCGCCGACAGATTGGCGTACAGAAACAGGAACAACCCGCTGGCGATGATGAAGCCGATGGGCGCCCCGAGTTGCGGAATCATCGCGTACCAGCCGCGGCGCGAATGCGGCGCATTGAGCGCGAGCAGCGATGGCAGGCCATCCCATGAGCCGCCGAGTGCGATCCCCTGGAAAAACCGCAACAGCGACAGCAGCACGATCGACGCGAAGCCCAGGCTGGTGTAGCCGGGCAGGAACGCCATGCCGGCGGTCGAGAAGCCCAGCAAAAACAGCGCCGCCGTCAGTTTGATGCCACGTCCGTAGCGTTCCTGGATGGCCATGAAGGCGATCGTGCCGATCGGCCGGGCGAAGAACGCGAAAGAGAAGATGACGAAAGAATAGAGCGTGCCCTCGAGCCGTTGCGCGAACGGGAAAAAGATGGCGGGAAATACCAGCACGGAGGCGATTCCGTAGACGAAGAAGTCGAAATACTCGGAGGCGCGGCCGATGATGACGCCCACGGCAATTTCGCTCGGGGCAATGCCGGAATGGTCGGCGGTCACACGCCGGGTGTCTGCCTCCATGCCGCGCGGCGAGAGCTCGTGATGGTGTTGAGTGGCGCTGGACATGGTGCTTGGTCGTGTTTAAGGTGTTGTGTCATCCGGACACCACAGGGTCTCACCGCTTGGGGAAAGTTGCCATAGGACAAAACGTCCAATGCCGGTAACGCCCTGATCGGCGTAGATTCTGCTCCGTTCCAAGATCATCCAGATCGAGCCCACCTCTTTTTGTCCGGCATGCCCCACCTCAAGAAACTTCGCGGACTGCTGTTGCTGCCCGCCGTCGCCCTGCTGACGGGTTGCAACATGGTGTTGATGAATCCCTCCGGGGATATCGCCCTGCAGCAGCGCAACCTGCTCGTGGTTTCCACGCTGCTGATGCTGCTGATCATCGTTCCGGTGATCGCCCTCACGCTGCTTTTTGCCTGGCGCTATCGAAAATCCGAGGCCAACAAGGATGCGGAATACCGCCCCGACTGGGACCATTCGACGCAGCTCGAACTGGTGATCTGGGCGGCACCGCTGCTCATCATCATCGCGCTCGGTGCCATCACCTGGATCAGCACGCACACGCTCGACCCCTACCGGCCCCTGAGCCGCATCGACAGTGCGCGGCCGATCTCGGGCGAAGTCGAGCCCTTGGTGGTCGAAGTGGTGGCGCTCGACTGGAAGTGGCTTTTTCTCTATCCGGAACAGGGCATAGCGACCGTCAACGAACTGGCGGCGCCGGTCGACCGGCCCATCCTGTTCAAGATCACCGCTTCCTCGGTGATGAACTCGTTCTTCATCCCGGCACTGGCCGGCCAGATCTACGCGATGCCGGGCATGGAAACCAAGCTCAACGCCGTCATCAACAAGCCGGGTGAGTTCGAAGGGTTTTCTGCCAACTACAGCGGCGCCGGCTTCTCGGGCATGCGCTTCAAGTTCCATGGCTTGAGCGAAGCCGACTTCGGCAAGTGGGTTGCCAATGCAAAGGCGGCAAAGGCTGAAAATGGGGGAAATAGCGGTGGCGAGCTCAGTCGCACCGCCTACCTCGAGCTCGAAAAGCCCAGCGAGAACGCGCCCGTGGCGCGCTACGGCACTGTCGCCCCCGGCCTGTACGACGCCATCCTCAATCGCTGCGTCGAGGCCGGCAAGATGTGCATGAAAGACATGATGGCCATCGACACCAGCGGTGGCCTCGGCAAGCCCGGCAGCTTCAACATCACTTCCAAAACCGGCGCGGACGGCAAGCCCGACCGCACCTACGTCGCCGCCATGTGCAGCGTCAATGATTTGCCCGACGCCTTCAGTTCGACACTCAGTTCGATCGCCATCCCGCCCGCACCCATTTCGCGTCCGCAATAAAAACAATGTTCGACCATCTCGACATCACGAAGCTCGTCTTCGGCCGCCTCACCTGGGAGGCCATTCCGTACCACGAGCCCATCCTGCTCGTCACTTTCATCGCTGTGGCCCTCGGCGGCCTGGCGCTGGTCGGCGCCCTCACCTACTTCAAGGTGTGGGGCTATCTGTGGCGCGAGTGGTTCACCAGCATCGACCACAAAAAGATCGGGATCATGTACATGATCCTCGGCATCATCATGCTTCTGCGCGGCTTCTCCGACGCCATCATGATGCGGGCGCAACAGGCCATGTCTTTCGGCGCATCGGACGGATTCTTGCCGCCGCACCACTACGACCAGGTCTTCACCGCCCACGGCGTGATCATGATCTTCTTCGTGGCGATGCCGTTCGTCACCGGCCTCATGAACTTCGCGGTGCCGCTGCAGATCGGCGCCCGCGACGTGGCGTTCCCGTTCCTGAACAACTTCAGTTTCTGGATGACGGTGAGCGGCGCGGCGCTGGTGATGATGTCGCTTTTCGTGGGTGAATTCGCGCGCACCGGCTGGCTGGCCTACCCGCCTCTTTCGGGTATCGCGTACAGCCCCGACGTCGGGGTCGACTACTACATATGGTCATTGCAGATAGCGGGGGTCGGGACCTTGCTGTCGGGCATCAACCTGATCGCGACGATCGTGAAGATGCGCGCCCCCGGCATGGGCCTGATGAAGATGCCGATCTTCACCTGGACCGCCCTGTGCACCAACGTGCTGATCGTCGCCGCCTTCCCGGTGCTGACCGCCGTGCTCGGCCTGCTGTCGCTCGACCGCTACGTCGGCACCAATTTCTTCTCGAACGATCTCGGCGGCAACGCCATGATGTATGTCAACCTGATCTGGATCTGGGGTCACCCGGAGGTCTACATCCTCATCCTGCCGCTCTTCGGCGTGTTCTCCGAAGTGGTGTCGACCTTCTCCGGCAAGCGCCTCTTCGGCTACGCGTCGATGGTGTACGCGACCATCGTGATCACCATCCTGTCGTACCTCGTGTGGCTGCATCACTTCTTCACGATGGGCTCGGGTGCCAGCGTCAACTCGTTCTTCGGCATCACGACCATGATCATCTCGATCCCGACCGGGGCCAAGATCTTCAACTGGTTGTTCACCATGTACCGCGGCCGCATCAAGTTCGAAGTGCCGATGCTGTGGACCATCGGCTTCATGGTGACCTTCACCGTCGGCGGCATGACGGGTGTGTTGCTGGCCGTGCCACCGGCCGACTTCGTGCTGCACAACAGCCTGTTCCTGATCGCCCACTTCCACAACGTGATCATCGGCGGCGTGGTGTTCGGCGTGTTCGCCGGCATCAACTACTGGTTCCCCAAGGCGACGGGCTACAAGCTCGATCCGTTCTGGGGCAAGGTGTCGTTCTGGCTCTGGCTGGTCGGCTTCTGGTTGGCTTTCATGCCGCTCTACGTGCTCGGCCTGATGGGCGTCACACGCCGCATGAGCCACTTCGAAGATCCTTCGCTGCAGATCTGGTTCATCATCGCCGCCTTCGGTGCGGTGCTGATCGCCGGCGGCATCCTGGCCATGCTGATCCAGTTCTACGTGACCTACCGAGACCGCGAAAAACTGCGCGACACCACGGGCGACCCATGGGGTGGCCGCACGCTGGAATGGTCGACCTCGTCGCCACCGCCTGCCTACAACTTCGCCTTCACCCCCATGGTGCATGAAGGCGACGCCTGGCACGACATGAAGAAGAACAACTACCAGCGGCCGCTCGAAGGCTTCATCCCGATCCACATGCCCAAGAACACCTGGGCCGGCATCGTCCTCGCCGGCTTGAGCGCGGTGTTCGGCTTCGCGGCGATCTGGCACATGTGGCCGCTGGCGGCACTCGCCTTCGTCGCGCTGATCGCCACCGCGATCACGCACACCTTCAACTACAAGCGCGATTTCTACGTCGGCGTGGACGAAGTCGTTCGCACCGAAGGCGACCGCACCCGACTGCTGGCTTCCCATGTCTGAGTACGCCGCCTCCCCCTTGCCCGGTTCCATGACGGGCTCCGCCGTCAACGCGCCGGACAACCTGCGCTACTACGTCCCTGAAGAGCACCACGTCGAGAACGGCACGCTGCTCGGCTTCTGGCTCTACCTGATGAGCGACTGCCTCATCTTCGCGTGCCTGTTCGCGGTGTATGCGGTGCTGGGCCGCAGCTACGCGGCCGGGCCCTCGGGCGCCGACCTGTTCGACCTGCCGCTGGTGGCACTCAACACGTCGATGCTGCTGCTCTCGTCGATCACCTACGGCTTCGCGATGCTCGAAATGCAGCGCGACCGCCTGAAGACGACACTGATCTGGCTGGGCATCACCGGACTCTTCGGCTGTGCCTTCATCGGGCTCGAGATGTACGAGTTCGTGCACCTCATCCACGAAGGCGCCGGTCCGCAGCGCAGCGCGTTCTTGTCGGCGTTCTTCACGCTGGTCGGCACGCACGGGCTGCACGTCACCTTCGGCATCATCTGGCTGGTCACGCTGATGATTCAGGTCGGCCGCGGCGGGCTGGTTCCTGAGAACCGCCGCCGCCTGCTGTGCCTGTCGATGTTCTGGCACTTCCTGGACGTCGTCTGGATCGGCGTCTTCAC
>CAXTCC010000115.1:0-10517 GCA_964242015.1 uncultured Variovorax sp.
ACTGATCGTCGCGGCGGGCGTGGCGATCGTGGCGCTGACGGTCAGGCGAAGCTCGCTCGTCCAGTTTCGCAGCGGGCGCGCGGCCGTCAGCTGACCCCGCGAGGCACGCCGATGGCATTGACGCTGTCGGCCGTGTCGGCCGTGTCGGCGGTGTCCGTCACGTCGCAAACAAAGCTGTCGCGACCGTTCCGCTTCGCCTGGTACAGCGCCGCGTCGGCACGTCGCAGCAAGACCGCCGCGTCGTTGTCGTTCGGTCCTTTGAAGGCAATGCCGATGCTGGTCGACACATGGGTCCGCGTGTCGCTGAAGCCACGGAGGCCTCGCACCTTTTCGACAATGCGCTGCGCCACACCGGTCGCCTCGTCCACGCCCGAGATGTCGTTCAGGATGATGGTGAACTCGTCTCCTGCGAGGCGCGCGACGGTGTCGGTCGGCCGCACGCAGTCCTTCAGGATCGCCGCAAAAGCCATCAGCAGCTTGTCGCCCGCCTCGTGGCCGAAGGTGTCGTTCACGCTCTTGAAATGGTCGATGTCCAGGAACATGAGCGCCGCCGTGTGGTGCGGCCGGGGGCGCTTCAGCAACATGTCTGTCAAGCGCTCATCGAACACCGCGCGATTGGGCAAGCCGGTGAGCGCGTCGTTCTCTGCCAGATAGCGAAGCCGCTCTTCGGCAACCTTGCGCGGCGTGATGTCAGCGCCTGTTCCTGCGAGGCGCACTGCCATGCCCTGCGCATCGCGTTCGACGACGCGCCCCAGGCCGCGAATCCAGATCCAGCCGTGCTCGCGCGTCGCCATGCGGAACTCGGCGTCGAAGGTCGGCGTGCGCCCCCTGAGCGCGGCCTCGAAGCAGTGCGCGAGCCAGTCGCGGTCATCGGGATGCACGCGGTCCATGTAGGCGGCCAGGCTGGTCGTTTCTTCCACCGCAGGCGCGCCACGCATCGCCGCGGCCTGCGCGCTCTGGTAGATCAGGCTGCGCTTCACGTCGAGGTCGAACAGCGCCGACCCGGAGCCTTCGAGCGCCAGGCTCAGTCGTTCTTCGCTGCGCGCGCGCAAGGCAATGGCCTCGCGGCTGGCCGTGACATCCAGCGTGAGTGCGAACAGGCCGACCACGGCGTTGTCGGCGTCCCGATGCGGGATCAGCGTCACCTCGACCCGGCGCGGTCCGGCCAAGGTGCGGATCTCGCGTTCATAGGCGACGCGCTGGCCGGCAAGACACGCTTCGATGTCGTGGCGAAAAGTTGCGTATTCCGCCTCGCCGTAGAACTCGGCCAGGCTCTTGCCGATGAGCGCGTCGGCGTCGACGCCCAGCCACTCCTTGAAGACCTTGTTGGCAAAAAGAAAGCGTTGCTGCGTATCGAGGTACGAGATCATCGCGGGCAGGTTGTCGGTGATCTGTTTCAGCTGGAATCGGCTCGCCTCCAGCAATGCCGTGCGTTCCTGCAGCGAGTCCGACATGCGGTTGAGCGCGCTCGCGAGCTGACCGATTTCGCCGCCCTGCGACACGCTGCTTCGATGCTCGAAGCGGCCTTGCTCGAGCAGCGCTGCGTCGTCGCTCAACTGGCGCAAGGGCGCAGAGATGCGGCGACCGGCCAACGCGGCGGCGGCCAGGCCGAGCAGCAGCATCGCGAGCCCTGCCATGAAGGTTTCCGCCAGATGACGCCGCATCGGCGCCAGCGCGACATCGGTCGGAATCCCGACATAGACGATCCACGGCACGCGGCGCGACGTCGTGAAGCCACCGATGCGCGACACGCCGTCGGCACTCGGTCCATCTCGCATGCCATCGCTCACGCCCGTCGACACGAAGGACGCGCCCAGGCTCTTGCCGATCCAGCGGCTCGCATCGAGCGAACGCGCCAGCACCACGCCGTTGCGGTCGAGCACCGTGACGACGGCACCGGGCGGCAAGCCGCTGGTCGGCACCACCAGCGATTGCAGCAGCCGCAGGCGCGCGGTCGCCGTGACGACGCCGACGACACGACCCTGGCGCCGCACGGCCGTAGCGAAGACAGCGACCTGCTCGCCGTTCGACGCGGCCACGACCGGTGCTTCCACAGGCAGGTCGGCACCGGCGATGGCTTGCTTGAAGAACGACCGCTGTCCGACGTTCAGGCGCGTCGCGCGCAGTTGCTGCTCGGTAGAGCCAACCAGTTCACCGCCGGCGTTCCATACCGCGACGTTGTTGATCTGCGGTGGACGGCGCGACGTCAGGCCCTTCAGCAATGCATCGTTGGCGGCACCGGCTTCCGGCTCGGGCGTGACCACCTCCGCGAGCACGCCGAGGAACTGCCCGATGTCGCCTACGTGGTCGTCGAGGCGAGCCGACGTGAGGCGTGCCAGGTCCAACATCTCCTGACGAACATGTTCGCGTTCCTGTTTCGCCTGCAGCAACGCGGAGATGCCGAGAAAGATGGAGAACGGAATCGCCACCGCGAGCACCAGCAGGAACAGGCGCCCATTGATCGTGAGACCCCGGTCGAAGCGGTGGCGAAGGCGAACCAGCATGCCGCTAGTTTCGCCCACTTTGCCAAGGTCGAGCATGGGCCCGCTGGATCGGCGATTCCGGCCGACTGCAGCCTCGTGTTCGCGGTGCTATGTTCAAGCGCTGACCCGAGTGATCCGATCAAGTGGAAGAACAATGACAACTCAAACCAACACCAACACAATCGCCAACACCGGCGACGCTTCAGCGCTGCCGTTGCCGATATCGCCACCTGTGCCTCAACCGGTGGTGCTCGTGCTGATGGGCGTGTCCGGCTGCGGCAAGACGACCGTCGCGGCCCTCCTCGCTGGCCGCCTGGGCTGGCCTTTCGAGGAAGGCGACGCGCTGCATCCGGAAGCGAATATCGAAAAGATGAAGGCGGGACATCCGCTCGACGACGACGACCGTGCACCCTGGCTGGAGAAGGTCGCCGACTGGGTCGGGCAGCGTCTGGATGCCGGCGAAAGCGGCCTCATCACTTGCTCCGCACTGAAGCGCTCGTACCGCGACACCATCGACAGGCGCGGGACCGGCGTGGTCTTCGTCTACCTGCACGGCTCGTATGAAACCATCGCCGCGCGCCTGGCCGCACGACACGGCCACTTCATGCCGACCAAGCTGCTCGACAGCCAGTTCGCCGACTTGCAGGAGCCCGGCGCAGACGAGCCTGCGGTCCGTGTCGACGTCGGCCCGGCGCCTTCGGAGATTGCCAAGACCGTGATTGCCATGCTCGGCCTCAAGGAAACCAAATGAACCCGACCGACCTGATGCACCAGCCGCTGAACGCGCACGACACGCAGGTGCTCGTCGTCGCCGCAGCCGGCATCGCGCTCCTCATCGTGCTGATCGTGTGGCTCAAGATGCACGCGTTTCTGGCCTTGACCATCGGCGCCCTCTTCGTCGGTGTCGGCTCCGGCTTGCCGCTCGACAAGGTCACCGCGTCTTACGAAGCCGGCGTCGGCGGCGTGCTCGGCTATGTCGGCGTGCTCATCGCGCTCGGCGCCATGCTCGGCAAGCTGCTGGCGGATTCCGGCGGTGCCGAAAAGATCGTGGACACACTGCTGCGCGGCCGCCCAGCGACGCTGCCGTGGAAGATGGCGCTGGTCGCCAGCATCATCGGCATTCCGATGTTCTTCGAGATCGGGCTGGTGCTGCTCATCCCCGTGGTGATGCTCGCGGTGCACCATTCCAAAGGCCCGGCGATGCGACTCGGCATCCCGGCGCTGGCCGGCCTGTCGGTGCTGCACGGCTTCATCCCGCCGCACCCCGGTCCGCTCGCGGCCATCGCGATCCTTCATGCGAACGTCGGCGTGACGCTGGCGCTGGGCTTGCTCATCGCCATTCCGACGGTGGCCGTCGCCGGGCCGCTGTTCGGCTCGATCGCAGCGCGACTGGTGCCGATCGGCGCGGCAGGTGCCGGGCTCGCGGTATCGAACAGTGCATCGAGAGCCGTCGGCTCCGGCACATCGTCGGGCGCTTTCGATGCATCCGGAACACCCGGCGAAGAAGAGCCCCATCCCACGCGCACGCCCACCTTCAACTGGACCTTGATCACCTTGCTGACGCCGCTGGTGCTGATGCTCATCAAGGCCGGCGCCGACATCTGGATGGACAAGACCGCAGCGCTGCGTCCCGCGCTCGACTTCATCGGCGACCCGGTCTTCGCGTTGCTCGTCGCGGTGCTGCTGGCGATGGTGACCTTCGGCACTGCGGTCGGCTTCTCGACCAGCGTGCTCGCCAAGAAGATCGGCGCCAGCCTGATGCCCGTGGTCGGCGTGATGCTGATCGTCGGCGCCGGTGGTGGCTTCAAGCAGGCGCTGGTCGATGGCGGCACCGGCCTCGCCATCGCCAAGATCGCGCTCGCAGCGGGGTTGTCGACGCTGGTGCTGGGCTGGCTCGTCGCCGTGTTGATTCGCCTCGCGACCGGCTCGGCAACCGTGGCGACGGTGACCGCCGCCGGCATCGTCGCGCCGCTGGCCGCCGGCCTTTCACCCAATCACCTGTCGCTCGTGGTGCTGGCCGTCGGTGCCGGGTCGGTCTTCTTCTCGCACGTGAACGACGCCGGCTTCTGGCTGGTCAAGGAGTACTTCGGGCTCACCGTGCTGGAGACCTTCAAGACGTGGTCGCTGATGGAGACGGTGATCTCGGTGATGGGTTTGATCCTGACGCTGGGGTTGTCGCTGGTGCTCTAGAACACCGCGGAACACCGAGCGATGTCGGGCATGGCCTCCGAGAAGGCCATGCCGATCAGGCGCGCTGGCCGCCGGAAACAGTGATCCGTTCGCCGGAAAGCTCCCCGTGCGGGCAACACGTGCGAGGAGTGGTCATGGATCGATCGAGCGGCGCCAATATCTCACATGGCTGATGGCCCCCCAGATCGCTCACGGGTTCGGAGCGAACGAATGCAGCGCGTCGCGCAGACGCCTCACTGCGATTTCGTGACGCTTCGTCTGCGCCCCGCGTCCGTACATCGCCGCCTTTCGAATCAGACGCAATTGCTCACGTTGCAATTGCGCCTCGAGTCGCCTCGCCCGCGAGCCGAGGGCCTTGCCCACGTCTCTGCGGGTCCGCCATCGCAGCACGGGTGCACCCAGCCGAAGCCATTCGTCGTCTTCGATCAGTTCCCGCTCGGGGATCAGCCAAGCCGCAAACGCATGAATCTGGGCACCGTCCTCGCGGGCTGCGACGTGCCAGAAGAGCCCGACAGCGACCATCGCGGGAATGCCTTTGATGGCAAGCAGAACCGCCATGTCGGCGTACCCATCGTCGAAGGTTTTTTCCAGCCACGGTGAGTTCCACGCGAAGTGCATCGCCCACGCCAGGGCGAAGCACAGCACAGCGACCGCAAGCCGAACGACCATCGGCCTCTCGCGGTGGAGCATGAACCAGGCGACACCGAACGCGGCGATCGCCGTGTAGGCCGCATGACTCCATAGACCGCTCATCAGCCCGCGCGTGAGCAGGTTGATGAACACCGGATAGACCTGGCTGTCTTGCGGAAACACCATCGATGCATTGATGGTGTCGCTGAGGTTCCCCACCACCTGAAATCCCCGCCCCGCCGTAGCGCCGACGATGAGCACCGACAGGTAGTTCCGAAAATGAGTGCGTGCAACCAGGATCAACAACATGACACCGGCGAGCTTCAGGAACTCCTCGGTGATCGGCCCTGCGATCGCTGGTCCCCAGACGGCTGCGAACGCCGGCGAAACCAGCTTCGCGCACAGGCTCTGAATCGCCAGGTTGGCAGGCGCAGCAAAGTAGACCGCCCCCAGGCCGCCCCACGCGAACGCCAGGACATAGGCCTCCGGAGGGTGCTGCTCGAGCAGGTCCAGGCAACGAAAAGCAAGAAAGAAGGCAAGCGTGTAGACGGACCAGACCGCCAACCCCAGGAGGGCGGTGACAGGCACGACGCGCAGGCCAATGGCAACCATGTGAACGAAATAGAACAGACCGTTGACGATGAGCGCCGCCAACAGCCAGAACGCAGCGCGACGCGGCTGGAAAAACGAATCGGTGCCGACGGGCCACACGGAGGGGCTTTGCTCGAAGCTCTGCGCGATCAAAGCGGCGCTTCCAGGTCCATGGAGTCGACCATGCTCAGCGCCTCGACCAGAGCGTCGCTGAAACCGCCATTCGCACTGTAGAAGTCGATCTGCACGAGCGATCGACGTTGACGGTCCACTACTTGCCAGAAGCGGCCCGTCAGCGTCGGCCCGAAGTAGGCGAAGGTCACGCCTTGCATGCCCCAGGGATTGACGAAGTCTGTGGTGTCTCCCGTCAGATGAAGACCCTGAACACGCTCCATCAGTCTCTGTTGCCGCGCCATCGGCCCGTCCGGTCCGCCCGACCACGCCCCGACCGTTACCAGGAATCGACCGCTTCCTTTCACCAGCATCAGGGACTGCCCGGTTCTCGACAGCGATACGTCCGTCGCCCAACCGTCCGCCGGCAGCAGCCGCGCGTGGCCGAGCTGAATCGTTTGTCCCGCAGCCAACGGCCGAAGGGCGGGCGTCAGGCGGTTCCACCATGTCAAGCCACCGACATAGCCGCCCATGGCCAGCACGATCGCAAGAGCGCCTGGCCAGGTTCGGTACGGTATGCGGCGCGACGGCTGATGCATCCCTGAATCCTGCCACACGCCTTTGTCTAGCTCGCCTGGTCGCTTGGTCGCCTGGTCGCCAGTGACCGCCATCGGGTCCGCGCTCAGTCGGTTCGTGCGGCGTCCGAAGAAGGCTTCGCGCCCAGTTGCATTTGCTTGACAGTCAACCAGACGGCCGAGATGAGGAAGTAGATCGCGCCGACGCCGGCATATCCCGCGATGTTGGCAATCGACGGTGGCGTGACCATCAGCGACTGCGCGACGAAGAAGCCCCCTGCAAGTGCCGACTGGGCGCCACTCAAGACCATTGCCCATTGCGCACCTTGCGATTTCCAGCGGCGGACTGCGGTGCTCAGCTGCAGCAGTCCGGCAGCGACGGCCCACACGCCGATGACCGCGATGACGGCGTTCATGCCGGAGGTCAAGGCGACCGCGACGCCAAGCGTGGCGACAGCGCTGACCCCGACGTTGAGGCGTTGCGTCAAATTGGTTTTCAGGCCACCGCTCTTTCGAGCGTCGAGCCAATTGGCGGCAGCGTCCCATGCGGGATAAATGAGCAGCAGCGCTCCGGCGACCATCGGATTCTTCGTGCCGACAACGAGCGCGACGGCGACCCAAAGAGCCGAGACGAGCGCCCGGATGAAGTAATAGTTTTTCAGCCAGCGTTGTTGTGAATCGTGGCTTTGACCGAGGCCAGCGGCGATCGTGGGGTTGAGGGATTGAACATGCATTTGGAAGGCTCCTGGAATAGATGAATCGAGTGAATGCGGCGCGTGGGGCAAGGGCTCCGCCGAGGTCGCGCCGTACAGGACCCTGCGGAGTTGTGTGTGATGTGAGGTCCGGGCATGCCCGGACCCAGCGCGGATCGCTAAGCCACAGTGGTCAATCGACGCAACGTGGCGTCCACGGTGCTCTTGAAGAGAGAGGGCTCGCCCAGCGCGCGTGCAGTGAGCATGGCGCCATGGACCGTCGCCATGAATGCCTGGGCTTCGGCCGCCGGCGCGTCGCAAAGCTCGAATACGCCGGCCGCCGCCCCGGCATCGAGGACACGTTCGATCCAGTCCGCGAGAAAAACGAAATGAGCTTGCACTTCGGCGGCGACCTCTTCTGGCAAAGCCGGAATCTCTGCGCCCAGCATGGCGCAGATGCAGATCGGCATGCTGCCGTCGGCGATACAGGCCGCCCACCAACCGGCGTAAGCGCGCAGCTGTCCGTCGGCGCCCGAGACTTTCGATTGCAGGACCGCCAACCCGTCTTCTGCGGCCGCGCGATAGCGCTGCAGCAGCGTGCGAACCAGATCCGACTTCTTGGGGAAATAGTGATGGATGCTGGCCTTGGTGATGCCCACGTCCGCGGACACGTCGGCATAGCTAAAGCCGTTGTAGCCACCGGCAGCGATAAGCACCTGAGCTCGGTCGAGGATGCGGACTGCCTGCGGCGAAGGTTCGAAATTCATGCCCTAGTCTACCAACTAGTTGGATGGGTGACAAGCCGAACTGATCGGCCGGCATTCCATTGAACCTTCGTTGCAGGCGCGGGCTCGGTGACCCAGGGGTCGCTGGACCCCTATGCCTCGGCGACCGCCGCGATCGAAATCTTGAGTCCGGGAATTCTTGCGGGCAGCTTGGCACCTTGCCGGGCGGGAGGATCAGAGGGAAGCCATCTGATCCATTCCTCGCTCATCTCCGCGAAGTCGTCTTCGTCGGCGAGGACGACGATGAGACTGAAGGCCTTCGCGCGAGTCGTCACTGCTCGACCTTGAACTCCCCGTTCACCACCTTCAACATCACGCCGGTTTCGTTGGTATAGCCCCAGTGGTCGTCGGCCGTCCAGTTCAGGACGCCGTGGGCCAGCACGGTGCGGCCCATGCTCTCCATCGCATCGCGCAGTGCGGCACGAAACTCGGGCGTGCCCGGCTTGGCTTTCTTGAGCGCGATGGGCACTGCGATTTCAAGCACCGTCAGCGCGTCGGTGCCGTGTCCTGCGAACTGGTTGCGCGAGCCCGGTCCGTAGGCTTGCTCGTACTGCTGCACGAAAGCGACCGCGGCCTTCTTCGACGGATGGCTGTCGGGCAATTGCGTGCCGATCATGGCGGGGCCGGAGACGACGAAGGTGCCGTCGGCATCTTTGCCGGCCGTGCGCATCAGGTCGGGTGAAGCAGCGGCGTGCGTCTGGTAGATCTTGCCCTTGTAGCCGCGCTCGACGATCGCCTTTTGCGGCATGCCGGCACCGCTGCCGGATGCCACGATCAGGATGGCGTCGGGGTTGGCCGAAGTCAGCTTGAGTGCCTGCGCCGTGACGCTGGTATCGGCCCGTGCGAAGCGCTCGACGCCGACGACCTTGATGCCGGCCTTGGCGCCCTGCTCGGTGAACGTCTTGAGCCACAGCTCACCGTAGGCATCGGTGTAGCCGAGGAAGCCCACCGTCTTGATGTTCTGCTTCTTCATGTGCTCGATGACCGCATACGCCATGACGTTGTTCGACTGCGGGAGCCTGAAGAACCATTTGTCCTTGCCCGGTGGCAAGCCTGCGGGCGACGTCGACAGCTGCGGCGTGCCCGACTCGGCGGTGACCTCGGCCATCGGCGCGGCCACCGGCGTCGCGGACGAGCCGACGATGACGTCGACCTTCTCGTCGGTCACCAGTCGCTGCGTGGCCTTGACGCCCGTGGTCGGGTCGCTCGCATCGTCGAGCACGATCACCTTGAGCGTCTGGCCCGCGATGGTCTTGGGCCAGAGCGAGATCGCCTTGTTGACCGGAATGCCGAGGCCCGATGCGGGGCCGGTGAGCGGCTGCACCACGCCGACGGTGAGGTCGGCACGGGCGGCGGTGCCCAGCAGCGTCGTGGCCAGCACGGCGGCCAGGGTGGCGAGTTTGAAAGTCATGGCGGTGTGTCTCCTTCGGGTGGACAAGGTCATGGTTATGTCAGATAACCAAATCTAATCTTTGACCGAAGCGCGGCCATGAGGGCTTACCCTCAAGACATCAGCGCCTTGAAGCTCTCCAGCGCGACCTTGGGATGCACCGCGCCGTGATAGATGGCGGGTATCTCGTTCTTCAAGTGCAGCAGTCCGTACACCGCATGCATCGCGCTGCGCACCGAATACTCGACGGTAAAGACCACGTCTTCCGGAATCTCGACGTACTGGCCGAGCAACGCGAAATTGCGGGTGCCGTGTGGCACGACGGCGGGCCGGTCGCCCGGCTCGCGGCGCTCGAACTGGCTGGTGATGTACGGCATCATCACTGGAATGACCGTGCTGCTGCGACGCACTTCGTCGAGGATGTCTTCGAAGCCCAGCTGGTGCATCAGCTCGGTCAGGATCTCGTCGCCGCTGCACTCGGCCATCGTCTTGTCGACGTAGTCGCCCTTCCTGTCGATGAAAAGGCTGTAGCCCCATATCGTGTACACGCCTTCGGGCTGGCCGGAGAAGTGAGGCGCATGCGGCACGACGATCGACATCAACCACGGCGAGTCCTTGAACGTCATGAGGCCACCCGTGCCCGGCGCGTTGCCGGAGAAAGCCTCGATGCGCTTCACCAGCACGGGGCTGCGCAGCGTGACGGTGAAAGACTCCCACTTGCTCTCGTCGACGTTGCCATTGAATGCCTCGGGCCGACCCAGCGTCGGCGCCTTGCGCACCAGGTTCTCCCACAGCGTCCAGCTGCCGTCGCGCTTGTCGCGCAGCAGTACGGGCGCGTGGTCGTTGTCGCCGATGCGGGCGTCGGCTGTCATCGAGCCGAGGGTGGCGAAGACCAGGTCCTCAGGCCCGACCTGGTGCGAGAAGAACTCGTCGCCGCGATTGCAATGGATGGCGGTGACGCGCAAGCCATCGTTGTCTCGCGCGACCTCGGTCATCTCCGCGAAGTCCTCGAAGTCCATGTCGACGACCTTGGTGCCGAACTGGAACGCCACGCCCTGCCCCGCGAGCCA
>CAXTCC010000115.1:10617-12470 GCA_964242015.1 uncultured Variovorax sp.
CCATGTCGACGACCTTGGTGCCGAACTGGAACGCCACGCCCTGCCCCGCGAGCCAGTCCTGCATCGGCCGGACGATCGAGTCGTACTGATTCAATGCAGTGCGGCGCACGCCGGCCAGCGTGTGAATGCGCGGCAGCTCTTGCAGGAAGCGAAGCAGGTAGCGTCGCATTTCGACCGCGCTGTGCCAGTTCTGAAAGGCGAAGGTGGTGCGCCACATCGCCCAGAAGTTGCTGTCGAAAAAGTGCTCGGTAAAGCAGTCCTGAATGCGCTCCGCGCCGAGCATGCGCTCGGGCGTGGCGAGCAGGCGCAGCACATCGAGACGGTCACGCGCATCGAAGCCCAGATCGTCGGCATCGAGAATTTTGTGCTGCCGGTCAATCAGCCGCGCGTTGGCGTGCGATTGCAGAGCCTCGTTGAAGTCCCACACCGCGTCCTTGAGCGACCCCGCGCCGTGGCGGTCCGGCACCGAGTCCAGGACGTTCCAAAGGCAGACATAGGCCTCTTCGGTCCACATGCGGCCTCCCCGCGTCACGTAACCGACTTCGGCATTGCCCGAGCCATCGAGCGCGCCGCCGGCCACCTGCATCTCTTCGAGGATGAAGACGTCGGTGCCCCGAAATCCGCCATCGCGGAGCAACAGCACCGCGGCCGACAGGGAGGCAATGCCGCCGCCGACGAGATAGGCCCTGCGTCTGCGGTTCAGGGGCGACGTTGAAGTAGACGTGTTCATGAAGTTGGAAAGGCGGGAGTCACCGGAGCGCAACATCGCGCAGCACCGATTGAAAGCGCCTGCCACGCATGCAAGCTTGATGCAGGTCAATCCGCGATCAATGTGACGTACATCGCACTCGATGACTTCTCTTGCATCTAACATGCGCCGTGCCTTCCACCTCCATCCACATTGCCGTCCTCGACGATGAGACCGAGATCACCCTGCTCCTGGCCAACTACCTGCAGGTCCACGGATTTCGTGTCAGTCAGCGCCATTCGGGCAGAGCCCTGCTCGAGCTGATGCGGCAAGACCCGGCGGCCGTGGTGCTGCTCGACCTCGGGTTGCCGGGTGAAGACGGCATCACCATCGCGCGCCAGGTGCGGGAGCAATGGCAGTGCGGACTGGTCATCGTCACCGGACGCGGAGATGCCGTCGACAAGGTGGTCGGCCTGGAGATCGGCGCCGACGACTACGTGACCAAGCCCTTCGATCTGCGCGAACTGCTGGCGCGCATCCGGGCCGTGCTGCGCCGCACGGCCGCGGTGCCCGCGGCGGCGCCGGTGACGACAGCCGTCGAAGCAGCGTCCGCACCCCACGCGCCACCCACGCAGTCCACGCCGCCCACACTGCTCCGCTTTTCCGGCTGGACGCTCGATGTCGCGGCGCGGCGCCTCGTCGCAGCCCAGGGCGATGAAGTGCCGCTCACCACCGGCGAGTTCGATCTGTTGCGCGTCATGGCCGAGAACACCGGCCGTGTGCTGTCGCGCGACTTCCTGCTGGAGCGCACGCGCGGCCGCGACGGCGGCCCGTTCGATCGAACCATCGATGTGCAGATCGGCCGACTGCGCCGCAAGCTCGGCGACGACCCGAACCAGCCGCGCATCGTGAAGTCGGTGCGCGGGGCTGGATACCTTTTCGTGCCCGACGTCGTGTCGGCATGAATCTGGAATCCGCATGACCACGTCGCCCAGGCCGGTCGTTCCCGGCTTCGACGACGGCACGGTGTTCCGTTCGCTCTTCGCGGCGTATCCCGATGCGCTCTTGGTGGTCGATCAGCAAGGCGTGATCGTGCTGGCCAACCCGACCGCGCTCGAACTGCTCGGCTACGCCGCGGACGAACTGGTCGGCATGTCGGTCGACA
>CAXTCC010000116.1:0-2610 GCA_964242015.1 uncultured Variovorax sp.
CCGGTATACGTGCATCTTCAAGCGTCGAGATAGTCCGTATACGGGCTGAATATGGTCGGAGTCTAGGAATGGAAAACTTTTCAGTCAAGCCATCCGTCATCAAATCTTCTCCGACGCGCAGAGGCAATTCGTGCTTTGCCAGCCCGACGACGTGCTTTGGATGTCGCAGTTGACGCGTCGATCCATCGCATCTATAAATCGGGTGCTTGCCCGATCGCAAATGACCGAACACAACGTATACCTGCTAATTGGTGCATCCCTCCCGGGATGGTGCAGGCGCCGCGCCGGGCTGGTGCAATGACGGCGGCCAAGGCACCGCGGCGCACGAACAAGGCCATCGCCCATGTCGATCCGCGGGAGGCGATTTCGCCCGCGTCACGCAAGATCCTCGACGACTTTCGGCTCGAAGACATCGCATCGCACTTGCTGCGACGCGCACATTTCGCGGCCGAAGAATTGTTCGCTCAGGAGTTCGCGGACGAGTCGATCACCCCGCGACAGAAGGCCGCGCTGGTCATGCTGTACCAGAACCCGGGCCTGAGCCAGAACGCATTGGCCGATCGCCTGTTCATGGACCGCAGCACGGTGGCCGAAATGGTCAAGCGGCTGGCGTCGTCGGGGCTCATCCGGCGAGCAGCCGCCAAGGACGACCAGCGGGCGTACGAACTTTTTCTGGCGCCCGGCGGAGCCGCACTGCTCGATCGCGTGATGCCGCGCGACATGCAGGTCGAACAGAAAGTGCTGGAGCGCCTGCCCGCCGAATACCTGCCGCTGTTCATCAAATGCGTGCGCCTCATCGTCGACCAGCAACCACTTTCGTCGGTGGCTCAAGTGGCATCGGTGACATCGGTCACGTCGATGACACCGATGACGCCGGCTTCGGCCGCGCTCGCTGAAACGGCGGTTGCCGTCTCTGCGCCACGCGGGCGCTGAGCCCCCTTTTTCTCAACCCTCACTCACCACGCTGGACGCCATGCAAGTCAACTTCGGAGCCGTACTGCTGACGATCATCGTCGTCATCATCGCCATCGCCGTGCTGTGGTGGGTGCTGTCGAAGCTCTACCAGCGATCGACCACCGAGCGTGCTTTCGTGCGGACCGGTTTCCTCGGCCAGCGCGTCGCGATCTCGGGCGGTGCGTTGGTCATCCCGGTGCTGCACGAGGTGACGTGGGTGAACATGAACACCATGCGCATCAGCCTGTCGCATCACAACGAGAACGCGCTCATCACGCAAGACCGGCTGCGCATGAATGTCGATGCCGACTTCTATGTTCGCGTGAAGGCGGACGCGACGTCGGTCAATGCGGCGGCACGATCGCTCGGCAGCAAGACGGCGTCGGTCGAGGCCATGCGCCAGTTGCTCGAAGCTCGCTTCAACGACGCGCTGCGCACCGGCGCGGCCGAGTCGACGATGGAGCATCTGCACGAGCACCGCAGCCAGTATTCGGCGCGCGTGAAGGAACTGGCATCGGCCGGCATCGACACCAGCGGCCTGGAGATCGACAGCGTGTCGATCTCCAAACTCGACCAGGCTTCGCGTGAGTTCTTCAACCCGAACAACGCCTTCGATGCGGCCGGCCTGACCATCCTGACCGCGGAGATCGAAGAGCGCCGCAAGCGCCGCAACGAGATCGAGCGCGACTCGCAAGTCGCCATCCAGCGCAAGAACCTGATGGCCGAACAGCAGATGCTCGAACTGCAAAAGGAGGAGGAATACGCGCGCCTGCAACAGGAGCGCGAGATCGCGATTCGGCGTGCCCAGCAGCAGTCGCAGATCACCGTCGAAACGGCGGAGATGCGACGCTCGTCACAGGTCGCGGAGGTGAGCGCGGGTGAAGCGGTCGAGAAAGCCAAGATGGTGTCGGACCGCACGATCCGCGAGCAACGTGTGCGGCTGGAACAGCAGATTCGAGAGATAGAAATCGACAAGTCGCGCAGCATCGAGATCGCCGAGACCGAACGTCGCAAGGCGCTCGAGATGGCGCAGCAGCAGACAGAGATCGAGATTGCCGGGCACTCCAGGTTGCGCAATCAGGCGATCACCGAATCGGAACTGTCGCGCGCCGAAACGGTCCGCGCAGAAGAAGGCGTGATCACCGCGCGTGAACTGGAACGTGCCGAGCGCGACAAGGCGTTGTCGCTGGTCAATGCGGCGCGTGAGATCGAGGCCAAGGGACTGGCGGTCGTGAGCCAGGCGAACTCGGAACGCGAAGCGGCCACCCAGCGCGCCGGCACCATGAAGATGCTGGCCGAAGCGGACTCCGAAGTCGAGCGCATGCGCACGTTGTCTGCCGACCTCCGTCACGACAGCGAAGCGCGTGGCAGGCGTGCGATGAACGAAGCGGAGAACATCGCATCGCCTGAGGCAATGGCATTGCGCGCGCGACTCGCGGCCGTCGCGCAGATCGAAGGCGTGGTGCGAGAAAGCGCGAAGCCGCTGGAGCACATCAGCGACATCAAGATCGTGCACGTCGACGGGTTGGGTGGCGGATCTGGCGGTGCCGGCAACGACGCGGAAGCCGGTGCCGGCAGCCTGTCAGATCAGGTCATGAACAGCGCGCTGAAGTACAAGCTGCAAGCGCCGCTGGTCGACTCGCTGTTGACCTCCGC
>CAXTCC010000116.1:2710-12458 GCA_964242015.1 uncultured Variovorax sp.
CCACAAAGCAAAAAGCCCGCCTTCTCACGAAGGTGGGCTTTTTGTTTGCTTGTCAGGCGCCGTTCAAGGCGCCATCAAGGCAGCAGGCGCTCAGCGCGCCGGCTTGAACGGCGTGCGCTTGGCTTCGCGAGGAACGAAAACCTTGCCTGCACCGACGTGGCCTGCACCGTGACCGGCACTGGCACCGCGGGGCGCGAAGCCCTCGTTGCGACCAGCACCGGCACCACCGCGCGGTGCGCCATCGCCAAAGCCCGGCTTGCGACCGTAGCCACCGCCTTCTTCGCGAGCGCCGCCACCGAAGCCGGCATTGTTGCCGCCGCCGAAGCCGCCGTTACCACCACTGTTGCCCTGGTAGTTGCCACGCGGGCCCGGTGCGCTCGGACCCCGCGGGGCGCGGTCGTTGAAGCCGGTTGCGCCAGCGTAGTTGCTGTTGCCGCCACCGAAGCCACCACGATGGCCGCCTGCGCCGCCACCGCCGCCGAACTTGCGGTCGCGCGAATGGTTGTCACGGCTGTCGCGGGCACCGCCGCGGAACTCGCCCATCGGCGGGCGCGACTGCGGCATACGCTGTTGCGGCTCCAGGCCGGGAATGGTCTCCGAGTTGAACTGCTGGCGGCTGTACTGCTCGATGTCCATGATCTTGCGGCGATCACGGAATTCGGCGAACGTGATGGCCAGGCCATCGCGCCCTGCACGTCCGGTACGACCGATGCGGTGGGTGTAATCCTCGGCCTTCATCGGCAAGCCGAAGTTGAAGACGTGGGTGATGGTCGGCACGTCGATGCCGCGAGCGGCGACGTCGGTGGCCACCAGGATCTGCACCTGGCCTTGGCGCAGCGCCATCAGGCGACGATTGCGCAGGCCCTGGCTCAACGCGCCATGCAATGCCACGGCGCTGAAGCCGGTTTGCTGCAGGTCGGCGGCGAGGCCGTCGCATTCGACTTGCGTGCTGGCGAACACGATCGCCTGGTTGATCGTGGTGTCACGCAGCCAGTGGTCGAGCAGCTTGCGCTTGTGCTGGCTGTTGTCGGCCCAGAACAGCACTTGCTTGATGTTCGCGTGCTTTTCCTGCGGGCTGTCGATAGTGATGCGCTGGGGTTCGCGCATCACGCGCTGGGCCAGCTGCTGAATGCGCGGCGCGAAGGTCGCGCTGAACATCATCGTTTGCTGACGACCGATGGTGAGCTGGTTGACTTCGGCCAAGTCGTCGGAGAAACCGAGGTCGAGCATGCGGTCGGCTTCGTCGACGACCAGGAACTTGACCTGGTCGAGCTTGATCTGCATTGAGCGTTGCAGGTCGAGCAAACGGCCCGGCGTCGCGACGACGAGGTCGGCGTTCTGCAGCTTGGCGATCTGCAACTGGTAGGGCATGCCGCCCACCACGTTGGCGATGCGCAGGCCGCGGCAATGCTTGACCAGTTCGATGGCGTCGTGTGCGACCTGCTGCGCGAGTTCGCGCGTCGGGCACAAGATCAAAGCGCCGGGCGTGGCGGCCTTGAAGTTGCGGTTGCTGGTCGGGTCCTTGCGCTTCGGCTTCTTGAGCGGCGCTTCACCGCGGGCAGCGGCTTCAGCGGCCTGGCGCTGAAACTCGGCCTTGGCTTCGGCTTCGGCCTCGGCCTGGCGCTTGAGCAGCGTGTGCAGCACAGGCAGCAAGAAAGCGGCGGTCTTGCCGCTGCCGGTCTGGCTGGAGACCATCAGGTCGACGAACCGGGCGGCGCCGTTTTGGTCGAGCTCGCCACCCATGGCGAGCGGGATGACCTTGTCCTGCACCGTGGTCGGCTGGGTGAAGCCCAGGTCGGCCACGGCGGCGATCAGCTCCGGTGCAAGGCCGAGGCGGACGAAGCCGTTCGGCAACGCAGGCGCTTCGACGGCTGCTTCGGCAGCAGCAGTCGTGACTTCAGTGCCGGATTCGACATCCGGCGCAACCGCGTCGAGTGCTTCAAGGATGGGCGCTTCCGACACGGTGTCGGGAGCAACGGAAAATTCATTGGATTGCACAGGCGCGAATTCGCCCTGCGCTTCAAAAGCGTCGGTCATGATTCAATCTTCATACGCGAGCGCTGCCGTGAGCGGCGCTCCGTTGGTGGTTAAAAACATCAACCATCCAACGACATTCAGCGGAGGCTTTCGCCAGGGCTGCGGCCCTTTTGATTTGCAGCCGGAACCAGAAACTGGTTACCGGAAGCAATCGGGCGCGGTGTGCAAGACAGGGAGATGCAAGAGACGCTGCCGTTGCCACCAAAGGCTCACCGCAGCGAAGCCATCGATTATCGCATGGCTCGGGGTTTTTACCTAATTCTCAGTCGGTCAGCCGCAGAAAGGTGGTGCGGTAGTGCGCCAGCTCTTCGATCGACTCGTGCACGTCGGCGAGCGCGGTATGCGCCTGTTGCTTCTTGAAGCTGCTGTACGCACTTGGCTTCCAGCGCTTGGCGAGCTCTTTGAGGGTGCTGACGTCGAGATTGCGATAGTGGAAGTACGCCTCCAACTTGGGCATGTACTTGACCAGAAATCGCCGGTCTTGCCCGATGGTGTTGCCGCACATCGGCGAACTGGTCTTGGGGATGTATTTCGAGATGAACTCGAGCATCTGCTGCTCGGCTGCGGCTTCGTCGAGCGTCGACGCTTTCACCTTGTCGATGAGCCCGCTCCGGCCATGGGTGCCTTTGTTCCATGCGTCCATGGCGTCGAGCACTTCGTCTGTCTGGTGAATGACCAGCACGGGGCCTTCGATGCGGGGGGTCAGATCCGGGCCGGTGACGACCACTGCAATCTCGAGCAATCGCTCTTTTTCCGGGTCGAGACCACTCATCTCGCAGTCCAGCCAGACCAGGTTCAGGTCGCTCTTTTTCAGCGCGACGGGAGCGGCAGCAGCCGTGGCGGCGGCGTGGGAGGCAGCGGGCGAATCAGAGGTCGAATCAGTGGGTTCAGGCATTGGGGGATTGTCGCCGATGGCCTGCGTGGCCCGGAGGCGGGGACTAAACTCGCGGCCCATGTCTCCATCGATCGTCTTCACCATTGCCTTCGCCGCCGCGTTGGTTGCCGGCCTTCTCGTGAAGTTCTGGCTCGCTTCACGGCAGGTGCGCCATGTGGCCCGGCACCGCAACGACGTGCCGGCGCCGTTCGCGCAGACCATCAGTCTCGCGGCGCACCAAAAAGCGGCCGAATACACCATCGCGAAGTCGCGCTTCGGCTTGATCGAAATGGCGTGGGGCGCCGCGATCCTGCTGGGCTGGACGCTGTTGGGCGGGCTCGATGTCGTCAACAAGCTCCTGCTGTCGTGGCTCGGCGGCGGCATGGTGCAACAGCTGACGCTGCTCGTCGCGTTCGCGGCCATCGGCGGTCTGCTGGAACTGCCCTTCACACTCTGGCAGACCTTCAGGCTCGAAGAGCGTTTCGGCTTCAACAAGATCACGCTCAAGCTCTGGCTCGCCGATGCGCTCAAGTCGACCTTGCTGGGCGCAGTGATCGGCCTGCCCATCGCTGCGTTGATCCTCTGGCTGATGGGCGCAGCCGGCACGTTCTGGTGGCTGTGGGCATGGTGCGCCTGGATGGGCTTCAACTTGCTGCTCATGCTGATCTACCCCAGCTTCATCGCACCGCTCTTCAACAAGTTCAAGCCGCTCGACGACCCGACGCTGCAGGCGCGGGTGACCGCGTTGATGAAGCGTTGCGGCTTCGCGGCCAAGGGGCTGTTCGTGATGGACGGCAGTACGCGCAGCGCGCATGCCAACGCGTACTTCACCGGCTTCGGTGCCAGCAAGCGCGTGGTGTTCTACGACACGTTGCTGCGCCAGTTGAGCGCATCCGAGGTCGAGGCCGTGCTCGCACACGAGCTCGGCCATTTCAAGCACAAGCACATCGTCAAGCGACTGGTGGCAATGTTCGCGTTGAGTCTCGCTGGCTTCGCACTGCTGGGCTGGGTTTCGCTGCAGAGCTGGTTCTTTACCGGCCTGGGCGTGCAGCCCAACATGGGGGCGCCCAACAGCGCCTTGGCGCTGCTTCTGTTCATGATCGCAGTGCCGGTCTTCGGCTTTTTCGTGGCGCCGCTGTCGGCCCGCCTGTCGCGCAAGCACGAGTTCGAAGCCGACGCGTATGCGGTCTCGCAAACCAGTGGCGCCGACTTGTCGGCCGCGCTCCTCAAACTCTATCAAGACAACGCCTCGACGCTGACCCCCGACCCTGTGTTCGTCAAGTTCTACTACTCGCATCCCCCCGCCTCTGAGCGCCTGCAACGCATGGCGCTCGCGCCGGCGACAGCCTGAGCGGCCTGACACCGAAAGCGCACCATGAGCAACAGCATGTTCAAACCCAAAGACTGGAAAGTCTTGCCGCGCCGGGCGCTGACCGCGACCGAGATCGTCGCCAGCCTGTCGAAGCTCGACGGCTGGAAGCTGAGCGGCGACGGCGCCGATGTCGCCATCGAAAAGACATATAGCTTCGGCAATTATTTCGAGACGATGGCTTTCGTCAATGCGCTCGCCTTCATCGCCCATACGCAAGACCATCACCCCGATCTGTCAGTCCACTACAACCGCTGCGTAGTGCGCTTCAACACGCACGATGTCAGCGGGCTTTCAGCGACCGACTTCGATTGCGCACGGCAGGCCGACGCGCTGCTGACGACGAGTCCCGCCGCATGAGCTGCCTTCGATGAGTTTCGTCTTGTGAAGGGCGGCGCCGTTGGCTAAGCAGCCACGTGATCTCCCCGGCGGCGCCACGCTGCGCGACGGCCTCGTCATCGCCGCCCACGGTCGTCATT
Source organism: uncultured Variovorax sp. (assembly GCA_964242015.1). Lineage (GTDB taxonomy): Bacteria > Pseudomonadota > Gammaproteobacteria > Burkholderiales > Burkholderiaceae_C > Variovorax. The sequence continues at coordinate 7,470 of CAXTCC010000116.1, forward strand.
GCCTCGTCGAAACGCCAGAGGGCGAGCGCCTCATTTGCCATCCGCGTGGCAAGAAAAGTCAGTCGGTTGTCGGCGACCGTGTGCGTTGGCAAGCGACTGAAGATGAGGGCACCATCGAACAGGTGTTGCCTCGTCGCAATCTCTTCTATCGACAAGACGAGATCCGCACCAAGTCGTTCGCCGCCAACCTCGACCATGTGCTGATCCTGATCGCCGCCGAGCCGGATTTTTCCGAGCATCAACTGGCGCGTGCCTTGATCGCTGCCGAAGCCGAGCGCATCACTCCCATCATTGCCCTCAACAAGAGCGATCTGGCCCTGCCGTTCGAGCGCGCCTGGGCAAAGCTGTTGCCGTACCGACGGATGCAACATGGCGTTCTGCCGTTGTCGCTCAAGGCATCGGGAGAGGCCGATCGCGAGTCGTTGATGAAACTGCTCGCCGGCAAAACCACACTCGTTCTGGGCCCCTCCGGCGCGGGCAAGAGCACGCTCATCAACTTGCTCGTGCCCGGTGCCACCGCGCTGACCCGCGAAATTTCCCAGGCGCTGAACTCAGGCAAGCACACCACGACCAGCACGACCTGGTACTGGGTCGATGCCGAACACAGCACCGGGTTGATCGACTCGCCGGGCTTTCAGGAATTCGGCCTGCATCACATCGCACCGACGCAATTGGCAGGCTTGATGCCCGACATCGCCGCGCATGCCAATGACTGCAAGTTCTATAACTGCACGCATCTGCACGAGCCGGGCTGCGGGGTGATTGCGAATGTCGAAACTGCCAACAAGACCGGCGACATCAGCGCGACCCGCTACAGGATCTATGGTGAACTGTTTGCCGAGTTGAGCCAGACGCGCTACTGATCAGGCAACGACTTGCGGGCTGCGTTCGGTATGACGGCTGCGCGCGATGTGAACGCGATGCGCTCCACCCGATAGCCGCGCTGTCGCAAGAGCTCCGGCAAGCCTGCGGGCCCGATCATGTGAAGCGCGCCCACGGCAGCGAACACACTGCGCCCTTTGCGATGCAGTGCATCGATCGAATCGGCCAACGCGGGATTGCGTTCATCGATCAGGCGCCTGATCGCAGCGATCTCCTTCGGCGTGGTCATGCAGTCGCACCACTGCGCGTAGCTTTCGAGTCTCGGCAGATCTGACTCTGCCCAAGTCGTCAGCAGCGTTCGGGTCAAGGCTTCGGAGCGATCTCCTTCCAACGCTTCGAGCGACTCGGCGACCTCGTCGATGTCTACCGTCGCGTCCGGACCGAGCATCGCATCGGCCTGTACCTCGGGTGTTTCAAGCGAGACGATCGGCTTGCGCTCGGCATGCGCCTGCTCGGCCAGCATCTGGTCGGCGCCATATTCGAAGTACAAGCCAGCGCTGCGCAGGGCCATCAATTCGATCGTGCTCAGCAGCATGGACGGGTGCATCTGATCGACCAGGGTTTCAGGCAGGCAAACGCGTGCCAACTGCGCATTCACGCGTGCTGCGAGCGCCTCCGGCAAGTCGCCAGCGTGGCGTGCGATCAGCTTCGCAAAACGCTGCTGGATCGAAGGATCGTCGAGATCCATCTCGAGCGCGAGCGTCTTGCTGGCGCGCAAGGCCGCCGCAGTTTTCGGCCCCGGCAGCGCCCAGTCCTGTTGGTTGATATGGATCGTTCCATAGAGCCACGATGTGTGGCCGGCTGCACTGATGCGCCACAGAAAACCGCGATCGCGCGGCTCGCCTCGAGCCGGTGTCAGCTGGCTTGCAGCGATCTGGGGCGCGAGCGGACATTCGGCAGCATGCGCGGGGGTTGTCCCTAGCGACCACCACACCATGCAGAGTGCGAAAGCAGGCATCCATCGGCCGGCGCAGACCGCCGCTGCGTCGCCGGTCCGGCCCGACGTACGACCACAAGCCCGATCGCCACAGGAGCCGACGCGGGGCATCAGCCGAGCGCGGTCCGCAGCGCACCGATCAGCAGGCTGCACTCGTCTCGTGTGCCGATGCTGATGCGCAGGAACTGGTCGATGCGCGGCTGCGCGAAGTGGCGAACCAGCACCGCACGTTCGCGCAGCGCCGCCGCAAGAGCAGCCGCATCGCGGTCCGGATGGCGAACGAAGACGAAGTTGGCTTGTGACGGCAGCACCTCGAAGCCCAGGTCCTCCAGCTCCAGGCTGAGGCCTTCGCGCGTGTCCATGACTGCCTTGCGCGTGGATTCGAAGTAACCCGTGTCCTCGATCGCCGCGATGGCGCCGGCGCTGGCGAGGCGGTCGAGCGGGTACGAATTGAAGCTGTCCTTGACACGCGTCAACGCCTCGATCAAATGCGGCTGCCCACACGCGAAGCCGACGCGCAAGCCGGCCAAGGAATGCGACTTCGACAAGGTTCGCACCACGAGCAGGTTCGGACACCGCGCGATCAACGGCAGCGCACTCTCGCCGCCGAAGTCGATGTAAGCCTCGTCGACCAGCACGACGCGGTGCGGGCAGGCGGCCAGCAATTGCGCGATGCGCTCGCGCGGCAGACCGATCCCGGTCGGCGCATTCGGATTGGCAATGACGATGCCGGCGCACCCCTCGACAGACTGCGCGCGCGCTGCAAGCTCATCGACATCGATGCGCAGGTGCTCGTCGACTGGCTGCAGCTCGCACGCGATGCCATAGAGCTGCGCATACACCTTGTAGAAGCTGTAGGTGATGTCGGGAAAGAGCAGCGGTGCAGCCTGCTGAAAGAACGCGAAGAACGCATGTGCAAGCACCTCGTCCGAACCATTACCGACGAAAACCTGTTGCGCATCCAGCCCATGTCGCTGTGCGATCGCCTCACGCAATGCCATCGAAGTCGGATCGGGATAGCGCTCCAAGCCCCTCTCCGATGCGCGCTGTATCGCGTCGACAGCGAGCGGTGATGGCGGATACGGGTTCTCGTTGGTGTTGAGCTTGACGAGGTTCTCGATGCGCGGTTGCTCGCCCGGTACGTACGGTTGGAGTGCCGCGATGCGCGGGCTCCAGAAGCTTGGCACCGGCACGCTCACCGGCTCAACCCAGCAGACGCGCCAGCGTCAGCAATGCAAGCAACACCATCCACATCACCACCGAGCGCCAGACGAGACCGACCACGCTGCGCAAGTGCGCAGGTTCGGGCTCACGGCCCGGCGTGCTTCCGCTATCGAACGCGCGTGCACCCAGCAATGGATCGCCAGCCTGCGCGCGCGGCAACGGGTCGGTGATCGGCGCCGGGCTCAGCGTACCGCCACCGAGCCGCACATTCACCGCACCCGAAGTGGCCGCCAGGATCACGCCATCGTTCGCCTCAGGGAAGCGACTCGCGTCGTTGCGCCAGCAATCGATCGCATCCTCGAAGCTGCCGACCACCGCAAAACCGAGCGCCGTGATGCGTGCCGGCAGCCAGTCGATCACGCTCCAGGCGCGATTTGCCGCGTGCTGCACCCAGACACTCGACGGCTGGTTCGCCGCGCCGCTCTTGTGCGCCCAGTAGCGCGCCACGAACTCGCTCATGCGATAGAAGACGGCGCCCGCCGGTCCGAGCCCGAGGGCGGCCAGGATCGAGAACCACGCCAGCACGCCGAACACGTGCCGGTGCGCCGCGATGACCGAATGCTCGATCACGTGCCGCACGATTTCGCTGCGAGGCAAATCGGCTGCGTCCACGCGTTGCCAGTGCGCCAGCAACGACCGCGCGAGCGGCTCATCCCCTTCGTCGAGCGCGTCTCTGATGCCGGTGAAGTGGTGACTGAACTGCCGAAACCCGAGGGTCACGTACAGCACCGCGATGCTCCAGAGCACAGCGAAAGGAAGGCCCAGGGTGAGGATCAGCAGCCAGTGGATGCCCAACGCGATCAGCGTCGGCACGAGCACGGCGAGGGTCCAGGCAATCCATCCATGATGCGGCTTGCCTGCATCGAAATTGCGGCTGATCCAGCGGGTCCATGCGAGCACGCCGCCGTAGATCGGATTCTGAAATGCGAGCGGCCGCACCTGCTCGATCAGCAACGCGCACAGGATGGCAAAAAAGCTCATCCTTCGATGATAGCGACGAGGGCTTTTGCGACGCCGCCGATCAGGCGATCATGAAGCGATAGAGATTGCGCAGCATGCCGGCGGTGGCGCCCCAGACGAAGCGCTCGTGGACCCCGTCCTGGTAAGGCATCGAGAACCACTCACGTCGTTGCGATTCGCCTTCGGGCGACTCCCATGCCATGGTGTGGCGACGATGGTTCGCAGGATTCATGAGGAACGCCAGCGGCACCTCGAACGAATCAGCGACCTCGTAAGGATTGATCGTAAGCTCGAATCCGGGCCTCACCAGTGCCACCACCGGCGTGATGATGAAGGAGGTGCCCGTGGTGTACGTCGGCAAGCTGCCCAGCACGTCGATGAAACGCGACTCGAGCCCGACCTCTTCCCACGCTTCGCGCATCGCCGCCGCAGCGACATTGATGTCTTCGGGGTCGACGCGGCCACCGGGAAACGCGACCTGACCGGAATGGGTCGACAAGTGCGTAGTGCGCTCGGTCAGCAGCACCGTGGGCACCTCACGCATGACGATAGGGACCAGCACCGCTGCCTGCGCCGGCGCGCGATCGGCGAAGCGCGGCTCGCGCCACACCTCGGGCGACCAGGTCGGCGGCGTCGAGAACCGCGCGCGCAGTGCTGCATCGGTTAGCTGCGACGCCGCGACCGCAGGCAAATGATGGTCGACGGCCGAAACAGGCACAGTGCGCGGGTCGAACGATGGCATCGGCACGAAAGGTGCCGCGTTGATCGGTTCGATGGGATCGGTTTGCATGGAGAAACGAAAGATGGGCTTCGATAAACGGTGTCAAACACGGCACGAAAAGGCGCGCAAGGCGCAGCGGCGGCTGGCACGCCAACCATAGCGCGCAACGACGAACATTGCAGTCGCGCCTGGCGACGCGGTGCGCTCACGTCGAACCAATGCAAAAAGCCGCCATGACGGCGGCTCTTCGATGCACAGGCGTGAG
>CAXTCC010000117.1:0-12433 GCA_964242015.1 uncultured Variovorax sp.
TTGCCGAGCAGGCTGTAGCCGTTCTGGCTCGGCTGCGCCTTGTGGCTGTATTCGACCTCGGCTTCGAACAGCGAGTCCGGCGTGATGCGCCAATCGGCCGCGAGCGAAAAAAGATTGCGATTGCCGTCGAGGTTGTGCGTGAGTGGCTTCAGGTTCTCGTTGACGGCATTGAGCCGATAGCCGAACTGCTTGTCATCGCCGAAGCGGCCGCCGAGGTCGACCGCACCCAGCACGCTGCCGCGGCTCGTCGTTTCGATGCGCACTTCGCGCAGGTCTTGCGATGTCGGCCGCTTGACGACGTAGTTGACGAGTCCGCCCGGCGCGCTGGTGCCGGCCTGGATGCCGCTGGTGCCGTGAAGGATCTCGACGCGCTCCTTGTTGTCGAGCGGGATCGAGGTCTCGGCGCTGATGGGCAAGCCCTCGCGCCGGTAGTTGAAGCGGTTGTCCAGCACGAAGCCGCGCACCGTCAGATAGTCCCAGTAGCCCGCCGAGTTGTAGGCATCGGTCACCGACGAATCGAACTTGGTGAGGTCGGCCAGCCGCCGCGCACCGCTGTCCTGGATCTGCTTGCTGTCGATGACCGTGGCGGTGATCGGCAGCTCTCGCAGCGGCACATCGCCGAAGCCGCTGATGTCGACTTGCACTGGTGCGGTCTGGTCGCTGACCGTGATGGCGGGCAGTGTGCCTTGCGCCTGGGCGCTTGCTGCGGCCATAAGGAACAAAGTGGCCAGTGCCTGGGGAACAGGCGCGATGCGCCAGCGGGGGCCAGATTTATTCTGGGCGGAACTACGGGTTGCCATGACGTTCTTTCGACGTGATGGCAGGTCGGCCTGCGGAGCCTTCTGCAGAACTGAGAGATGTGCTGCGGCTCTGGACATGCTTCCCTGCGCGAGGATTACCTCAATCAGGTTCAAAGGGACTTTCTCAGTCTCGGCGCAGCAAAAAGATCTGCACTTCAACACCCCTAGCGGCCTTGCGCCGGAACGCAAGGTGACCGGATTCTAGCGACAGAAAAGCAGGGAGGCGCAGCGGCGCAAGCCGCGGCCCATTCAGAGTTCGACGAGTGTCTTGAAGCCGCCCCAGATCATGCGTTTGCCGTCGAACGGCAACGCCTTCGGATCCATCATGTCTGCCAGGCGCGGGTCTTTCATGACCTTGGCGTTGACGGTGTCGCGTTGCTTGCGCGAGCTGAAGACGATCCACGAGAAGACAACCGTCTCATCGTCCTTGAGCTTCACGCTTTGCGGGAACGAGGTGAGCTTGCCGGGCTTCACATCGTCTGCAGCGCACTCGATGTACTCGAGTGCGCCATGCTCTTTCCAGATCTTGCCGGCCTTGCGCGCGAGGCGCCGGTAGGCGTCGAGTTGGGCGGTCGGAACGGGGACGATGAATCCATCGACATAGCGGGCCATGGCAGAACTTTCTGAACGAGGGTTGAAGTGAAGAAACCTGAAGAGATAGTGGATGGGCGCCGTCATGAAGAGTGCGCGGACGCTGCCAGGGGCGACGCCGAGGGAGCGGGGGTTCGCAGCCATATCGCGCCGATCCCACCGGCGGCCGCCGCGAACAATGCGCCGATCAAGAACGCCTGTCGATAACCTGCGGCAAGCGCGGCAGCGGTCGTCGCACCTCCCGCCAACGCGGCTTCGGTTTGTGCCGCCGCCAGGCTGGCGAGCACCGCCAAGCCGAGCGCACCGCCCATCATGAAAGCCGTGTTGACGATGCCCGATGCAAGTCCCGATTCACTCGGGCTCACGTCGCTCATGGCCGCCAGCAGCATCGGGTTGAACGCGATGCCCGCGCCGAGTCCGAGCAGCAACATGCCGGGCAACACGTCGGCGACGAAGCGCCCATCGACCGGTGCGCGCGCAAACAACGCCAGCCCGGCTGCGGCCAACAGCAGGCCGACGGCCAACGACTTGCGAATGCCGAAGCGCATCACGATGCGTGCCGACAGTCCGAGCGAGAAGATGGCCATGATCACGTTCGCCGGCAAAAAGGCGAGGCCGACCTGCATCGGGCTGTAGCCGAGCACCAGCTGCATGTAGAGCGCCGAGATAAAGAACCACGCGAACATCGACGCCGCCCACATCACGCCGAGCACGTTGGCGACGGCCACGTTGCGCAGCTTGAAAAGCCCGAGCGGCATCAGCGGATGTTCGACCCGCGCCTCGATGCCGATGAACGCGGCGAGCAGGACGACGGCGGCGCCGAGCAAGCCCAGTGTCTGCATCGATTGCCATCCCGCTTCATTGCCGTTGACCACGGCGTAGACCGCCAGCATCAGCGACGCGGTCACTGTCAGCGCGCCGGCGATATCGAGTCGTTCGCCTTCGGCTTGGCCGCGCGCATCAGGCAAGAGCGACAGGCACAGCAGGTACACAGCGACACCGATCGGCAGGTTCACCAGAAAGATCCAGTGCCAGCTCAACGTGCTCGTCAGCAGGCCGCCCAGCAGCACGCCGACACTGCCGCCACCGGCACACACGAAGCCGTAGACACCCATTGCCTTGGCGCGGTCGGCCGGCTCGACGAAGAGAGTCATGATGAGCGACAGCGACACGGCTGACACGACGGCGCCGCCGAGCCCCTGCACTGCGCGGGCGACGATCAGCAGCGCTTGCGTTTGCGCGAGCCCGCAGGCCAGCGACGCCAGGGTGAAGAGCACCAGTCCCAGCAAAAAGAGCTTGCGGTGCCCGTAGAGGTCGCCGAGCCGTCCGCCCAGCAGCAGGAAGCCGCCGAAGGTCAGCATGTAGGCGTTGACGACCCACACCAACGAGGTCTCGGAGAACGCCAGATCAGCGCGGATCGACGGCAGTGCGACGTTCACGATCGTGGTGTCGAGCACGATCATCAGCACGCCGAGGCACAGCACCATGAGTGCGAGCCAGCGCCTGCGCGAGTCGAGCGGGCCGCTCATGCGTCAGGTCGACGATGTCGGGTCGGACAGGCCGGCATTGACCATCCAGGGCGTGCCGAAGCGATCGACCGTCATGCCGAAGGCCTCGGCCCAGAAGGTCTTGCCGAAAGGCATATGCACCTGGCCGCCTTCGGACAATGCGTCGAACACGCGTTTGCCTTCTGCGACGTCGGGGTAGGTGAGGGTGACGGTGAACCCCTTCATGCCTTCGTACGGCATGCCGGAACCGTTGTCCGATGCCATGAGCACCTGGCCATCGACCACGAGTCGCGCGTGCATGATTCGCTCGGCTGTGCCGGGGGGAAACTTGGCGGCGTCGAAGCCGGGCATTTCGGCGTGCGTCATCATCATTTCGAGCTTGCCGCGCAAGGCCTTCTCGTAGAAGCGCATGGCTTCGGCGCAGTTGCTTTCGAAAAAGATGTAGGGCTGGATGTTCATGGCGATGCTCCTTGGGTTGAGGGAAGGTGGCCGTAACAGGGCCGTAATAACGGCCGTAATTGGGCCGGAGGGGGCGGAAGAAGGTCGGAAAAAAACCGGGAGGAAAAGCGCTGGCGGCGCCGCGTGTCACTTGATCCCGAGCCAAGTCGTGTGTTGTTGTGTACGCCGTCCACAATAGAATAGCAAAGACAATGGACACTGTCCACATGGAGAATGCAATGCGTCCCCGCGAGCACCTGGTGCCACCCGACCCGGTCGTCGTCCCGGCGCCGGCGCGCAGTACCTATCGACATGGCGACCTTTACCGCGCCTTGCTCGACGCCGGCATCGAGCTCGCACGCACCGGCGGGCCCGATGCAGTGGTGCTGCGCGAAGCGACTCGGCGTGCCGGGGTGGTGCCCAACGCGGCATACAGGCATTTCGCCAGCCGGCAGGAGCTGGTGCAGGCGGTACGCGCCGCGGCTGTTTCCGCGGTCGCTGTCGCCATGGAAGCTGAACTCGACAAGGTGCCGCGCAAACTCGGAAAAGCCGACGCAGCGCGCGCCGCCTTGCGGGCGGTCGGCACCGGCTACATGCGTTTCGCTTTGGCAGAAACGGGCCTGTTCCGGATGGCCTTCGTGGCGCCGGACAAGATCGACATCACGCACGAAAAAGCCAAGGCCGGCAACACCGGGCTCGACCCATTCCAGTTGCTAGGCGCAGCGCTGGACCAAATGGTCGATGCCGGTGTGTTGCCGATCGAACGCCGGCCTGGTGCCGAGTTCCTGGCCTGGGGTGCCGTGCATGGCCTGGCGATGCTCACGATCGACGGCCCACTGCGCGGCATACCCGCTGCACAGGCGGAAGTCATGGGCCAGCGACTTTTGGAAATGGTTGAGAAGGGGATTTAGCGGCAAAGATCACGTAAACAGCTGGCAGTGCCCCGATCGCGGCAACAGCATCAGTTCAACAATGTGACCAATAGTATTCAGTTGCTATCATTGCAAACCGGGCCAGGGTTTGGCGGATTTGAGAGCTACATGAAGATCGATGACAGCGCCAAGGTGGCAGGGGCGCAGCATCGCGCCAAACGCAAGATGTGGGCCGATGACCTTGCAAGTTTCACGACATTGAAGATCGGCAAGGTGCGCCACGACTTCCATGAACATCCGCTGCTTCAGCTGGCGGAACTGGAACGTTTGGCAGACGAACTTCTGCCGCTGCAACAGTGCCGCTTCGCGCTGCCGGGCATGACCTATGGTTCTGACTTTGCGCACAACGCCCAGCATCCTGAAGGTCTCGCCGTTCAAGAGGTGTTCAGCCGGATCGAAGAGCCGGGCTCGGCCATCGCGCTTTTCAACATCGAGTCGATCCCGCGCTACAAGGTGCTGCTGACCGAGATCCTCGACACCATGCGCCCGATCGTCGAGCGGGATCAGGGCAAGATCTTCATGGAGACCGGGTTCATCTTCATCTCGGCGCCGCCCTCGGTCACGCCGTTTCATATCGACCGCGAGAACAACTTCTGGCTTCAGTTGCAGGGTCGCAAGACCATGAACGTGTGGCCCAACACCGACCGCACGACCATCCCTGCGGCCGCCGTCGAGGACTACATCGTTGCGCATCGGACCCGCAAGGTCCGCTTCAAGGAGGAGCATCGGTCGCGCAGTCACGAATACGATGTGGGCCCCGGTGATGGCGTCTATTTCCCCAGCACTTCGCCGCACATGACGCAGACCGACCGCACCTGGGTGCAGCCCGGGGAAGGCGTGTCGATTTCGTTCGGTGTCAATTTCTATACCGAACACACGCGGCACACGGCACGCGTGCATCAGATGAATCGGGTGCTGCGAAACGGATTGCGCCTCAAGCCCAGGCCGCCCGGTGCGTCCAAAGCCGCGGACGCAGCGAAGGCGTCCGTGGGCCGAATGATCGGTGCCACGCGTCAGCTCGGCAAGACAGTGCTGACGCCTCTGCTGAAAAGAAAGACGGCCTCCCGACCACCGCCCGGTTCTTACTAATAACTCCAGCGTTGCGCTGGGTTTTCCGATGAATCTGGCGGCGATGTCCTACACCGGACACTAGCCATTTGTACTATTTAAAAACTGTGACATAAAGTATTCATCTCGCTATCATTTCCAGCCATAGCCAGGGCGTCTGGTGGTTGGAGAGCTTCATGAAGATGGATGAGAGCACCAATGTGGCGGTTGCGCAGCCTCGCGCAAAGTGCAGGATGCAGCCTGCCGACTCCGCAAACTTCACTACGCTGAAGGTCGGCCAGTTACAGCACAATTTCCATGAGCATCCGCTGCTTCAGCTCGCGGAGCTGGAGAACCTTGCGAACGATCTCATGCCGCTGCATCAGTGCCGGTTCGTGCGTCCGGGCATCACGCAGGCATCGAGCTTCGCACACGCCGACCAGCATCCGGATGGGCTCAGTATCGAGCAGGTGTTCGACCGCATCGAAGAACCTGGGTCGTGGATCGCGCTCTACAACGTCGAATCGATCCCACGCTACAAATCGCTGTTGACTGAGATCCTCGACACCATGCGGCCGGTCGTCGAGCGCGAGCAGGGCGAGATCTTCATGGAGACGGGCTTCATCTTCGTCTCGGCGCCGCCCTCGGTCACGCCGTTCCACATCGATCGCGAGAACAACTTCTGGCTGCAGCTGCATGGCCGCAAGACGATGAACGTCTGGGACAACACGGACCGGGTGACGATCCCGGCCGAGGCGGTCGAAGATTACATCGTGGCGCACCAGGCGAAGAAGGTCCGCTTCAAGGAAGAGCTGCGTTCGCGCAGCCACGAGTTCGACGTCGGGCCAGGCGACGGTGTTTATTTTCCGAGCACGTCGCCGCACATGACCAAGTCGGATCGCACATGGGTGCGGCCGGGCGATGGCGTGTCGATCTCGTTCGGCGTCAACTTCTATACCGACCACACGCGGCGCACGGCGCGTGTGCATCAGATCAACCGCTTGCTGCGCAAGGGCCTGCACGTTTCGCCGACATTGCCCGGTCAATCGAAGGTGGCCGACGCAGCCAAGGCGCCGGTCGGCAAGGTGATCGGCGTGACGCGGCAGCTCGGCAAAACGCTGCTGAGTCCGATCGTGTTGAAGAGACCGGCCACGCCGCCGCCGCCAGGTTCTTACTGACGCTGGCTGGCTCTATCGAGCGACACCCAGCAGCGTGTGCAAGCGTGTGCTGGTCGTCGTGTACTGCAGGGGGATCGACTTGCCCGGAAACACGATCTCGGCCGCGCCCCATGCCGCGAGCGTGGCCTCGTGGAAACCGCAGACGATGAGCTTTTTCTTGCCCGGATAGGTGTTGATGTCGCCGACCGCGAACACGCCGCGTTCGCGCGTCTCGAACCTGGCGGTGTCGACCGGAACTTGCTTCTGTTCCAGTGCCAAACCCCAGTCTGCGAGTGGCCCCAGGCGCGGTGAGATGCCGAGGCAGGCGATGAGTGCATCGAGTGACAGGTCGATCGTCTGCGCATCGGGCGTCTTGATTTGCAGGTGTTCGCCGTCGAAAGCCGACGGCTGACCGACGCTGAAGCCGAGCTTGCCGTCGGCGACCAGCCCGCGGAAGCGGGCCACGGTCGCTTCGTCGGCCTGGAAGCCGTCGCGGCGATGCAGCAGTGTCACGCGTCGAGCAATGTCGACCAACTGGATGGCGGTGTCGAGGGCCACGTCGCCGCCGCCGTTCACCACGACGGTCTGGTCGTTGAACGCTGCCAGTGATTCCGGGTGATAGAAAAGCCGCGTACCTTCGAATTGGGCAATGCCATCGATGGCGATGCGCCTCGGCACGAAGGCGCCGACACCAGCTGCAACGAACACGGTCTTCGCCAGAAACGCTGTCCCGCTCGAAGTGCCAACGAGAAGGCGCTCGTCGGCCTGGCGTTCGAGCGTCGCGACCTGCTCACCGAAGTGAAATTGCGGCTTGAAAGGGGCGACTTGCTGCAACAGCGACTGCGCCAATTGATTTCCGCTGGTGACCGGTGTGCCGGGAATGTCGTAGATCGGCTTGTCGTCGTACAGCGCAACGCATTGGCCGCCCGCGGCCGGCAGCGCATCGACGATGTGGCAGGAGATCTCGAGCAGGCCGAGCTGAAAGGCCTGAAACAGCCCGACCGGACCGGCACCGATGATCAGCGCATCGGTTTCGATCGGCGTGCCGGGCATGCTCAGCGCACCAGCTCCCCGATCTTGTCGGTCTTGTCTTTCCAGTCGTCCGCATCGGGCAACGCCGGCTTGCGCTTGGTGATGCTCTTCCAGCCGTCGGCCAGTGCCAGCTCGGCATTGAGCTTGATGAAGGCCAGTTGGTCGGCAGGCAGGTCTTCTTCGGCGTAGATCGCGTTGACCGGGCACTCGGGAATGCAGACCGCGCAATCGATGCACTCGTCCGGGTCGATCACCAGCATGTTGGGACCTTCACGGAAGCAATCGACGGGGCACACGTCCACGCAGTCGGTGTATTTGCAGCGGATGCACGATTCGGAGACGACGTGTGTCATGTTCTTTTTGAAGGCAAAGCGGTCGGGGAAACCCTGAATTTTAACTGGCGGGCTGCACCAGCACGGCCGCCGAGGTCTTGTGGGTGGCAGTGTCGACCAGCACCAGAGAGCCGAGCGCGCGCGACTGCGAAAACGGCAGCACCGCCAGCGGCTGCTGAAGCGCCAGCACGACGTCGCCGATGGCGTTGGCTTCGAGTTGTGCGGTCGGCTCCGATTCGAGCGTCGTGATGTTCACCCGGTCGATGATGCGAGCGACCTTGGCCTTGACCCAGCGATGCCCTTGCAACGCCCAATAGATACGGCCGGCCACCAGCGGCTCGTCGTCGAGCCACGCCACGGTGGCCGTGATCTCGCGCACCGGCTCGAAGGCGTCGGGCGCCAGCAGCCAGTCGCCGCGCGACACATCGAGTTCTCGGTCCAGCACGATGCCGGCGCTGTGACCGGCATGCACGGCTTTCGGCTGACGCGTGTGGCTCAGCACCTGGGCGACGGTGGCCGTCTGGTTGCTCGGCAACACGGTGACGCGCTGGCCGGGCTCGACATGCCCGCTGGCGACGCGGCCCCAGAAGATACGTCGACCTTGAGAGGTGTCGGCCGATGCCGAGAACTTCTCGACCCACTGCACCGGAAAGGCGAACGGCACCGCTTCGTCTTGCACAGTGACAGGCAGTTGCTCCAGCAGTTCGAGCAGGCTCGGGCCGGCGTAGCCACACCAGTCGGCGCGCTCGGTGCACTGCGTGGCGACATTCCAGCCTTTCAAGGCAGAGATCGGCACGATGGCCGCCACCGCCACACCGGCCGCTTCAGCGAAGCCGTTGATCGCAGCCGAGATGCGCTCGAACGCGACATCCGCGTCGTCCATGGCGTCGAGCTTGTTGACCGCGAAGACGATCGACTGCACCCGCAGCAGGTTGCACAGCAGCGTGTGGCGGCGCGTCTGCGGCAGCAGGTCCTGCCTGACCACCTCGCCGTCGAGCACCTCGCCGGCCCATGCCAGCTTGGTTGCGTCGACCAGCACCACGGCAGCGTCGGCTGCGGAAGCGGCGGTCACCATGTTGCGCGTGTACTGCTCGTGACCGGGCGCGTCGCCGATGATGAACTTGCGCTTGGCGGTCGAAAAATAGCGATACGCCACGTCGATGGTGATGCCCTGTTCACGCTCGGCCGACAGGCCGTCGGTGAGCAAGGCGAGGTCGGTTTCGCCGCCGCGCTGCACGCCCGCCAGCTGGTCTTGCAGCACCGTCTTGCTGTCGACCAGCAAACGGCCGATGAGCGTGCTCTTGCCGTCGTCGACGCTGCCGCAGGTGATGAAACGCAGGGCGGTGCCGGTGTCGCCGTCGTGTTTCAGGGCTTTCGTCTGGTCTGGAGCAAGAGTCGTTGCATTCATATCTTTTGTCTTTTCAAGAGATACCGCGGAACTGGCTTCGCCAGGCCGCTGGTATCGCCCCCGGTCAGGGGGTGGGAGTCGCGACACGCAGTGCGCAGCGACCTGGGGGCGAGCTAAAAATATCCGTCTTTTTTTCGTTTTTCCATGGACGCTTCAGATGTCATGTCGTCCATCCGCGTCGCGCCGCGCTCGCTCACATCCACCGTCAACGTCTCGATCACCACATCGCCGGCGTCGGCCGCCAAGCTCGCCACCGGGCAGGTCGTCGTGACGTCGCCGACGGTGCGAAAGCGCACGTCGCGCACTTCGATCTGTTCGCCCGCGCGCGGTGGCGTGAGCTCGGTCACCGGCACCAGCAGGCCGCGGCGTTCGACCACTTCGCGCTTGTGCGTGTAGTAGATCGATGGCAACTCGACGTTCTCGCGTTCGATGTACTGCCAGACGTCGAGCTCGGTCCAGTTCGATATCGGAAAGACCCGGAAGTGCTCGCCCGGTGCCAGCCGCGTGTTGAAGAGCGTCCAGAGTTCAGGGCGTTGGTCTTTCGGCTGCCATTGCCCAAAGGCGTCGCGGTGCGAAAAGATGCGTTCCTTGGCACGCGCTTTTTCTTCGTCGCGCCGGGCGCCGCCGATCAGTGCGTCGAAGCGAAATTCTTCAATGGCTTCCAGCAGCGTGACCGACTGGTGCGCATTGCGCGACTCGCCGGGATGCGCCAGGCGCACGGTGCCGCGTGCCATCGAATCCTCGACGCTGCGCACGATCAACTCGGCACCGAGTTCCTTCGCACGGTGATCGCGGAAGGCGGTCACTTCAGGGAAGTTGTGGCCGGTGTCGATCATCAGCAAAGGGTAGGGAAGCCGTCCCGAGCCGAATGCTTTTTCAGCACACTTCAAGAGCACGGCGGAATCCTTGCCGCCAGAGAACAGCAAGGTCGGCCGCTCGAATGCGCCAGCGACTTCACGCAGGATGAAGATGGCTTCTTCCTCGAGCGCGTCGAGTTGGGCATTGGAAAGGCGCGCGGGAGAGTGCATGTCGGGGAGCAGAAGGTCGGCTTCGGTACGGGCGTTCATCGGGAGTCAGTGAGTGAGGTGCAGGCCGCACTCGCGGTTGTCTTCGCCCTTGGTCGGGTCCACGTAGTCGAAGTTGTTGGGCAGGCCGTGGGCCTCGCAGTATTCGTACAGATCCTTCGACGACCAGTGCAGCAGCGGCGCCACCTTGATGAGGCCGTCCGGGTTCACGCTGACCGGGTCCATCTGTGCGCGCACGGCAGTGTCGGTGGCGCGCAGCGCGGTGAACCACACTTTCGGCGCCGTCTCGCGCAACGCGCGTGCAAAGGGCTCCAGCTTCACTTCTTCAGTGAACGCGGCATGGCGCGGATCGTCGAGTGCCGGCGTTGCGCCTTCCACCGCTTCACGATGCGCACGCGAACGGCGAGGCAGGTAGATGTGCAGGTCGAGGCGGAGCAGCTTCGTCACTTCATCGGCGAAGCGGTAGGTGGCCTCGGTGTTGTAGCCGTTGTCCATCCACACCACCGGCACGTCCGGTTTCGCCCGCGTGACCATGTGCAGGATCACCGCTTCGAAGGGGCGGAAATTGGTGGTGACGATGGTCGGCTGGCCGAGGCCGATGGCCCAGTCCACCAGGCCCGGCGCGTTGCGGCCGAGTTCGACATTGATGCGCTGGAGGTCGAGATCGAGGTCGGTGCTCATGACGCGAAATGCGGCGCGGTGTGCACCGCGTCGCCCTGATAGAAGCCGGAGAAGCGTTCGAATTGACGTTGCGCGTCCCGCGCATCGACACCTTCTTTCAGCACCGCGCTCGTGAAGCCGGTGCGCTCCATCTGCACCAGCTGGTCGATCAGCACGTCGCCCGTAGCGCGGATGTCGCCCTTGAAGCCGAGCCGGCGACGCAGCAGGAAGGCCTGGCTGTAGGCGCGGCCATCGGTGAACTTGGGAAAGTTCAAATCGATGCGCTCGATGTCGGCCAGGCACACCTCGATGGCGAGCGGGTCGGCATCGTTGGCGAGCTGCATGACCTTCGGGTCGCCGTCGTCGACATGGTCTTCGTTGGCGACCAGCTTCAATTTGTATTCGGACTGCCTGGCTTGGGTGGTGTCGGTCATGCCGTGGCCTCCACCTTGAAGCGCGCACCGTTGGCCGATGCCTTGAACGGGTCGTGCCCGACGCGGCGCAGCGTGTCGATGAAAGTCTCGCCGGCGTTGCGGGTGTCGCGATAGGTGCCGAGCACCGCTTCGATCACCTCGGGCACTTCGGCGGCGGAGAACGACGGGCCCACAGCCTTGCCGGCCTGCGGTGTGCCGCTCAGCGACGATCCGTCGGAGCCGCCGAGCGTCACCTGGTACCACTCCTTGCCGTCCTTGTCGACGCCCAGGATGCCGATGTGGCCGCTGTGGTGGTGGCCGCACGAGTTGATGCAGCCACTGATGTGCAGGTCGATTTCGCCCAGGTCGTCGAGCTCGTCCAGGTCTTGATAGCGCTCGGTGATCGCCTCGGCGATCGGGATCGAGCGCGCGTTGGCGAGCGCGCAGAAGTCGCCGCCGGGGCAGGCGATCATGTCGGTGAGCAGCCGCACGTTGGCGCTGGCAAAGCCGGCTTCGCGTGCGTTGAGCCACAGCGCGTGCAGGTCTTCGGCATGCACCCAAGGCAGCACGACGTTCTGGTCGTGCGTGACGCGGGCTTCACCGGCCGAAAACCGATCTGACAACTTCGCGATGGTGTCGAGCTGGTCGGCATCGGCATCGCCCGGCGCCTGGTGCAGTCGCTTGAAAGACAGGGTCACCGCACGCAGGGCCGGGTTCTTGTGCGGCGCGACGTTGCGCGCCAGCCAGCGTGCGAACTGAACGTCGTCGGCCGCATGCTTTTGCAAGTCGATGGCGGTCTGTTCGGCGCTTTGCAGCACCCGCGTGGCCAGCGTCGGCGGCACGAAGGTGGCGGCCACGCGGTCGTATTCGGCCTGCGTGATGGTGTGCGGTGCACCGTCGTGTTCGAGGATCTGCTTGTACTCGGCCTCGACATCGTCGATGTAGCGCTGGCCCTCGGCCTTCACCAGGATCTTGATGCGCGCCTTGTAGATGTTGTCGCGCCGGCCATAGCGGTTGTAGACCCGGACCACCGCCTCGAGGTAATTCATGATCTGGTTCCACGGCAGGAACTCGCGCAGCACCGTGCCGA
>CAXTCC010000118.1:0-6480 GCA_964242015.1 uncultured Variovorax sp.
ACATGACTGGCCGCATGCTCGACCCAAGCCCCCGCAGTGCCATGCAAGATCCCCGCACTGCTCCACTCCGTGAAACTCCCGCCTCCGTTGAACACCACCTTTTTCGGCGCCGTGATGTAGATCGACTCTTCGGTGCTGGTGATGCGCACCGCCTGCTTCGCGGTGAAGTTGATTCGATCCTTGTGCGCTTCGATCTGCACTTTGTCGTTGCCGGCGATCAGCTTGATTCCGCTGTTCAGCGCGAACAATCGGATGCCGTCTTTGGCGCTGACGAACAGTCGCTTGGCCGCGCTGATGCTCGTGTGCCATTGGCTGGTGATGGCGATGTGTTCACCGGCCTGTAGATGCACGCTGCCCGATGTCGTCGCGGCGATGCCCGCGGCTGAGGACAACACAAGGTGCGGCTCTGTCAATTCGGGGAGGCGCTTCGCATCCCTGCTTTTACGCAGCACTGCGCTGCCCACACCTTTAACAGCCTCATGCTGTTCTCTCAGCACCTTCGAAACAGCTACCTGGTCTTCGTCATCGATCTGCGCCTTGGCAGTTTTGGCCGCGCGGCCCAAGCCTTCATGCTGGGCTTGCGCTGTTACCAGACGCGCGACGGTTTCGCCCATGTCCTTGGCGTGCCTGGCTGCATCCTGGCGCGTCTCGGTCGTGATGAGCAAACCGTCTTGCGCGCGCAAAACCCCGTGCCCGTCGGTGCGAAGCTCCGCGCCTTCACCCCGCGCATCCCTGCGCCCGCGGTTGTCTTCGATGCGCGTGATAAAGCCGAGGCTCAACGAACTGGATTGATGGTCGCTCTTGAGTTGCGCCTGGATATTGCCTGCCGTGTCGTCCATCACCAGATGGTTGGAACGCCCAGCCGCGCTGTTGCCGCCGTCCCTGGTCAACTCACGTGACCGGAATCCGCTGAGGGCGCCTTGTTGCGGCAGCTCCCACGGCGGCAGGTTCATCTGGTTGTGCAGGCGCCCCGTGCAGATCGGCAGATCCGGGTCGCAACCAATGAAGCTCACTACCACTTCCTGCCCGATGCGCGGCACGTGCATGCCGCCGAGTTGATTGCCGGCCCAGGGTGAACTGACGCGCAGCCAGCAGGTGCTGTTCTGGTTTCTCTGGCCGATACGGTCCCAGGGGAACTGCACCTTGATGCGCCCTAGGTCGTCGGTCCAGAGGTTCTCGCCCGGCGGTCCAACGACCAACGCGATGTGCGGACCGTTGGTAAACGGCTTGGGCTGCGCAAGCACGGGACGCAGCGGTTCGGTGGTCGGATGCACCGTGAGATCGACCTCGATCTTCCACTGCTGCTTGCGATCGCTGGCCGTATCTTTCGTTTGACTGTCTTGCGCGACATCTTCGATGAGCAGGCGGGTGTCGAGGATGAGGTACTCGATGTTCGCAGTCTGCCTCGGGTGTTTCTGCAGCCGAAAGGTGCAGCCGGGAACCATGCCACGCAGATTGCCGGTGGCCTCGGCACGCGCGCCGTGCGCTCGCAACGCCTCCATGCGCAGCAACGCCAGATGGCGGCCTTCTTCTGCTGGATCGTTGGGCGTGCCGCTGCCGGCGCGCGGCTGCGCGTAGTGACTTCCGGCGGCGCCCGACAGACCGCTGTGCCACTGATAGACCTCGTGCTCGGCCTGGCCTGTGGGACGGGGGTCTTTGCGGCTGGTCGACAGGTCGGCTCGAGGGCGCGTGTAGTCGTAGTCACGGGCTGCATAACGGCCGCTCGTCAGATGATTCGATGGGACGAAGCTGTGCAGGTATTCGGCATCGGTCTTCCAGCCCGGAGCGTGGTATTCAACGACTTGATATGCCGCGCTGTCGTTCTGGCGATAAGCACCCATCGCATCCGAGAGAACCAGCCGATGACTGCCATCGCGGTGCTCGAAGTGGTAGCTGATGCCCCACTCCTGGCACAGACGACTGAAGAAGTCGAAGTCGCTTTCGTTGTATTGCGTTTGGTAGTCGCGGGCCGGATAGATATCGATCAAGCGCTTGTCGACCGGGAAAGCGTAGTCGGCAAGCAGCTCGTCGAGGATCTGGACGACGCTCTTGTCCTGATAGATCTTGCAGTCTGTGCTCAGGGTCGCCAGGTGCAGCCACGGACGCAGCGTGAGCTTGTACTGCACGTGGCGGCCCTCTTCGCCCCACAGGCAGGCATCGGTGATGAGCCCATTGATCTGACGGATGCCGGCGCCTACGCCATCGACGCTAGCGCCGACTTGACCCATCTGGAACTGGCCCATGCCGTCGAGCTGAATCGAACAACCGAGCTCACGGCCGATGAATTCATCCAGGTCGAAATCGGCGGCGGCCGTCAGCGCGAAGTTCAGCGTATCGGGCGTCTTGAGCAACAGCTCGTATTCGAAGAGGCTGTTGACGCCTTCACGGCCGCTGAGCCGTACGGGCTCCAGCGCGGGCCGACCCAGGACGACCGGAATGGCCGGGCTGCTGATTTCGAGCGTGCGCGACGGCGCACCGCTGAATGCGGACATGAGACTTCTCCCTGAAGCGATGCCCCATGGATGGGGCTATTGCGTCGGATTATGGGAGGTGCGCGTGGTCAGGTCATGCTCGATGCAACGGACAGAACATCCAGCACAGCGCCTTGTGACGGATTGCACAAATGGTCTGTCGAACAGCCGCTATCCCTTGTCGCGCTACATTCATGCCCATGCAGGGCTTGCACCTCACCGCCGACCTCCACGATTGCCAGTGCGACGCACACTGGCTGCTCGACGCCGAGGCGCTCGGTGCGGCCTGCGTCGAGGTCGTCGAGGCATCGGGACTTCAATGCGTTGCCAAGTTGTTCCACACCTTTCCGTCCACCGAGCACGGTCCGGGCGGCGTGACGGCCACCCTGCTGCTGGCCGAATCGCACCTGTGTCTTCACACTTGGCCCGAGCAGCGCGCGGTGACCCTCGATGTGTATGTCTGCAATTTCGGCGGCGACCATTCGGCCAAGGCGCATGCACTGCTGAACGCGCTGGTCACGTTGCTGGCGCCGCGCCATGTCGAACGCCACGCGCTGCAACGCGGCGAAGTCGTGGCGCTGTCCTCTTGAACAACGCAACCAAAAGCCCGCAAGCAGACGTCGCGTCGAAAGCGACCGCGATGGTCCTGGCCGCGGGCCGTGGCGAGCGCATGCGGCCTTTGACCGATCACACGCCCAAGCCGTTGCTCGAGGTGCATGGCAAACCGTTGATGCAGTGGCCGATCGAGGCGATGACGCGTGCGGGCTTTTGCAACGTGGTGGTCAACACCGACTGGCTCGGCGATCAGATTGCGCAACGCTTCGGATCGCGGCCCGCGTTCGAAGGCATCGGCACTGCGTCGATCGCCTATTCCGACGAGGGCCGCGACTTCGGCGGCGCGCTGGAAACCGCCGGCGGCATTGTGCGTGCGCTGCCGCTGTTGGGCGACGTGTTCTGGGTGGCCGCCGGCGACGTCTTCGCGCCGGAGTTCGCGTTCACCCGGCAGGCGTTCGATCGGTTCGTTGCCAGCGACAAGCTCGCGCATCTGTGGCTGGTGCCGAACCCAGCGCACAACCCGAAGGGCGACTTCGGCATCGCACCCGACGGCCGCGCGCTGAGCCGGGCCGTCGGCCAAGGGACCACGTACACCTTCTCGACCATCGCCCTGTACCGGGCCGCCCTCTTCGCGCCGCCGTACTGCGACATCCCCTTCGGCAACCCGGCCGGCGTCAAAGCCCCACTGGCCCCGATCCTGCGTGCCGCGATGGACAATGACCAGGTGAGCGCCGAGCTCTACACCGGCCCGTGGACCGACGTCGGCACGCCTGAGCGACTCGCGCTTTTGAATCGCTGAAATCGCATCGCCAAGTGAACTGCTGACTTGAACTGCCGACCCCACGAGATGACGAAAGACACGCCATGACAGACACATCGATCTACGCCGGCCGCCGCGCCCGCCTCGCCGCCCAGCTCGGCCGCGACGGCATTGCCATCATTCCGACCGCTCCCGAGCGGCAGCGCAACCGAGACAGCGACTTCCTCTTTCGGCACGACAGCTACTTCTATTACCTCACCGGCTTCACCGAACCCAATGCCTGGCTGCTGCTGGCTGGCGACGGTCGCGCAACGCTGTTCAGCGCGCCCAAAGACCTGGAACGCGAGATCTGGGACGGCTACCGACTCGGCCCCGACGCCGCGCCGGCCGCGCTCGGCATCGATGAGGCTTTCTCGGTTTCGGACCTCGACGCCAAGCTGCCCAAGCTGCTGGAAAACAAGTCGACCGTCTGGTATCCGTTCGCGACGCACAAGGGTCTCGAAACACGCGTCGACGGCTGGCTGCAATCGGTGCGTGCGCGCGTGCGGTTCGGCGCCCTGTGCCCTGAAGAACAACGCGACCTGTGCGGACCGCTCGACGAGATGCGGCTGGTGAAAGATGCACACGAACAAGACGTGATGCGCCGCGCGGCGCAGATCAGCGCGCGTGCCCACATCCGCGCGATGCAGCTCAGCGCCCGCATGTTGCGCGACGGCAAGGATGTGCGCGAGTACCACCTCGATGCCGAGCTGCTGCACGAGTTCCGGCTCGGCGGTTCGCAGTACCCGGCGTACGGCTCGATCGTGGCCGCCGGTGCCAATGCCTGCGTGCTGCACTACCGAGCCGACGTGGCGCCGGTGCATGCCGGCGAGCTGGTGCTGATCGATGCCGGCTGCGAGCTCGACGGCTATGCCAGCGACATCACCCGCACCTTTCCGGCCAATGGCATATTCACCGGCCCGCAGCGCGCGCTGTACGACCTGGTGCTGGCGAGCCAGGACGCCGCCGTGGCAGCAACCAAGGCCGGCAACCGCTTCAACGACCCGCACGAGGCAACCGTGAAGGTGCTCGCGCAAGGCATGCTCGATCTTGGACTGCTCGATGCCAACAAGGTCGGCCACGTCGACGACGTGATCGAAAAGCGCGCCTACTTTCCCTTCTACATGCACCGCACCAGCCACTGGCTCGGCATGGACGTGCACGACAGCGGCAGCTACGTCGAGCCCACGCAGGTCGGCGAAGTCAGCGAGCGCAAAGACCCGCTGTCGAACGAAATCATCAAGAACCGGCCGAGCCGCATCCTGCATCCCGGCATGGTGCTGACCATCGAGCCCGGCATCTACGTACGGCCGGGCGAAGGCGTGCCCGAGCAGTTCCACAACATCGGCATTCGCATCGAGGACGACGCGATCGTGACCGCGACGGGGTGCGAGCTGATCTCGCGCGGCGTGCCGGTCAAAGGCGATGAGATCGAAGCATTGATGCGTTGAACGCGATCGGCGTTTTCAGGTTGCAAGGCCTGCGAAGTGGCCGCGCGTGAAGGCCTCTTCGAAGATCGAATAGCCCGACCAGTCGGCGTGCGCAAAGGCCAGTCGGCCGCTGGTGATGCGCTCTCGTTTTTCGCCGGCACCTAACTCGTTCAACAGGCCTGGTGTCGGCATCGCCATGGCATGGCCGTAACGCGTGATGTCGATGCGCGTTGCGAGCGAAGGCAGGTCCGGGTGCGGCACCGACAGTTCTGCCAGCAGGTCGTCGCGCCAGCCGGCCCACGGGCGCTCTAGCAACAGCTTGCGGCCATCGCCGTTGCTGCTTTCGATATCGTTCGCACTCGGCCCCAGCGGGCGATACCAGCTCAGCACCGTCGGTGCGGGCGTCGGGTCGAGTGCCTGATGGCGCGCATCGACATAACCCAGCCCGCGTGTGCCATAGACCAGGTTGTCCCAGCTTGGCGCAGCGCCTTTGCCGTTGTCCGCGAGCGGCGCGCGCAGATGCACGTTGGCGACGAGCCAGGGTGCGTAGCGCACGTGGGCAGCCGCATTGCGAAGCACCGCGGGCGGGTTCTCGACCACACGTGCCGCGATGAACACAGGCAGCGCGACGATGCAGCGCTCGGCCTCCCATCGCACCATCGTTTTGGTCGCAACATCGAAGGCATCGACCTCGACGCCGGACCGCGTTTCGGCGATGCGCGTCACTGCATGCGCCGCCTTGACCCGGTCGCCAAGCGGCGCGGCCATGCGGCGCGCGAGCCAGGCGTTGCCTTCGGGCCAGGTCAGCACGGCGTCGCGCTCGCCGCCGTCGTCGCCCGGTGCATGGAAACCATGGCGGCTCGCGAAGTAATGGATGCCGGCCCAGGCCGAGACATGGGCGAGGCCGGCGCCATAGTCGTCGCGGCAGCAGTAGTCGAGGTACCAGCGCAGATGCGCATCGTCGAGGCCTTCGCGGTCGAGCCACGCTGCGAAGGTCACCGCGTCGAGCGCCAGCATCTCGGGTGTCGCTGTGATCTTCGCCATCGGGATGACGAAGCGCGTCTCGCGTTGTAGCGCCTCGATGCGCTTGGCAAAGCGTCGGTACTGCGCGAGCGTCGACGCACTCACGCCGTGCACCGGCAGCAAGCCTTCCTGCCATTCGCCTTGGAAGAACAAGCGCTCTTGCGGGCTGTGGCACAGGTTGCGCTCGTCGTATTCCCAGCGG
>CAXTCC010000118.1:6580-12423 GCA_964242015.1 uncultured Variovorax sp.
TACGTCGATACCGGTGAAGCCACCCTCGATCGTCTGCGGCGCGTCGCAGCCCGCGAGCCCCAGGGCGCCAGCCGTTGCCGCCGCCGTCGCGGCAATGAATTCCCGGCGCTTCAATGCGCGACCACCTTGCCCCACTCCTGCTCGTAGGTAGTGACCAGCGTCTGGTTCGACAGGCGATTGATCTCGGTTGGCACTCGCGCCATGTCGAGCGGAAAGTCGAACATCAGCGGCAGCGTCGCCGCAGATAGAAACCGCAGACCGCCGGGCAACGCATCAGGTGCGCGCCAAGGTCGACGGCTCGCGATGATGAAGCCCCACTCACCGAAGCTGGGCACATGCACGTGATACGGCGTGGCCGTGAGCCCGACCGATTCGATGGTCGTCGCGACGGTCCAGAAGCTCTTGCGCGCCACCAGCGGCGACGTGGTCTGGATCACCGCGTAGCCGCTGGCCGAAAGACGCTTTTCGAGCAGCGCGTAGAAGCTGTTGGTGTAGAGCTTGCCGATGGCGAAGTTGGTCGGGTCGGGGAAGTCGACGACGATGACATCGAACATGTCGCCGGGTTGCTGCAGCCACTGAAAGGCATCGGTGTTGACGATCTTCACCTTGGGCGATTTCAGCGAACTCCCATTGAGCGCCGCCAGCGTTTCATGGTCGGTGAAGAGCTTGGTCATGTTCGGGTCGAGCTCGACCAATGTCACCTGTTCGACCGACGGGTACTTCAAGATTTCTCGCACCGCCATGCCGTCGCCGCCGCCCAGCACGGCGACGCGTTTGGGTGCGCCCTGCGCCGCCATCACCGGATGCACCAACGCCTCGTGATAGCGGTACTCGTCGCGCTCGGCGAACTGGAGGTTGCCGTTCAGGAACAGGCGATGCCCGAGCAGGCCGCGCGTCACCACGATGCGCTGATACGGCGAGGTCGCGCTGAACACGATACGGTCTTGATAGAACTTGTCTTCGGCCAGCGTGGTGATGTGGTTGGCGAACACGAAGGCCGTGCCGATCGCGATCAGCGCCAACGCGCATGCCGCCGCGTGCGCACCGACGCGGCGCAGCTCGTGGCGGAACAGCCAGAGTGCCCACACTGCCACCGCCGCGTTCATGAAACCGAACAGCAAGCCGGTGCGGATCATGCCGAGCTGCGGCACCAGCAGCAGCGGAAAGGCGATCGATACCGCGAGGGCGCCGAGGTAGTCGAAGGTCAGCACCTGCGACACCAGATCCTTCAGCTGCACGTTGCGCCGAAGGATGCGCATCACCAGCGGGATCTCCAGCCCGACCAGCGTGCCGACCGCCATCACCAATCCATAAAGCAGCAGCCTGAACGAGCCCGGCAGGTAAGCGTTCGCGAGAAACAGGATGGCCGGGAGCGAGCCGCCGACAACGGCCACCAGCAGCTCGATGCGCAAGAAATGCGCGGGCAACTGCCGATCGAAATAACGAGAGAGCCAGGAGCCCACGCCCATGGCGAAAAGATAGGTGCCGATGATGGTGCTGAACTGCAGCACCGAGTCGCCGAGCAAATAGGAGCTCAGCGCCGCCGCACTCAGCTCGTACACCAGCCCGCAGGCCGCGACGACGAAAACGCTGGCGAGCAGCGCGATCTCGACGGGTTGCGGACCTGGTGCGCGAGATCCGCTCAACGCACTGTCGGTCAATGAATCGCTGCGGCGACGATGATGCAGATCCCGAGGCTCATGGCAGCGACCACCATGCCCAAAGCCACGTTGTGTTTCTCGACGATCTCGTGCCACAGGTCGTACGGCGTGAGCTTGTCGATGATGACGAAGCACAGCCAGAAGATCACCACGCCGATGATGGCGTAGACGAGCGATCCGAGGATCACGCCCGGTTTCAACGATTCAAATCCCATGATGAGGACCTCCGGAAAAAATCAAAGCCGCCAAAGTCATTTGTGCCCGCCGCCGCTGGAGTAGCCGCCGAACGAGCCACCGGAACTGCGAGAGCCGCTGCCGCCCGACGAGCTGCTGCAGGTACTCAGGATGATCAACAAGACGATGATTACCACCACGATGAGGATGATGGTGCCGCACCCCAGGCTCGATCCCAAAGCAGCGCTCACCGGCAGCACGTCGCTGCGCTTGAACATGTCTTTCTTCGCGTCGAGCTTGAACGCAGCGGCCACTGCCACACTGTCGATCTTGCTGCCCGACGACCAGGTCAGCTCGTTGGCCGATCGCTCCATCGACAGCAGCGTGGCACCAGCCGCGAAGTCGCGGTTGAAGGTCTTCTGCCCACGCTCGACCTTCCAGTAGAACTCGCCGGCGACGTAGGTGGTCTCGGCGTTGTAGGCGTATTGCTGCTGAAAGCGCTTGCCAAGGTAGGTCGCGGCCGAGCCGTTCTCGGCCATCGTCGGCGCGCCGGTGGTCGGCTGCACCATGCTCCAGCCATCGGTCGCATCGACCAGAAAGCTGAAGCCGCGCTTCTTGTTGTAGAGCAGGTATTCGTCCCAACCGAACTGCTCGTCGTCGCCCGGCTCCTGCCCCATCCGATGCTGAAAGCCGACCACTTGCCAAGCCACGCCCTGCAGTTGCCCGAGCGCACCGAGCGCGATAAGCGGGCGCACCGGCTCGTCTTGCTCGGCGTGCTTCAGTTCGCCGCCGATGCCCTGCGTCAGGTCGATGATGCTGTTGCACGCACGGCAGGTGATGGTCTTGCTGTCGGCGAAGTTGACGGTGACCGGCGCGCCGCAGTTGGGGCAATTGAAGCTGCGACCCTTTTCTTCCTTGCCCGACTCGTCGCGCAGGCCGGTGAGCTGAAGGTCTTCGAGCCGCACCGATCGCCCGAGGCTGGCCGCAGGCGGCGCGCTGCCGTAGTCGAGGCTCAGCACCAGGCCCTTGTCGTTGCGCAGCTCGACCACCGCGAACGGCTTGCCGAGATCGGGCAGCTTGGGCAGCTCGCCTTGCGCCGACACCAACGTCACTTGCTGGTTCGATGCGACCGTGTAGTTCTGTCCGTCGAACGCGGTGGTCGCGCCGACCACCAGCGCGCCGGCCGGCGGCGCCAGCTGCTTCAGCGCATAGGGCAGCGTGAAGACGTAAGCGCCGTTGTCCTCGCTCAGCGTGCCGGTGCGATCGCCGTCGAGTTGCGCGATCCACTCGGTCCAGCGACCGCCTTCATAGGCGTACTGCAGGCGACCAACGAGCGTGAAAGGCTTGTCCTGGATGCGGCCTGCGGCAAAGAGCTGCAGCGGGCTGAAGTCGTCGAACAGCTCGGCCATCTTGCCGATGCGCGCCAGCGTGTCGCCCTGTCGCACGACCGTGCTCTGGCAATAAGGGCAAACCGCGAACGTCGACTGCGCCGACCGAAACTCGACCGGCGCACCGCAGCCCGGGCAAGGCGCACGGTAATAGCGCTGGCTGCCGGTATCGTCAGCCACGGCAAAACGTCAGGAGTGCTAAGCCGTGCAGGCATCGCCCCCTGCAAGGGGGAAAGAGAAGCGACACGAAGTGCGCAAGCCTCGGGGGTTAGACCAATTTCTTGAGAAGGTCGGCCTTCTTGGCATCGAACTCTTCCTGCGTCAGGATGCCCTTGGTCTTGAGTTCACCGAGCTTTTCGAGCGTGGTCATGACATCCGCCGGACTCACGACCGCAACCGACGGCTGCGCCGCTGCAGCCGTCGCGGCGGCAGCAGCGTTGTTGTTCGGGTTCAAGCCTTGCGCCAGGTTCTGCGCCATCACCTGGCCGAGCGCGACACCGGCGCCGAGTCCCATCGCATCGCCTGCGATGCCGCCGCCATTGGCCGCGCCTTCGGCGAACTTCGGAATCGCCTGCGCCGTCTGGTACTGCATGAACTTGCCCATGTCGTTGCCGACCATGCCCATGCCGATCTTCTGGTCGAGGATCTTCTGCAGCTCTTCGGGCAGCGACACGTTCTGCACCGTGATGTTCTCGAGCTTGATGCCGATCTTCTCGAACTCCGGCACCAGCTGCGCCGCCAATGCTTGCGCAAAGCTGATCTGGTTGGCCGCCAGATCGAGGAACGGCACGCCGCTGGAGGCGATCGCGTTGCTGATGTTCTGCAGCACGATGCCGCGCAGCTGGCCGTCGAGGTCGGTCACGCTGTAGATGTCGCGCGTGCCCGAGATCTCGTTGTAGAAGAGCTTGGGGTCGGCGATGCGGTAGCTGTAGTTGCCGAAGGCGCGCAGGCGCACTGCGCCGAAGTCCTTGTCCCGGATCGTGATGGGTTGCGGCGTGCCCCACTTCTGGTCGATCTGCTGCCGCGTGCTGAAGAAGTACACGTCGCTCTTGAAGGGGGACTCGAAGAGCTTGTCCCAGTTCTTCAGGTACGTGAGCACCGGCAGCGTTTGCGTCGTGAGCTTGTACATGCCCGGGCCGAAGACGTCGGCGACCTTGCCTTCGTTCACGAACAGCGCGACCTGCGATTCGCGCACGGTGAGCGAGCCGCCGTTCTGGATTTCCATCTCCGCCATCGGGAAGCGCCAGGCCAGCGTGCCGTCGCCGGACTCGGTCCACTGGATGATGTCGATGAACTGTTTCTTGATGAAATCCATCAGCGCCATGGTCGCTCCTCGTCCGGGATATGCCGGGGTGGTTTTTGAGCTGGGGATATTGCCACATCGCCCTGCCGTGCCACACGGATTTCGGGCGCGCCCGGCTCTGCCATGCGGCCTATGTCCGCAGAGGTCGAGGTCTACAATCGGCGCCCCCAGAAGAAGCGCGATTTGCTGCGCAGCCCAAGGAGCCAAGGCCCATGTTCGAATCGACCCCCGCCAACCCGTCCGCGCCTTCTGCCGAGGACAAACGCGCCGAGTTGCGACGCGCCGCACTGGAGTACCACGAGTTCCCGGTGCCCGGCAAGATCGCCATCGCGGCGACCAAGCAAATGGTCAACCAGCGCGACCTGTCGCTGGCTTACTCGCCCGGGGTCGCGGCGCCGTGCGAAGAGATCGTCAAGGACCCGCTCAACGCCTTCAAGTACACCTCGCGCGGCAATCTCGTCGGCGTGATCACCAACGGCACCGCGGTACTGGGCCTCGGCGACATCGGCGCGCTGGCGTCGAAACCGGTGATGGAAGGCAAAGGCGTGCTCTTCAAGAAGTTCGCTGGCGTCGACGTGTTCGACATCGAGATCGACGAGAAAGACCCGGCCAAGCTGGTCGAGATCATCGCGTCGCTGGAACCGACCTTCGGCGCCATCAACCTCGAAGACATCAAGGCGCCGGACTGCTTCTACGTCGAGCGCGAACTGCGCAAGCGGATGAAGATTCCGGTGTTCCACGACGACCAGCACGGCACTGCCATCACGGTGGCGGCGGCGATGGTCAACGGCCTGAAGGTCGCGGGCAAAGACATCGCGCAGGTCAAGCTGGTCACCTCCGGCGCCGGTGCTGCGGCGCTGGCATGCTTGAACCTGCTGCTCAAGGTCGGCCTGAAGCGCGAGAACGTCTACGTGACCGACCTCGCAGGCGTGGTCTACGAGGGCCGTGAAGAGCTGATGGACGACGACAAGCGGCAGTACATGCAGAACACCACGGCGCGCTCGCTGTCCGAGGTGATTGAGGGCGCCGATGTGTTCCTGGGCCTCTCGGCCGGCGGCGTGCTCAAACCAGCCATGGTCGCCAAGATGGGACCGCGCCCAGTGATCTTCGCGCTGGCCAACCCGAACCCCGAGATTGCGCCCGAAGATGCGCACGCGGTGCGCGGCGACGTGATCATGGCGACCGGCCGCACGGACTACCCGAACCAGGTCAACAACGTCCTGTGCTTCCCGTACATCTTTCGCGGCGCGCTCGATTGCGGTGCGACGACGATCACCGACGAGATGGAAATCGCCGCGGTGTATGCGATCGCCGACC
>CAXTCC010000119.1:0-12406 GCA_964242015.1 uncultured Variovorax sp.
CCCTCGGCTGCGCCTAAAGCCGCTCCTGATTGTGCGAAGGCTCCGGCGTATCGAGCTTTTCGCGACGAATGGCGTCGTCGTCCATGAGCTCGTACCACATGGCATTGAGCACGGCGAAAGCGGCTGCCAGGGGCAGTCCGAGAATCCAGGAGAAGTACCACATCGTTTTGTTCCTCGAATCGGGTCAGTAGGCGTGGCCGGTCTCTTGGCGGATCGCGGCTTCGTCGACCTTGCCCCAGAGCACGTGATAGACCCAGGTCGTGTACGCCACGATGATGGGAATGAAAATGCAGGTCACGACCAGCATGATGAAAAGCGTCATGTGGCTCGACGACGAATCCCACACCGTGAGACTCGCGCGCGGGTCGATCGACGACGGCAGGATGAACGGGAACATCGATGCGCCGACGCTGGCGATGATGCCGGCGATGGCCAACGCAGCGGTCAGCAGTGCCAGCACCGGTCGGCGCAACGCGAGGCCGGCGAGGGCCCCTGCCGCGCCGATGAAGCCAGCCAGCGGCGCGAGCATGGTCCACGGATGCGCCGTGTAGTTGACGAGCCATGCGGCCGCATGCAGTTCAGCCGTCTTCAGCATCGGATTCGATGGCCCGACGGTATCGAGCACGCTGGTGATCCGGTAGCCGCCGATGAACGACGCCAGCAGGATGCCGGCCAGCGCATAGAGCGCGATGGTCGCCAGCGCCGACACCATGCCGTACAGGCGCGCACGCTCGGATACAGCGCCCGAGGTCTTGAGCGTGAGCCACGCGGCACCGTGCGTGACGAGCATCGCCACCGACACCAGACCGCACAACAGCGCGAACGGATTCAGCAAGCCGAAGAAGGTGCCGTCGTACAGGATGTGCATGTCGTCGGAGAACCGGAACGGCACGCCCTGCAGCACGTTGCCGATCGCTACGCCGAAGATCAACGCCGGCACCGTGCCACTGAAGAACAGCACCCAGTCCCAGCGCGCGCGCCACGCCGGCTCTTCGCGCTTGCTGCGAAATTTAAAGGCTACCGGCCGCAGGATGAGCGCTGAAAGAATCACGAACATCGCCAGGTAGAAGCCCGAGAACGACACCGCGTAGAGCTGCGGCCAGGCCGCGAAGATCGCGCCGCCGCCGAGGATCAGCCACACCTGGTTGCCCTCCCATACCGGGCCGACGCTGTTGATGACGACGCGGCGCTCCAGGTCGTTGCGCCCGACGAAGGGCAACAGCATGCCGGTGCCGAGGTCGAAGCCGTCGGTGACGGCAAAGCCGATGAGCAGCACGCCGATGAGTGCCCACCAGATCAGGCGCAGCGTGTCGTAGTCGATGAGTTGGGTCAGCGTCATTTTTTACTCCGCGGTGGCAAGGGGAAGATGCGCGGCCGGCACGATGCGCTGATGCGATTCACCGACGTCGGGTGCGTGCTCGTGCTCCGGCCCCTTGCGGATGGCCTTGAGCATCAGCTTGACCTCGATGACCAGCAGCACCGTGTAGAGCGCGATGAAACCGAAGATGGTGAGCAGCAAGGTCTTCACGCCCAGGTTCGACACCGCGACCGCCGTCGGCAGCACGCCTTCGATGACCCACGGTTGACGCCCGAACTCCGCCACCAGCCAGCCGGCCTCGATGGCGATCCACGGCAGCGGAATCGACCACACCGCGACGCGCAGCAGCCAGTGGTAGTCGCCCAGCTTGCGGCGCGCCGACAGCACGAAGAAGGTCGCGGTCAACGCGATCAGCAGCATGCCGATGCCGACCATGATGCGGAACAGCCAGAACAGCGGCAGCACCTGCGGCACGGTGTCCCATGCCGCCTTGGAAATCTGCGCGTCGGTGGCTTGGCGCGGGTCGTCGACATAGCGCTTGAGCAGCAGTGCATAGCCGAGCTCGGGCGCGTTGTTCTCGAAGGTGTCGCGCACGCCTTGCGATACGGTCTGTGTGCTGCCCGCTGCGCGGATCTGCTGCAACGCGTCGTAGGCCTTGATGCCTTCGCGAATGCGGACCTCGGCGCGCTTCACCAGTTCGTCGATGCCGGGGATCACGGTGTCGAGCGAGCGTGTGCCGATGAGGCCCATCACCGCCGGAATGTGCAGCGCGTAGTGCGTCTCGCGGGTTTCTTGATCGGGGAAGCCGAAGACGGTGAAGGCGGCGGGCGCAGGTTTGGTCTCCCACATGCCTTCGATGGCCGCGAGCTTCATCTTCTGGTGTTCGCTCGACAGGTAGCCGCTCTCGTCGCCCAGCACGACGACCGACAGCGATGCGGCCAGACCGAAGGAGGCGGCGACTGTCATCGATCGCTTGGCGAGCTCGATGTGGCGCCCTTTGAGCAGATACCAGGCCGACACGCCGAGCACGAACACGGAGGCGCAGATGTAGCCGGCCGACACCGTGTGCACGAACTTGGCCTGCGCCACCGGGTTGGTCAGCACCGCGAAGAAGTCGACCACTTCCATGCGCATGGTCTGCGGGTTGAAGGCCGCGCCGACCGGGTTCTGCATCCAGCCGTTGGCGATCAGGATCCACAGCGCCGAGAAGTTGGAGCCGATGGCGACAGCCCAGGTCGTGACCAGATGACCGACTTTGGAGAGCTTGTCCCAGCCGAAGAAGAACAGGCCGACGAAGGTCGCTTCGAGGAAGAACGCCATCAGCCCTTCGATGGCGAGCGGCGCGCCGAAGATGTCGCCGACGTAGTGGCTGTAGTAGCTCCAGTTCATGCCGAACTGGAACTCCATGACCACGCCGGTCGCGACGCCCATCGCGAAGTTGATGCCGAACAGCACGCCCCAGAACTTGGTCATGTCGCGCCAGATCACGCGGCCCGTCATCACGTAGACGGTCTCCATGATGGCCAGGATGATCGACAGCCCGAGCGTGAGCGGTACGAACAAAAAGTGATACAGCGCCGTGGCGGCGAACTGCAATCGCGACAGTGCAACGATGTCGAAGTCCATGGGTTTTCCTTCTCTCTTTCTTCTCTATTTCTGATCAGTCAGGACGCAGCGCACGCAGCGCCGTGTCGAAGGCGGGGGTGCCGCGGCGCAGGTCGGCGACGACGCGGCCGGCTTCGATGCGGACCAGTCGATCGGCCAGCGCCGCCTCCCGGCGCAGGTGCGTGGCGATGAGCACGGTGCGCTGTCCGGCGTGTTCCGCGAGGCGCTGCAACACGTCGTGTGCGACCTCGGTGTCGAGCGCTTCGGTCGGTTCGTCGAGCAGCCAGAAGTCGGTGGGGCGCAGCAACAGTCGCGCGAGCGCGAGGCGGCGTGATTGACCGCCGGACAGGCCGAGGCCGCCCTCGCCGAGCCGCGTGTCCAGGCCGGCAGCCGAGGCACGAATGTCGTGCGCCAGGCCGGCAGCTTCGAGCGCGCGCCACAGGCGCGCGTCGTCGGCCGAGGGATCGGCGAGGCGCAGGTTGTCGCGCAGGCTGTCCTGAAAGAGTTCTGTGCGTTGAGTAAGCAGGCAAGAAGGCAATGCGGTCGCGGTGCCGGTGCGCGGCATCAGCTCGCCGGCTGCGATGGCGAGCAGCGTGGATTTGCCGGCACCACTGGGGCCGATCAGCGCCACGCGCTCGCCGATGTCGATGCGCAGCGACACGCCGTGCAGCACGGCAGCGCCGGCGCTGGAATGCGCTGCGGTGACGGCGTCGAAGCGCAATGCGGTGCCGCCCGTTCGCAAGACATCGGCGTTGGATAAGACCAAAGACGCCGGCTGCGCATCGTCCAGCGCCATGCGCGGTGCCAGCCGCCGCACGGCCAGCCATGTACGTCCCGCGTCGAGCGCACCTCGGCGCATCGCAGCGAAGGGCTCGACCGCAGTGAGCGCGACCAGCAGCGCGAGCGCCGCGCCCGGTGCGCCGATGCGACCTTCGCCGACCAGCACGCCGACCGCCAGCAACACCGCGACCAGGCTGATCGTGCCGGCCATGCCGTACGCCGCGCCGGCGTTCGCTTCGAGCCGGTTCAGCGCAAGGTCGGCCGCTGCAAGGCGCCGGTCGGCCTCGGCGATCGCTGCCTGCTGCGCGTCGATGCGGCCGGCCATGACGAGATCGGTCTGCCCGGCGACCAGATCGCCAGCGCGCGCACGCAGCACCTCGATCGCATGCGCACGCCGCACCGATGGGCGTTGCGCGCGTCGCGCCACGACCAGGGCGATGCCCCAGCCACTCGCGATCAGCCACACCGCCAGCGCGATGCCCAGGCCGATGTTCATGAAGCCGAGAACCACGCCGGCCAGCAACGCTGCGCCCAATGCGGCCAACGCCGGCACGGCCAGCCGCAGATACAACGACTCGAGCGCATCGATGTCCGAGGTCAACCGGAACAGCACACGCGACGGGCGCATCAGCAATTCGCTTGCGGCACCGGCCCGCGCCCAGCCGCGGAACAGGCGCACGCGCAAGGCCGCAAGCACCGCGAAGGTCGCATCGTGCGTGATAAGCCGCTCGCCGTAACGCGATGCGGTGCGGCCGACCGCCAGCAAGCGAATGCCGGCGGAAGGCATGAAGACGTCGAACATGAAAGCCGTCGCGACGTTGGCACCGGCCAGCGCCGTCGCGGTGATGAACCAGCCGGAGAGGCCGAGCAGCCCCATGCCGATGAGCACGGTGAGCGCAGCGAGCAACGCGCCGACCAGCAACGCGCGAGGTTGCGTCTGAAGGAAGGGGCGGAGCACGGGCCGGAGTTCGCTCCAGCGGGTGCGATCCGGCGCCGGGTCCGAGCGAACGGTGCGGTCCGTGGAAGCGATGCTCATGCCGCTTCCCTGACGACGTCGCGCACTTCGAACGCATCGGCTGCGCCCAGAGAGACCACGCGATCGAGACGCGCGGCCAGCACAGGATCGTGCGTGGCGACGATCAGCGTCTTGCCGCGCGCCAGTGCCATCAGCGCATCGGTCACGCGCAGGGCCGTTTCGGTGTCGAGATGCGCAGTCGGTTCGTCGACGAGCAGCAGATCGGCGTTCGCATTGACCACGACGCGCGCCAGCGCCAGCCGCACCGCCTCACCGCCGGAAAGTCCACCACCGCCCTCGCCCAGCGCCACGCCCAGGCGAGCCTGCGCCACATCGCCAAGGCCGGCGAAGTCCAGCGCGGCTTCGATCTGCGCCGCATCCACGCCGCCGCGACCGAGGCCGACATTGCCTTGCACCGACCCGGCGAATACATGCGGGCGCTGGCCCATCCAGCCGATGCGCTGGCGCAGCGCGCCCACGCTGCGGTCGGTCAGCACCGTACCCCCGATGACGATGTCCCCGCTGTCGGCCGGCAGCAGGCCCGCCAGCAACGACAACAGCGCTGTCTTGCCCGCACCACTGTCACCCATCAGAGCGATGTGCTCACCCGGTGCAACGCGCAGATGGAAGTCGACGAACAAAGGCGCTTCGCCGGCGTGCGTGAAGTGAAGGTGGCGCACGACCACCGACGCCGACGAATGCGGCAATGGCGTCCTGCGATCGGCGAACGCGGCGCCAGGCAACCGCACGGTGCCGTGACCCAACGCCGTCAGCGCCTGCAACGCCGCCTCGCCGGCCGCGCGGTCGTGCCACACCGCCGACAGCTCTCGCAACGGCTCGAAGAACGCGGGCGCCAACAACAGCACGAAGAGCCCCTGCCCCAGGCTGAGCGGCGCGCCCCATGTGCCGAAACTCAATGTGCCCAGCAAGTGGAAGCCGACATAGGCGGCGACCATCGCGACGCCCAGCGCCGAGAAGAGTTCGAGCACCGCGGACGACAGGAACGCGATGCGCAGTACGGCCATCGTGCGGCGGCGCAACGATTGCGCCGCGTCGCCGAGTCGCTGTGCAGTGAGGTCGACGGCGCCCAGTGCGCGCAAGGTGGCGAGGCCGCGAAGCCGGTCGAGCAGGAACGCGTTCATGCCGCCCATCTCGACCATCTGCGCCTCGCTGGCGGCGCGAGCGCGCCAGCCGACGAGTGCCATGAAGACGGGGATCAACGGCGCCGCGACGAGCAGCACCAGCGCAGCGACCCACGAGAGGCTCGCGACCACGACGAGGATCACCAACGGCACCAGCACGACGCGCAGCCGCACCGGCTGGTAGCGCACGAAGTAAGGCATGAGGGCTTCGGCCTGCTCGGCGATCACGCTGGCCGCGGCACCGGAAGCCGGCCGCCGGCAGTCGAGCGGTGAGCCGCTTGCCAGGCCCGCCGCAGCGTGCGCGCGCAAGGCCGACAGATGGGCGCGTGCTTTGCCGAAGAGCGTGCGTGTGCCCCAGGCGTCCAGCAGCGCACGCAGCACGCCGAGCGCGAAGATGCCGAGCGCCGGCTCGAGCACGGGGGAAATCGACTCGGCCCGAGAAAGGCCTTGAACCGCCCACGCCAGCAAGGCCGCCTGCGGCAACCAGAGCAGCGCCGCCACCGCCTGCAGCACGCCACCCGTGCCGGCCGCTGCGAGGGACGTCAGCGGTGGCGCCAGGGTGGCGGAAGGCAGCGAAGCCGGGGCGGATCTCATCGTATCTAACTTCGTGTAGTTTCAGTAATTACTGAAAGTTCGTCAATCATACCGACGCTTCACCGTGAGCGCCAGCCGGTGCCCCGAGGTTGCCCGCTGGGCAGGCGCGATGCAACCGGCTTCATGGAGCCCCGTTGATCTGCGTCAACGAAAGGACCGACGGCAGCAGGTGACCGGCTGCTTGTACGTGTCTTGGTGCAGCAACGCGACTTTGGAATTAGTTCACGGTCGTAAAGTCGAATGCCGATCGTCCTGGGCAGGTCATCCGGACGACCGCATGATCCGTTGTGACAAGTGCCGCAAACGCAGCACACCGGTTTCCCCCTCACCCAGAAAGACCCCCATGAAGATCAAGCAGTTCATCGTTTCCAGCGCAGTCGCATTCGCCGCCCTCGCCGTCCTGGCACCTACCATCGCATCGGCAGCACCTCATCGTGCGCACAAGGTCTGCAAGGTGGACCGCCACCATCACCGCGTGTGCCATTGGGTTCGCTGATCCAGTCGCTCGCAATTGAAAAAGGCCTTCTTCGGAAGGCCTTTTTTTCGTCTGCGGAACGCGCTACCGGATCGCAACGGTCGGAACGTCGGCGCTCCGCGAATGATGCTGAAGTGCCGACGGGAGCCTGGCATCGAGCCAGTTCATGCGCCAGGCCAATACGGCCAGCGCGAGCGCCAGGACGAGGATCGCGATTGCGCCCGTCCAATGCTGCCGGTCGCGGTCGGGGTCTTGCAGCACGCGCGCCGTGCCGGGCGGAACGTGCGCGGTCTGCGACAGCAAGCCACCCAGGCGCACGTTGACTTTCATGCGGCCGTTGATGGCCCATCCGCTCGCATCGAGGATCGGCCCGAGGCTGCGCTGGCGCAGCTTGAGCCAGGCGATCAACATGCTGGGGCCCGAGATCGCGATGACGATGCCGAGCAAGGCGACCGGTATCCACTGGCCGAGGTCGATGAACTTCGCGAAGATGCCCACCGCCACGGCGCTGATGCTGCCCAGCGCAACGCCGATCGCGGCCACCGTGCCGACATCGATGCGGCCAGTGGCACGGCCGGCGGTCGGCACGACGTTCGGGGCGGCGCCCGCTGGCGCAGGGGTTTGCCCGACAGTCGTCAGCTTGCTCGCCAGGGATTGCAACGACCCCTGCGCGTTCGCTTCGCTCGCCGCCGCGCGCTTGGCGACCTGTTCCTCGATGGCGCGAACGAACTTCTTGTACGGTGCGAAGAACGCCTGGGCCACACTGGTCGGGTTTTCGATCAGCTTGGTGATCGTCGCATCCCAATCCACGCCATCCCGATCGTAGAAAACGCCGTTGCGCCCGACGAACAGGAAGTCGATGTCGCCCGCGGTAAAGGCCGCCACGATGCTGGTCTTGCGGCCTTGCCGCACGCAGTCGCAGTAGGCCAGGCAGGTCTTGGCCAGGCCCGCCAGCGCCGCATGTTTGGCCGTGTCGTCGACATGCACCGTCAGCTCGCAGCTGCGCCCGTCCATGTACAGCGTGCCGGCCTGGAAGATCGCTCCCTCGCGTCGATAGAAGGCCGAGAACGAGACGAAGTTATTGAGCAACGGCACCAGGTAGCGACGCAGCCGCACCAGTTTCTCCAGCTCGACGAGCATGGCGTTGTGCGATTCGGCCGCGGTGTCGTCTTCGATCAATCGATAGAGCGCTTCTCGCTGACGCAAGGCTGCTTCGAGCTGGTCGCGGGACAACGACGACACGGGGTTGTCCGGTCGCTTCGCCAGCCACTCGACACACCCTTGCAAGCGCCGGCGGATGTCCAGCCACTCCGATTCGGTCAACACGTCGCGGGGCCCGAGCAGCGGCTCGACAGTCACCTTCCGGAAGGCAGCGAGCGCCGCGCTCCAGGCTGGGTTCACCGTGCGTCCCGACAACGGCACGACGGCTGCAGCCGTGACCGGCGCGAGCGGCAGCTGCGCCACCTCCGCTGTCGACAACGAAAGCTGCTGTCCACCGGCATTCAGATAGGTGTCCTTCGACGGATTCAGCGCGTCGAGTGCTTTCTCGTCGAACGCCGCGACGCGCGCCCTGGCGAAGTAGTCTTCGAGTTTTTCGTGCAGTGCGTCGTAGGCTTGGGTTGCCGCCAGCGTGTTCGCGCCCAGCGGCATTTGCTCCAAGGGCTCGGCGGCGTACCAGTCGTGCAGCGACACCACGTCGGCGAAGAACGCATCGACCCGTTGCCGGTCGACGCCTTGCGCCTGCTTGTGGCGGTCCGGCACGGAGCCGTGGCGTGCCATGACCTCCTCGATCAGCGAACGTAGCGCGGGCTCTTCGGCCGTGGCGGGCGTGACGACGCCATCGCCGTTGAAACGCATCGCCGCCAGCCATTCGCCGCGGTCGGTGATGTCCGCGAGCGACAACGCGACAGCATCGGGACGTCCGAGCAGTTCGAGGATGCGGCGTGCCTCCTGGGCAAGCTTGGCACCCTCGTCGCGGCTCGTGTCGAGATCGCTCAGATTCAGGCAGTCGCTTTCCGACAAAAGCACTTGCGGATCACGCAGGCGTGCGCACACCCATTGGCAGGCAGCGATGAGTTCAGGCGGGCGCACGCGGCCGTCCTTGTCGACGTCGATGAGGTCCAGCGTTCGCTCGTCGAAATGAAGGCCGCGTGTCGGGCACGCCAGGGCGACCCACAGCTTCTGGTCGAGTTGATCCAGACAGCGGATGTCGTCGCCGCTCGCGAAGATGACCTGGTCGACAGCACCGGCGCGAATGAACTGCCAGCGGTGGGATGAGGTGGGACTACCGGTCTGAGACAACGACATGGGCACGACGGATTTCTGATTCGCGGTTTGACACCGCCACAGTGTTGCCGCGCCCCGGCCCTGGTTCCAGTAGGCCAATGACCGAAATGAGCCTCGGTCGCTTACGGCGTCGAAGGCCGGTCTCGCGGCGGCTCGCTCTTGTCGCGCAACACCCCGTTGATCTCGGCACCGAAGATCATGGTCGTCGCGCTGATGTACAGAAACACCAGCGTCGCGACCACCCCAGCGAAGCTCCCGTACAGCAAGGCGAGTTTGCCGACGGTGCGCAGCGTGTAAGACAAAGTGGCGGCAGCCGCCACCCACAAAGCCGCCCCCACGAGCGCACCGGGCAACACGGTGTAGAGGCGCTGCCGAATGTCAGGCAACCAGCCATAAAGCAACGCGTACAGCACGGTGAGCGCCACGAAGGCCGAACCGTAGCGCACGCTGTTGTGCAGCCAGAGCGTGTCTTTGCCCAAGCCCACGTTGCTTTGCAATAGCTGCCACACGTACGGCATAACGATCACAGAACTAAACGCGGCCAGGATACCGAAGCCCACGATCACCGTGAACAGCGTGACCTTGATGCGCGCCTTCCAGAACGGAAGCCCACGCTGGATGCCGTAGGAGCGATTGAGCGCGGAGCGCACGGCCTGCATGCCCGACGAAGCGGTCCACAGCGTTGCCAGAATGCCGACGGTCAACAGGGTCTGGTTGCGCTGC
Source organism: uncultured Variovorax sp. (assembly GCA_964242015.1). Lineage (GTDB taxonomy): Bacteria > Pseudomonadota > Gammaproteobacteria > Burkholderiales > Burkholderiaceae_C > Variovorax. Next base: position 9,939 of record CAXTCC010000119.1, read on the forward strand.
GCCAGCACCTGATCGATCACAGGCTGCAACGCGTCGCGCACCACCTGAGGCGCATAGCCCATCACGCGACCTGCCAAAGCGGCTGCGTCACCGGGTTGCCCCACGAAGCCGGCCGCGGCCGAGATCAGGATCAACAACGGGAACATGGCCAGCACCGATGAGAACGCCAGGCTGCCGGCCTGGTTGGCACTCTGGTGGAGGATGTAGTTTCGGATGGCGAGCAGGATGACGCGCAATCCGGGCGTGGTGGTCGTCGCGGCATGCCAGGCACGGCGCCCGACCTCGATCAGCTTGTTCATGAGCCCTCACGATAGCGCGGCGCGCGTGCCGGCCTGTGGTCCGCAAGCCCTGCGATGCGTGCGCCTTCACCGCGCGGGCGGCCGCAACCGCCCCGAGTCAGAGCGCCAGGCGGGCCCGAGCCTCGGCGTACTCGCGCTTGAGCTTGTCGATGAACATGGCGGCGGTGCCGACTTCGGTCACTGCACCGATGCCCTGACCCGAGCCCCAGATGTCTTTCCAGGCCTTGGCTTTGCTGCCATCGCCGGCTGCGAAGTTCATCGTCTTGACATCGCCTTCGGGCAGGTTGGCCGGGTCCATGCCGGCCGCGACGATGCTCGGTGCCAGGTAGTTGCCATGCACGCCCGTGAACAGGTTGGAGTAGACGATGTCGTCGGAGCTGCCGTCGACGATCGCCTGCTTGTATTCGTCGCTGGCCCGCGCTTCTTCGGTCGCGATGAAGGCGGTGCCGATGTAGGCGAAGTCGGCGCCCATGGCCTGCGCCGCCAGCACCGCGCCGCCGGTCGCGATCGAACCCGACAACGCGATCGGGCCGTCGAACCACTGGCGGATTTCCTGGATGAGCGCGAACGGGCTCTTCACGCCCGCATGTCCTCCCGCCCCCGCCGCCACCGCGATGATGCCGTCGGCGCCCTTCTCGATGGCCTTCTTGGCGAACTTGTTGTTGATGATGTCGTGCAGCACGACGCCGCCGTAGCTGTGGATGGCGTCGTTGACATCGGTGCGCGCGCCGAGCGAGGTGATGACGATCGGCACCTTGTACTTCACGACCATCTCCATGTCGTGCTCGAGCCGGTCGTTGCTCTTGTGCACGATCTGGTTGATGGCGAAGGGCGCTGCCGGCTTGTCCGGGTTGGCCTTGTTGTACGCCGCGAGTTCTTCGGTGATTTCGATCAGCCACTCTTCCAACTGCGCTGCCGGACGCGCGTTCAGCGCCGGCATCGAGCCGACCACGCCGGCCTTGCATTGTGCGATGACGAGCTTGGGGTTGCTGATGATGAACAACGGCGAACCGATGATCGGCAGCGGCAGGTTCGCGAGGACGGGAGGCAGTTTCGACATGGTCTGTTGTCTTTTGGAAGTTATTGGAATCAGGGTCGGAAATACAGATTTCAGAACGCTTCGAGCGCCAGTGCCGTCACGCTCTCCGCACCTTCGACGATGCTGTCGCGAATCGCCGGCACCTTGTTCAGGATGTGCTCGGCATAGAAGCGCGCGGTGGCAATCTTGGCTTTCATAAAAGCCACGTCGGTACCGGCCTTCGCCAGATCTTCGGCGACGATGAGCGAGCGGGCCAGTTGCCAGCCGGCCATCACGTTGCCCGCCAGCATCAGGTACGGCACGCTGCCGGAGAACACGGCATTCGGCGAGGCCTTGGTGTTGCCGGCAACGAAGCCGACGACCTCGACGAAGGCTTCACGCGCGGCCTTCAGGCGCTTCAACACGGCAGTCGCATCGGCGCTGTCGCGCTGGGCCAGTTCGGCTTCTGTCTTCTCGATCTGCGCGGCGATGGCCTTGGCCGTCTGGCCGCCGTCGCGCGCCGTCTTGCGGCCGACCAGGTCATTGGCCTGGATCGCCGTCGTGCCTTCGTAGATCGTCAGGATCTTGGCGTCACGGTAGTACTGGGCGGCGCCGGTCTCTTCGATGAAGCCCATGCCGCCATGCACCTGCACGCCGAGCGAAGTGACTTCCAGGCTCATCTCGGTGCTGTAGCCCTTGATCAGCGGCACCAGGAATTCGTAGAACGCAGTGTTCTGCTTGCGCGCGTCGGCATCCGGATGGTGATGCGCCGCGTCGTAAGCGGCTGCGGCCACGCTGGCCATCGCGCGGCATCCTTCGGTGTAGGCGCGCATCGTCATCAGCATGCGCTTGACGTCGGGGTGGTGAATGATCGGCGCGCTGGCGTTGATCGAGCCATCGACCGGGCGGCTCTGCACGCGATCCTTGGCATACGCCACTGCATGTTGATAGGCGCGCTCGGCGATCGCGATGCCCTGCATGCCGACGGCGTAGCGCGCCGAGTTCATCATGATGAACATGTACTCGAGGCCGCGGTTCTCCTGGCCGACGATGTAGCCGATGGCGCCGCCGTGGTCGCCGTACTGCAGCACCGCGGTCGGCGAGGCCTTGATGCCCAGCTTGTGCTCGATGCTGACGCAGTGCACGTCGTT
>CAXTCC010000120.1:0-7927 GCA_964242015.1 uncultured Variovorax sp.
CGTCGGACTTGGAGCCTCCCGTTGCGGCGGCTGCAGCCGAAGCAGGTGCAGGTGCCGCAGCAGGAGCCGCGGCAGCCGGGGCCTCGGGCGCAGCGGCAGCAGCGCCGGCCTTGCCCTCGGTGTCGATCTTGGCGATCAGCTGCTCTGCGATGACGGTCGCACCATCGGGCTGCACGATCTCGGTGAGCACGCCGGCCGAAGGTGCCGGCACCTCGAGCACGACCTTGTCGGTCTCGATCTCGATCAGGATTTCATCGACTGCAACGGCATCACCGGCTTTTTTCTTCCAGGTGAGCATGGTGGCTTCAGACACCGATTCGGACAGCTGGGGGACTTTGACTTCTACGATAGACATTTTGAATTTTCGGTTCTAGTTATTTGGTCAGCACAAAGCCCTTGAGCTTGCCGAACGCGCCGTCGACCAGCGCTTTTTGTTGTTCCTGATGGAGATGCGAATACCCGACCGCCGGCGATGCCGAAGCGGCACGACCGGAGTAGCCGAGCTTTTGCCCGTCGTGCATGTTCTCGTGGATGTAGTGCTGCACGAAGAACCATGCGCCCTGGTTTTGCGGCTCGTCCTGCGCCCAGACCACGTCGACCAGATTCGGGTACTTCTTCAGCTCGGCACCGAACGCCTTGTGCGGGAACGGGTACAGCTGCTCGACACGGAGGATCGCGACGTCGTCTGCACCGCGCTCTTCGCGCTTCTTGGCCAGGTCGTAGTACACCTTGCCAGAACATGCGATCACGCGCTTGACCTTGTCGGCCTTGAGGTCGCGACTGTCGGGGATGACGGTCTGGAAGGCGCCCTTCGTGAACTCGGACAACGGCGAGGTCGCGTCCTTGTTACGCAGCAGCGACTTGGGCGTCATGATGATCAGCGGCTTGCGCAGGTTGCGCACCATCTGACGACGCAGGATGTGGAAGATCTGGCTGGCGGTCGTGGGCTGCACCACCTGCATGTTGGTGTCGGCCGACAGCTGCATGAAGCGCTCGAGACGTGCCGAGCTGTGCTCCGGACCCTGGCCTTCGTAGCCGTGCGGCAGCATCAGCGTGATGCCGTTGACGCGGCCCCACTTCACTTCGCCCGACGCGATGAACTGGTCGATCACGACCTGTGCACCGTTGGCGAAGTCGCCGAACTGCGCTTCCCAGATCACGAAGGTGTTGGGGTCGTTCGACGCGTAGCCGTATTCGAAAGCCAGCACGGCTTCTTCCGACAGGATCGAGTCGATGACCAGGAACGGCGCCTGGTTGTCGGCCACGTTCTGCAGCGGCGTGTAGGTGCCGACGTCGAACTTTTCGCGGTTCTGGTCGTGCAACACGGCGTGTCGGTGCGTGAAGGTGCCGCGGCCCGAGTCTTCACCCGAAAGGCGAATCGGATAGCCGCTCGCGACCAGCGAAGCGAAAGCCATGTGCTCGCCCATGCCCCAGTCGACGTTCATGTCGCCGCGGCCCATGGCGGCACGGTCGTCCAGCACCTTCTTGACCAGCGGATGCACGGTGAAGCCGGCCGGCACGGTCGTGATCTTCTCCGCCAGGCGCTTCCACTCCGAGCTCGGAATGGCGGTGTCGCCGGCATCGGTCCACTTCTTGTTGAGGAAAGGACTCCAGTCGACCGCGTACTTGCTCTTGAAGTTGGTCAGCACCGGGTCGACGGTGTTCTTGCCTTCGTCGAACGCGGCGCGTTGCGCCTTGACCATGTCGTCGCCGAGCGTAGCGCCGAGGCCTTGCGCGGCCAGCCGGTCGGCATACAGCTTGCGCGTGCCGGGATGCTGGGCGATCTTCTTGTACATCAACGGCTGGGTGAGCGACGGCGTGTCTTGCTCGTTGTGGCCCAACTTCCGGAAACAGATGATGTCGACCACGACGTCCTTCTGGAACTCCATGCGGAAGTCCAGCGCGAACTGGGTCGCCAGCACCACCGCTTCGGGGTCGTCGCCATTCACGTGCAGCACCGGCGCTTCGATCATCTTGACGATGTCCGAGCAATACAGCGTCGAGCGGCTGTCGCGCGGGTCGCTGGTGGTGAAACCGATCTGGTTGTTGATGACGATGTGCACCGTGCCGCCGGTGTGATAGCCGCGCGTTTCGGCCAGCGCCAGCGTTTCCATCACCACGCCCTGGCCGGCAAAGGCCGCGTCGCCGTGCACGATGATCGGCAGCACCTGCTTGCCGAGCGGGTCGCCGCGACGGTCCATGCGGGCACGCACCGAGCCTTCGACCACCGGGTTCACGATCTCCAGGTGCGACGGATTGAAGGCCAGGCTCAAGTGCACCGGGCCGCCGGGCGTGGTGACGTCCGAGCTGAAACCCTGGTGGTACTTGACGTCGCCGCTGGGCAGCTCTTCCGGCGCCGTGTGATCGAACTCCGCGAACAGGTCGGCCGGCATCTTGCCGAGCGAATTGACGAGCACGTTGAGGCGGCCGCGATGCGCCATGCCGATGACGATCTCCTGCACGCCCTGCGCGCCGGCCTGGTTGATCAGCTCGTCCATCGACACGATGAAGCTTTCGCCGCCTTCGAGCGAAAAACGCTTCTGGCCGACGTACTTGGTGTGCAGAAAGCGCTCCAAGCCTTCGGCCGCTGTGAGGCGGTTCAGCACGTGCTTCTTTTGCTCGACCGTCAGCTGCGGATTCGTGCGCGCGCTTTCGAGCTTCTGCTGCCACCAGCGCTTGTGGTTCTGGTCGGTCGTGTACATGTACTCGGCGCCGATGGTGCCGCAGTACGTTTCACGCAACGCGTTGAGCAGGTCGCGCAAAGACATCGTGTCTTTGCCGAAAAAAGTGTTGCTGGTGTTGAACACCGTTTCGAGGTCGGCGTCGGCAAAGCCGTAGAACGACGGTTCGAGTTCCGGGATGGCCGGGCGCTCGGTGCGCTTGAGCGGATCGAGATCGGCCCAGCGTGCACCGACGTTGCGGTAAGCGGCGATGAGTTGCTGCACTGCCGTGCGCTTGCGGCCGAGTTCGGAGTCGGCACCGCTGGCCTGCACCACGCGGGTCGTGCCCTGCTTGGCGCGTTCGGCGAAGGCGTTGACGACCGGCAGGTGCGCCACGTCCTTGGCGTTGCTGCCGTCGGCGGCCGGCACGTGCTGCAAGGCGTCGAAATACGAACGCCAGTTGTCGGGCACGCTGCCTGGATTGGAGAGGTAGTTTTCATACATCTCTTCGACATAGGGCGCATTGCCGCCGAAGAGATAGGTGTTGCCTTGATAGGCTTGGTACGCCGAGGGCGTCGAAGAATCGCTCATATTCCGCTGACCTTCGCTCCCCTGAAGGAAGCACTAGCTGGTTAAGAAACCTTCCGCGACACGGCTTGACCGATTGGCGGATGCGACTGTGGCTGGGGAAGGGCCTGAGTACCTTCTCATTGTGCCACTACGACCATGTGACACCGCTTCGCGCCAAAGCAACCCCTCACGCGACGTTCGAGGCGGCGTTTCAGGCGGCGACGAGTTGTCTGATCTTTTGCAACGTGGCCGGATCGTCGATGGTCGTCAGGTCGCCGGGATCACGGCCTTCGCACACCGCCTGGATGGCGCGCCGCAGCAGCTTGCCGCTGCGCGTCTTGGGCAGGCCGGTGACGAAGCGAACGCGCGACGGCCGTGCCAGCGCGCCGAGTTGGTCGGCCACCCGCTTCATGATCTCGCCCTCGAGCTTCAGCGCGACATCGGCATCGGTCACCGCATCGCCCGCCTTCGGCACCACGAAAGCCATCGCGACCTGGCCCTTCAGCGCATCGGCGACGCCGACGACCGCCACCTCGGCGACGTTGGCGTGCCCCGAAATGCTCTCTTCGATCTCGCGCGTACCGAGCCGGTGCCCGGCCACGTTGATCACGTCGTCGGTGCGGCCCAGGATGTAGAAATAGCCATCGGCATCGCGAATGCCCCAGTCGAAGGTCGAATAGACCAGCTTGCCCGGCACGCTCTTCCAGTAGGTCTGGACGAAACGTGCATCGTCCTTCCAGATGGTCTGCATGAAACCGGGCGGCGTCGGACCTTCGATCACAACCACGCCCTTCTCGTTGGGCGCGGTGAGTTCTTCGCCGGTGGATTCGTGCAGGATCTTGACCTTGTAGCCGTACATCGGCACGCCGGGGCTGCCGAACTTGCTCGGCTTGGCTTCCACGCCATTGGCGATGGTGATGATCGGCCAGCCCGATTCGGTCTGCCAGTAGTTGTCGATGATCGGCACGCCCAAGCCCTCGCTGATCCAGCGCGCCGTGGGCTCGTCGAGCGGCTCGCCCGCCAGGAACAGCGCACGCAGGCTCGACAGGTCGTATTTCTTCAGCAGAGCCGGGTCTTGCTTCTTGAGCACGCGCACCGCCGTAGGCGCGCTGAACATCACCGTCACCTTGTATTTTTCGACCAGTCGCCACCAGATGCCGCCGTCGGGCTGCTGGTCGATGCCCTGTGTCGGCAAGCCTTCGTACAGGATCGTCGCCATGCCGGCGATCAACGGACCGTAGACGATGTAGCTGTGTCCGACGACCCAGCCGATGTCGCTGGTCGAGAAGTACGTTTCGCCGGCACGGCCGTCGAAGATGTGCTTCATGCTGGCCGCCAGCGCGACCGCATAGCCGCCGGTGTCGCGCTGCACGCCCTTGGGCTTGCCGGTGGTGCCGCTGGTGTAGATCGTGTAGCTGATGTCGGTCGAAGCGAGCCAGGTGCAAGGCACCACCGCATCGCGATGCGCCGCGGCCAAATCGCTGTCCAGATGGTCGCGGCCCGCCACGAGGTCCATCGGCGCCAGACCGCGGTCGGTCAGCAGCACGGCGGCCGGCTTGTACCTCGACAGCCGAATCGCTTCGTCGAGCAGCGGCTTGTACGGCACGACCTTGCCGCCACGCGAACCGGCGTCGGCGCTGACCACGACCTTCGGTTCGGCGTCTTCGATGCGCGTCGCCAACGAGCCGCTGGCGAAGCCGCCGAACACCACGCAATGGATGGCGCCGATGCGGGCGCAGGCCAGCATCGCGAATGCCGCCTCCGGAATCATCGGCATGTAGATCAGCACGCGGTCGCCTTGGCCGACGCCGAGCGCCATCAGGCTGGCGGCGGTGCGCTGCACTTCCGCGTGCAGCGCGTTGAAGCTGAAAGTCTTTTCGACGCCGGTTTCTGTGGAGACGAAGATCAGCGCTGCCTGCTCGCCGCGCGTCGCCAGATGCCGATCGACCGCGTTGTGGCAGAGGTTCGTCGTGCCACCGACGAACCAGTTGGCGAAGGGCGGATTGCTGGCATCGAGGATCTGCGTCGGCGGCGTGTGCCAATCGATCAACTGGGCTTGCTCGGCCCAGAAGCCGTCAGGGTCGTCGATGGAACGGGCGTGGAAATCCTCGTAGCGGCTCATCTGGTTTGTCTCCTGCGTCGGGCGGGCGGCACGGCCAATGCCTTCCGCGTTCTATGGAATTTGCCTATCGAATCAAAGCCTGCAAGTCGCGAAACGCCGGATGCTCCGCCGTGCGCAGCCACTCGAATCCGACCATCTCGGTCGTGACGAGTTCCGCGCCGGCGCCGGCCAGCCGGTCGAAGGCGGCATCGCGATTGCGCTCGGTGCGCGAGCTGCAGGCATCGGTCACGACCCACACCTCGAACTCGTCTTCGAGCAGGTCCAGCGCGGTCTGCAACAAGCACACGTGCGCTTCGCAGCCGGCGATGACGATGGTGCCGCGCTCCTCGACCGGCGCGGCGGGTTTCTGCAGATGCTTCGGCAGGCTGCGGGCATTGCCGCGCTGCGCTTGCGGCTGCGGCTCGGCCGGGCGCAGCCAGTCGCCCAGCCCTTCTTCGACACCGCTGAAATGCATCTTGGCCAGCGTGCGCTGGCACAGCGCACGAATGTCCGGCAGGTTCTCGCCGAGCTTCGACGGGTTTTGCTCGGTGCCCCACACCGGCACCTCGACCAGCTGCGCCATCTTGCCGAGGCGGACCGCGTTCTTCGCGACCGCTTCCGATTCGAAGATGGCGGGCATGAGCCGCGCCTGGTAGTCGACCAGCACGAGTTGGGAGAGCGAGGCGTCGAGCAGCATGATCGGGTCTTGTTGAAAGTGAGCCCAAACCGTACCACCGATCGGGCCGCCCCGGTCTGCCGCGACACACCGGGCGAGACGGGACAAACAGACACGCCGCGCACGTCTCTAGCAGCGGTGTTCAAATTGCCGTGCTTCCTCGAAAACAGATCCAGCCGAGAGAAAAAGGAGACACGATGAATGCCGCCCTCCCCGTCGCCAACCTCATGTCGGGCGACGACTACCGCGAATCGCTGCGCCGCTACAGCCCGACCATTTTTGTCGATGGACGTCGCGTCGAAAGCGTGGCCGACGAAGCCGCCTTCCAACCCGGCATCAATGCCATCGCACTGACTTACGACCATGCGTTGAAGTCGCAGTACGAGCCGCTGATGACGGCCATCCAGCACAGCAGCGGCAAGCGGGTGAACCGCCTTTCCCATATCAACACAGGCTCCGGCGATCTGCTCAACAAGCTCGAGGCCGTGCGCCTGGTCTGCCAGGAAACCGGCTGCGCCCAGCGCTACCTGACGCACGACGCGCTGAATGCGATCGGCCAGGTGTCGGCCCGTATCGACGATGCGCGCGGCACGACCGAAAACACCGCTCGCTTTACCGAGTACCTGCACCGCATCCAGGACCAGGACCTGACGCTCGGCGTGGCGATGACCGATGCCAAGGGCGACCGCAGCAAGCGGCCGCACGAACAGTCGAACATCGACAGCTACCTGCACATCGTCGAGCGCAACGCGCTGCGCAACGGCGTACGCGGCATCGTGATCTCGGGCACCAAGGCGATCGTCACCGGCGCGCCCTATGTGCACGAGCTGCTCGTCATGCCCTGTCGCAACATGGGTCGCGAGGACGCGGACTTCGCGGTGTGCTGCGCAGTGCCGCTCGATGCGCCGGGCTTGACGATCGTGGCGCGCCCCGCCGGCCGGCCGGGAGAAAAGCTGGAGCACGGCGATGCCTTGTTCAGCCGCAAATACGGCCAGAGCACAGGCGTCTGCATGTTCGATCGTGTCTTCGTGCCCTGGGACAACGTGTTCTATGCCGGCGAGTGGGAACACACCGGACACCTCACCTACAGCTATGCCACCCACCATCGCCACAGCTGCATCGGCGCGCGCGCCGGCTTCGGCGATCTGCTGATCGGCGCCGGCGCTTTGATGTGCGAGGCCAACGGCTTCGACCCGGGCAAGGAGACGCACCTGCGCGAGCAGATGGTCGAGCTCATCACCATCACCGAAAGCTTCTTCGCCTGTGGCGTGGCCGCCAGCGTGTACGGCAAGGCCGACGAGCACTGCGACATCTTCATGCCCGACCCGGTCTTCAGCAACATCGGCAAGCTGCTGCTGGCCACCAAGATCTACGACATGCACCGCATTGCGCACTACGTCAGCGGCGGGCTGATCGTGACGTTGCCCGGCCCCGACGAAGACCACAACCCGGAGACTGCGGCGCGCCTGTCGGAGGTTCTGCGGGCCAGCCCCGACGTGCCGTACGAGCAGCGCATCGAGACCGCACGCTTCATCGAAGACCTGACCGCCGGCTACCAGGGCGGCTGGTACAGCGTGATCAGCCTGCACGGCGGCGGTTCGCCGGCGGCGATGAAACAGGAGATCTACCGCAACTACCCGATCGGCTCCAAGGTCGAGCTGGTCGAACGGCTGCTCGATCGCGGCGTGGCGCACGACCCTGACCGTGCCATCACCAAGAACCGGCAGCCCGGCAAGTGCTGCGACACCGGCTGCACGACGCCGGGACAAGCTGTCATGGTCGACCTGCCGGCTTCGCGATCGGTGCGATTGCCGGTGCCCAAGACGCCGCCGGCGGTCTAGGCAACACCGGATGCCATCTTTCATTCGTGGGCGCCGCGGGTCGAGATTCGCGGCGTCGGCTGCTGCGGCTTTGCTCGCT
>CAXTCC010000120.1:8027-12388 GCA_964242015.1 uncultured Variovorax sp.
GCTGGCTTCAGGGTGCACCGGCCTGCGTCCGGCCAAGGCACCGATCGATACGTACGTCGACAAGAGCACGTGCACCGCGCGTGCAGACACGCTGCTGATCATGCTGCCCGGCGCGTATTCACATCCCGACGAGTTCGTGCGCGAGAACTTCGTCAGCGCGGTGCGCGAGCGGCAACTGGCCGTCGACGTCGTGCGTGTCGACGCACACCTGGGTTACTACAACAAGGGCGCGGTGATCGAGCGCTTGCAGCAGGACGTGATCGCGCCGGCGAAGGCGCATGGCTACCAGGCGGTATGGATCGTCGGCATTTCCGTCGGCGGGCTGGGCGGCTTGATCTACGCCAACGCGCATCCGTCCGACGTGACAGGGCTGGTCGTGCTCGCGCCGTACCTGGGCGATCGCATGCAGAGCCTGGATGTCGCCAATGCCGGCGGACTCGCGCGCTGGCAAGGGCCGCTCACCGACCCCGTTGGCGACGACCGCGCCGGCGGTGAACGGGCACAGCGAGAGGCGGCGCTGTGGCAATGGCTGAAGGGCTACGCGAGCCGGCCGCTGCCGGTCGACCACCCGCCGCTCTATTTGGGCTACGGCCTCGACGATCGGTTCGCTTTCAGCCATCGCCTGCTCGCGGCCGCCTTGCCGCCGGAGCGCGTGTTCACCACAGAGGGCGGGCACGACTGGCCCGAATGGACGCGGCTCTGGCGTGCAGTGTTGCCGACCTTGCCGCTGCCGCGTTGCAAGAGCTGACGCCAGGAACCCTGAGGCAGCGTGAGGCAGCGTGAGGCAGCGAGAAGCAGCCTGAAGCAGCCCGAGGCGTCTAACTCTGCGCCGTCGGCCGGACGATGATCTCGCCGACATCCACATCTGCAGGCTGCTCGATCGCGAACGCGATGGCACGGGCGATCGCTTCCGGCGGTATCCCCATCTTCTCCATCGTGGACCGCGTCTGGGCTTTCAACTCCGGGCTGGTCATGGAATCCGCGAAGCCGGTACGGGTCATGCCCGGCGAGATCACCGTCACCCTCAGCGCAGCGCCCGCTTCCTGCCGCAACCCTTCCGAAATCGCACGCACCGCGAACTTGGTGCCCGCGTACACCGCCATGCCGGGGACGATGCGGTGCGCCGCGGTGGACGCGACATTGACGAAGTGCCCTGTGCCCTGCTTGCGAAAGACGGGCAAGGCGGCCGCGATGCCATAGAGAACGCCCTTGATGTTGATGTCGATCATGGCGTCCCAGTCTTCGACGCGCAGGTCGTCGAGCGGTGAGATCGGACCAATGCCGGCGTTGTTGACCAGCACGTCGAGTCGTCCGTAATGCGCTGTCGCGCGCTCGACGATGCGGGACACATCCTCCCGGCGAGCCACGTCGACCTGTGCGTGAATGGCTTCACCCCCGCTGCCCACGATGCGCGCCGAGAGCGCCTCCAGTCGCTCGGTACCGCGCGCCGCGAGAACGAGCTTTGCGCCGCGCTTCGCCAGCAACAGCGCAGTCGCTTCGCCGATGCCGCTGCTGGCGCCTGTGATCAGAATGACCTTGTCCTTGATGCCTGACATGTGAATGTCCTTTCCGTTTTTGTGCGGTGCCCGGTGCGGGCCAGCGCCGCCGCTCGCTTTCATCTTCTGCACCCTGTATGGTGACCATCGACCGATGCGCGGTCGATACTCGAATCGCCTTCATTCATCATCGAACGTACGGATTCATGGACCCCTTGTCAGATGTCTTTTCGCTGCTCAAGGCGCAGTGCGTCACTTCAGCGCGACTGGACGTTCGAGGGCCCTGGGCGATGCGCTTTTCCGGGCGCAGACACATCAAGTTCGCCGGCATCCTCGAAGGCGCGTTCTGGCTGTGGACCGACGATGGCGAACCGCCGCTGTACCTGCAGGCCGGCGATTTCTACTTGCTGACCCGTGGCCAGTCCTACTGCACCGGCAGCGACCCGACGCTCGCGCCCATCGACGGGCGGGAAGTGCTCGTCAGCTGCCTGCAGGCCGACGGGGTGGTTCGCTATGGCCTGCAGGGCGACAAGGTGAGTGCCGCCGGCGGGCGCTTCGTTTTCGACGCCGATGCGGAAGACCTTCTGCTGAAGCTGTTGCCGCCGCTGGTCCATGTGCCGGCCGCATCGGAAGGCGCTGCTTCGTTGCGCGCACTGCTCGACCTCCTTCGCCTCGAAACCGAAGCCGTGCGACCCGGCGCCGCAGTGGTCGCGACCAACCTTGCGAACATGGTGCTGATGCAGAGCCTGCGTCTGCACATGGCGTCCGGCGTTCGGCTGCCAGGATGGTTGGGTGCCATCGCCGATCCGAGAATCGGTGCCGCGCTCGCCTTGCTCCATGCCGACATCGCGCGGCGCTGGACCGTCGACGAACTCGCATCCAGCGTCGCCATGTCTCGCACGAGTTTCGCGGAGCGCTTCAAGGTGTTGACCGGCGTCCCGCCGCTTCGCTATCTCATCGAATGGCGCATGGCGGTGGCCGGTGCGGCGCTCAAATCGAACCAGCGAAGCATTTCAGACGTCGCAGAGAGCGTCGGCTATGGCTCGGCGGCGGCTTTCAGTTCTGTCTTCTTCAAAGTGACCGGAAGGCGGCCGGGGCAGTACCGGGTAGAGAGCGCAGCGGTCGACTCGCCGCTTTGAACTTCGCTGCAAAACCAAACCGTTCGACCAAACCGTTCGAATTAGGCCGAAAAGGAGCCAACGAGGGAGGTTGCTTTCGTTGCAAATTGGCCGGACCGTAGCACCACCCGGTCCCCTTGCAACACAAGCAATTCACATTCCTTTGACTTACATCACCAGAACCGCTTATGCCGGATAACGGAAGAACTTTACAAACTCATATCACGAAATTCGTAAATATCTAATTAAAACAACTAGTTAGAATAGAAATCCAGAAACTGGATGAAATTGACATCAATGGATGTCGTCAATATCCTACGTACCATGCGTTTATTTGTCTTACCTGCCATCCTTCTCATCGCTTTCGCGGCCCATGCCGCCCCGCAACAGGAGCGCAGTGACGACATAGAACGAATGCTTTCGGACAAGGGATTGATCGGCAAGCTCGATCATGTTCGCCAGACCGTCAGCGATCGCACCTCGGAATTGGTGGTCACTGCCGTCGGTTTTCTGGGCGTACCCTATCGCCGCGGCGGCAACACCGCTGAAACCGGCTTCGACTGCAGTGGCTTTGTCCGCGCCATGTACAACCAGACCATCGGCCTCGTGCTGCCGCGTCGCGCTGTCGAGCAGGCGGCAGCCACCGAACCCATCGCACGCACCGATCTCAAGCCCGGTGACCTGGTGTTTTTCAATACCATGCGCAAGGCTTTCAGCCATGTCGGCATCTACGTCGGCGAAGGCAAGTTCATTCACTCGCCCAAGCCCGGTGCCCAGGTCCGTGTGGAAGACATGAGCGGCAGCTACTGGCAAAGCCGCTTCAATGGCGGACGCCGCGTGCAGGCCGTCCAGGGCGAAGAAGCCAAGGTCGGCGACTGAGCATCGCCCGAGACTGACGCTCTGCTCCGCAGAGCACACATGAAAAAACCCGCCGTTGGCGGGTTTTTTGTTGGGCGCAACCTGCTCGACCGGGTCAGCGCTTGACCGGCGGCAAGTCGGTGCAGTGTCCGTGCAGCGCCTCGGCCGCCAGGCCGATGCTCTCGCCCAGCGTCGGATGCGGGTGAATGGTCTTGCCGATGTCGATGGCGTCGGCGCCCATTTCGATCGCCAGCGCGATCTCGCCGATCATGTCGCCGGCGTGCGTGCCGACGATGCCGCCGCCCAGGATCTGCTCGGTCTCCGCGTCGAACAGCAACTTGGTGAAGCCTTCGTCGCGGCCGTTGGCGATGGCGCGGCCCGAGGCGTTCCATGGGAACAGCCCCTTCTTGATCTTGATGCCTTCCGCCTTGGCCTGGTCCTCTGTGAGGCCGACCCAGGCCACCTCGGGATCGGTGTACGCCACGCTGGGGATCACGCGGGCATTGAACGCGGCCGCTGCCAGCTCCTTGTCGCCCTTCTGCTCGCCGGCGATCACCTCGGCCGCCACGTGCGCCTCGTGCACCGCCTTGTGCTCCAGCATCGGCTGGCCGACGATGTCACCGACCGCGAAGATGTGCGAGATGTTGGTCCGCATCTGAATGTCGACCGGGATGAAGCCGCGATCGGTCACGGTGACGCCGGCTTTCTCGGCGCCGATCTTCTTGCCGTTGGGACTGCGGCCGACGGCCTGCAGGACCAGGTCGTACAGCTGCGGTTCCTTGGGCGCGGCCTCCCCTTCGAAGGTGACCTTGATGCCGTCCTTGGTCGCTTCGGCGCCGACCGTCTTCGTCTTCAGCATGATGTTGTCGAAGCGCGGCGCGTTCATCTT
>CAXTCC010000121.1:0-12304 GCA_964242015.1 uncultured Variovorax sp.
TCGATCGCCACGCCTGCCTTGCCAACGTCACCGGTCACGCGCGGATGGTCGCTGTCGTAGCCGCGGTGCGTCGGCAGATCGAAGGCGACGCTGACGCCCTGGCCGCCTGCGGCCAGTGCCTTGCGATAGAAGGCATTTGATTCTTCTGCGGTCGAGAAGCCGGCGTACTGGCGAATGGTCCAGGGCCGTACCGCGTACATCGTGGCTTGCGGGCCGCGCAGGTAGGGCTCGAAGCCGGGCAGCGTGTCGGTGTACTTCAGGCCCTTGAGGTCGGCAGCCGTGTAGAGCGGCTTCACGCTGATACCGTCGGGCGTCAGCCAGTTGAGCGCGTTGACGTCGCCTCCTGGTGCCGACTTGGCAGCGGCTTTGGTCCACGCCTCGAGGCTGACAGGTGGGAAGGTCGGTTCGGGTGTGCTCATGGGCGCCGCTTTTGCAAAGTTGTTGCCAGTGTCTCCGCTGTCGCGGGGCAGTTCAAGACGAGTCTACCCGATCCATAATTATTAATTCAGACAGCGCGGTTGCAGTACAGTGCGCCCATGTCTGCCGTCACGCTCACTCCGCGCGCCCTCTACGAAGAGGTAGCCGAGCTGCTGCGCCAACGCATCTTCAATCAGGAACTGGCGCCGGGCGCCTGGATCGACGAACTGAAGCTCGCCGAGGCCTACGGTATCAGCCGCACGCCGCTGCGCGAGGCGTTGAAAGTGCTGGCCGCCGAAGGCCTGATCACGATGAAGGTGCGGCGCGGCGCCTACGTCACCGAGGTCTCGGAGCGCGACCTGACCGACGTCTACCACCTGTTGTCGTTGCTCGAGAGCGATGCGGCGGCAACGGTCGCGGCGACGGCGACCGATGCACAACTGGCAGAACTCCAGGCGCTGCACGCGCAGCTGGAAGCTGCACTGAAGCCATCGCGGCCGAACTACGCCGGCTTTTTGACGCTCAACATCGCGTTTCATACGCGCTTGCTCGAGATCGCCAACAACCGCTGGCGAACCCAGATGGTTTCGGACTTGCGCAAGATCATGAAACTCAAGGGCCACAGCTCGCTGTTTCGAGAGCCGCGCGCGCGTGAATCGCTGCGTGAGCACGACGCGCTGATGAAAGCCATCGCCGCACGCGATGCGTCGGCCGCCATGCAGTGCATGAAGGACCATTTTCAGAGTGGATTGAAGGCTGCTACCGGCACCTAGTTGCCCTGACGCCGCCACGATCGGGCCCATCACCCATGCGCGACATCGATCCCGTTTCGATCCGCCTCTTCCTGGCCACGCTCGAAGAAGGAAGCATCGCGAAAGCGGCCGCGCGCGAGAACATCGTTCCGTCTGCAATCAGCAAGCGCATGTCGGAGCTGGAGGCGATCTTCAACGTCCCGCTGCTCGAGCGCGGCCTGAAGGGGGTCACTGCGACACCCGCCGGCGAGGCTTTTCGGCAGCACGCGCGACTCTGGCTGCAAACGGTCGACCGCATGCACCGCGAGATGGCCGGCTATGTCGACGGTGTTCGCGGGCATGTGCGCGTGATGGCCAGCGTCACCTCGCTCGCGGGCGAGTTGCCGGCCGACATCCAGGCGTTTCGGTCGGCCCATCCACAGATCGAAATCGACCTGGAGGAACGCATGACGCCCGCGATTTTCAGGGCGGTGCAAGAAGGCCTGGCCGATGTCGGCGTCGCCTCCGAGTTCGGCAGCCATGAAGGCCTGCAGGTGTTCGCCTATCGCAGCTACGAGCTGACCGCCGTCGTGCCGGCGCGCCATCCGCTCGCCGGTCAGTCGAGCCTGACCTACGCGCAGCTGTTGCCGTTCGACCAGATCGAACTGAATCGCGACAGCGGCATCGCCCGCGTCTTCGAAGCCGCGGCGCGCGACGCCAAGCTGCCGAAGCGGACGCGTGTGCACGTCAATGCCTACGAAACCATCTGCACGTTGGTCGGTCGCGGCATGGGCGTCGGCGTGGTGCCGCACTATCTGAAGGAATCGCAGGAGCGAACCACCGGCATCCGCTTCATTCCGCTCAGCGACAGCTGGTCGCATCCGGACATCTTCGTGGCGGTGCGCGACATCGAAGCGCTGCCGGCCGCGGCGCAGGCCTTGGTGACGCACCTCAAGGTCCGCGCCATCTCCAAAAGAGACTGACCCGGTTCCCAACCACCACTTTTCATTTGCGTGCTCCTGGCGGACCATTGGCCGGGGCCGGCTTGTTCCGGCACTTCATTTATTCGAAGAGCGAGACAAAGCGAATGACAACGGCCAGTGCGACAGGTGCTTCCGGCACTTCCTACATGGACAGCGACACCCTCCCCCTGCGCGGGATCAAGGTGCTTGAGCTTTCCCACATGATCATGGGCCCGGTCACCGGACTGGTGCTGGCCGATCTCGGGGCCGAGGTCATCAAGGTGGAGCCGACCGATGGCGACCGGACGCGCCGGCTCAAGGGTTCCGGCATCGGCTATTTCCCGGTGTTCAATCGCAACAAACAAAGCCTGGCGATCGACCTCAAGACGCCCGAAGGCCGGGCCGTGGTGCGCCAGCTCGCGCTGCAAGCAGACATGCTGCTGGAGAACTTTCGCGACGACAGCCTGGCGCAGTACGGGCTCGACTACGCCTCGCTCTCAGAGGAGAACCCGAAGCTCATCTACGTCTCGCTCAAGGGTTTCTTGTCGGGGCCGTACAAGCAGCGCACCGCGCTCGACGAGGTGGTGCAGATGATGGGCGGCCTCGCCTTCATCAACGGCGGCGAGAACACGCCGCAACGCGTGGCGCCGTCGGTCAACGACATCCTGGGCGGCACTTTCGGCGTCGTCGGTGCGCTGGCCGCGCTGCACGATCGACACACCTCCGGCCGCGGCAAGCACATCCGTTGCGGCCTGTTCGAAAACAACCTGCTGCTGATGTCGCAGTTCGTCGCGCAGTTCCAGTTGAGCGGCGAGGCGCTGAAGCCGTTCGGTGCCGATCGCAAACCGCCATGGGGCGTCTACGACATCTTCGACACGACAGATGGCCGCGTGTTCGTCGCGGTCGTCGGCGATGCGCAGTGGAAAAAGTTCGCACGCGACTTCATGCCGCCGGGCTGGGCGGAAGACCCGCGTCTGTTGACCGCCATTCAGCGCGAAGCGGCGCGCCCTTGGGTCGTGCCCGCTGTGGCCGAAGTTCTGAAGAGCTGGCCGAGTGCGGCGCTGTGCGAGGCGCTCGAAGCGTCCGGCCTCTCGTATGGTCCGGTGCGCAAGCCGCACGAGTTGCTGGACGACCGGCATCTGGTCGAAGGCGGCGCGTTGATCAAGACATCGCTGCCGGGCGGTGAAGAGATCTCGGCGGCGTCGCTCCCGATCGAATTCGACGGCCTCAAGGCCGGCAAGCGTGACGACCCACCGCACATCGGTGCACATACGCAATCGATCCTGAAGGGCCTCGGCATGGACGACGCGCAGATCGCAGGGTTGCTCGCATCCGGCATCGTCGCGGGCGCCGCTGTCGGCTGAAGGAACAAACCCAAAGCCTCAGACAGAGAACAAGCAGAGCATCGAGCGAGCGCCAAAGAGCGCTGCGGCCATTCCTTCAACGGAGACAAAAATGAAACGACGCGACTTCACCTTCTTCATGGCAGCCGCAGCTGCCGCGGCCTCCGGCGCAACCTATGCGCAGGCCTACCCGACCAAGCCGATCCGCATGATCATCCCGTCGACGCCGGGCGGCGGCACCGACTTCATCGGTCGCACCATGAGCGTCCACTTGGCGGAAATGAACGGCTGGACGGTGGTCCCTGAAAACCGGCCCGGCGCCGGCACCGCGCTCGGGCTCGCCGAAGGCGCTCGCGCCAACCCGGCCGGCTACGACCTGGTGGTCGGGCAAGCCGACAACCTCTCGCTCATTCCGTGGCTGATGAAGGTGCAGTACGACCCGCTGAAAGACTTCACACCGGTCGCGCTGGTCGCGACCACGCCGATGGTGCTGATCGTCTCGGAGAACTCGCCCTTCAAGACGCTGGCTGACGCCATTCGCGCAGCCAAGGCGAACCCGGGCGGCATCAACTACGGCACGTCGGGCACAGGAGGCACGGTGCATGTCGCCATGGAACTGCTGCAGATTGCGGCCGACTTCAAGATGCAGCACGTGCCATACAAAGGCTCGGCGCCCGCTCTCGCCGATTTGATGGGTGGCCACCTCGGCTTCGCGGGCTCCTCGATTTCATCGGCCGCCGGCCTGCTGCAGTCCGGCAAGATCCGCGCGCTCGCGGTGACCTCGCCCAAGCGCAATGCCGCCTTGCCCAACGTGCCGACCGTCGCCGAGTCGGGCTACAAGGATTTCAGCGTGGTCTCTTACTACGGCATCCTCGGCCCGGCCGGCATGCCGCCGGCCATCGTCAAGCGACTCAACGACGACTTCAACAAGATCCTGCAAAAGCCGGAAGTGAGCAAGGCGTTGATGGCGCAGGGCCTGGAAGCCAGCCCGATGTCGCCGGACGAATTCGGCGCGCTCATCAAGACCGATGTGTTGCGCTCCAAGGACATCATTCAAACTGCGCACATCAAGATCGACTGACCCACTGATCGAAGGACCCCCATGAACCGCGACATCCATATCTGCGAAGTCGGCCCGCGCGACGGCCTGCAAATGGCACATGGCCTGGTGCCGACCGACGTCAAGCTGCGCTGGATCGGCGAGCTTGCCGCCTCGGGCCTGGCCGAGATCGAGGTTGGCAGCTTCGTCTCGCCTCGTCTCGTACCGCAGATGGCCGATACCGCCCTGGTGGTCAAGGGCGCGTTGCAGATCGAAGGCCTGACGGTCTGCGCACTCGCGGCCAACCTCAAGGGCGCCATCGCCGCCTACGAAGCCGGCGTGCATGTGCTCGCCCTGCCGATCTCGGTCAGCGACACGCACAGCCGCGCCAACACCAACAAGGGCACCGACGCGCAAATCGAGATGGTGCAGTCCATCGTCGAGTGGGTGCGCGCGCAATCGCGTCCGATGCGCATCGACGCGGCCACCGCCACCGCCTTCGGCTGCTCGATGGAGGGCGACGTGGCAGTCGACCAGGTGGTGCGGGTGGCCACGGCGCTGGCGCGAACCGGCGTCGATCAGGTGGCACTGGCGGATACGGTCGGCTACGCCAATCCGGGCCAGGTGCGATCGATCGTTCGCGCGGTGCAGGATTCGATCGGCGCCAAGCTGACCAAGCTGCACCTGCACGACACCATGGGGCTGGGCATGGCCAACGTGCTGGCCGGACTCGACGAAGGCATCCGCCAGTTCGACTCGTGCCTCGGCGGCCTGGGTGGCTGCCCGTTCGCGCCCGGCGCCTCGGGCAACGTGGTGACCGAAGACCTGGTGTTCATGGTCGAGAGCATGGGCTACACCACCGGCATCGACCTCGCCAAGCTGCTGGCGGCACGAGCCACCTTGCACGCCGCCCTGCCGGACGAACCGCTGCGCAGCGGCGTGGCCGCCGCCGGCATCCCGAAGACCTTCAAGCCTCGCGCCGCCGCCTTCGCCTGAGGGTTCGGCATCGCTGTCTTCCCGGGCATGCCCGGCGCTTGCGTTTGCTTGCACAATACTTGCATCAATAACGCAGCGGCGCCGCTCGGCGACCGAAAAGAAGGCAGTTTGAATGAGCAGTGTGGTCGTGACCGGCGCGGGCTCGGGCATCGGAGCAGCGACGTGTCGACGTCTTGCGGCACAGGGCACCGACCTGGTCATCCATACCGGCCGCCGACGTGAAGCGGCCGAGGCGGTGGCCGCGGAATGCAGTGCGGTGCGCACCACCGTGGTGGTCGGCGACATGGCGTTGCCGTCGACAGTCGATGCGCTGCTCGATGCCGCAGGAGTGCTGGGCGGACTGCGTGGCGTCGTCGCCAACGCCGGCTTCGCCGACAAGACCAGCCTCGCCGCACTCGACGACGACATCCTCGAAAGATCGCTGCGGACCATGGTGGTTTCCGTCGCACACCTTCTGCGCAAAAGCCTGCCGCTGCTCGAGCTGTCGGGGCAGGGCCGCTTCGTGGCGGTCAGTTCCTTCGTGGCGCACCGCTTCACGCTCGGCGCATCGACTTTCCCAGCCACCGCCGCAGCCAAGGCCGGCGTCGAGGCACTGGTCAAAGCTGCGGCAGCGGAGAACGCTGCACGTGGCGTCACGGTCAACGCGGTCGCACCCGGTTACGTGCGCAAGGACCGAGCGAACGCGGGTGCGCTGACCGACGAGCAATGGAAGCAGGCGCTGCTGCGGGTCCCCGCCGGCCGGCTCGCCACGCCCGACGACATCGCCGCACCCATCGCCTTCTTGCTGAGCCCCGACGCGGCCTTCATCACCGGCCAGATCCTTCACGTCGATGGCGGCATGACCCTGTGACACACCGCAGCGTCGTTCCGTTTCAGAGCGCCTCTTCTCTCATCAGTTCTTTCGACTCTTCCTTCATCACCTACGGAGAAAAATCATGACAAACCGTCGTCAGTTCATTACCAGCGTGGCCGCAGCCAGTGCCGCGACCGCGCTCACTCATCCTGCCTTTGCGCAGACCGACAACACCGAAAGCGCATGGGCGCGCATCAACCGCACCAAGGTCCTGCGCATGGGCGCTGTGGCCGGCGCAGCGCCCTACTATCACAAGGACCTGGCGTCCGGCGAATGGCAAGGCTTCATGATCGATTTCGGCAAGAGCCTCGCGGCCAGTCTCAACGTCAAGCTGGACATCAACGAAACCAGCTGGGGCAACTCGGTGCTGGATCTCCAGTCGAACAAGATCGACGTGTTCTTCGGCCTGAACCCGACACCTGCGCGCGCGTTGGTCGTTGACTTTTCAGACCCGTTGTTCAACAACGCTTTCGTGCTGGTGGCACGCAAGGGCTTCGATCCGAAGACCTGGGAAGAGCTCAACAAGCCCGACGTCAAGATCGCCGTCGACATCGGTTCGTCGCACGACCAGGTCGTGACCAAGACCTGCCCCAACGCGCAGATCATCCGGCTCGAGAAAGCGGCCGATGCGACGCTCGCGCTGCAGACCGGCCGCGCGGATTGCCAGGTGCTCGCGGTGGTGCTCGCACTCACCGTGGTCAGCAAGAACCCGACCGTGGGGCACATCGTGTTGCCGACGCCGACGCAAGCGACCACGACCAACCTGGGCTTCCGCAAGGAGAGCGACCGCCAGTGGGTCGAGTACGTCAACAAGTGGATCGGGCAGACGCGCGCCAGCGGCAAGGTCAAGGAAGTGGTGCTGGCCAACATGCAGACCCTGTCGGGCGTGAAGCCGGACCAGGTTCCTTCGACCATCAGCTTCTGATCCGAGTCGCCTGCCGTGTACCACTGGGACTTCGAATTTCTGTGGAGCTTTCGCAAGCTCCTTCTCATGGGTCTCGGCTACACCGCTGCCTACACGGTGATCTGCACGGTACTGGGCTTGGCCATCGGCCTCGCGGTGGCGATGGGTCGGTTGTCGCAACCCGTCTGGCTGCGCGCGCCGCTGCGGGCGTATGTCGAAGTGTTCCGCTGCACGCCGGTGCTGGTGCAACTGGTCTGGTTCTACTACGCGCTGCCGGTACTCACCGGCATCCAGATTTCCGCGGCGCTGGCGGCCATCCTCGCGCTGTCTCTCTACGGCAGTTCGTTCTATTCCGAGATCATTCGCGGCGGCATCATTTCGATCGACCCGGGCCAGACCGAAGCCGCGCGGGCGCTCGGCATGCGGCGCTTTCAGATGATGCGCCGCGTGGTGTTGCCGCAGGCATTCCGGCGCATGGTGCCGCCGCTGTTGAACCAGTCGATCCTGCAGCTGAAAAATACGTCTCTGCTGTCGGTGCTCGCATTGCCCGATCTGCTCTATCAGGGCCAGAGCATCGCGCATGAGACCTATCGGCCGCTGGAGACCTACACGGTGGTGGCGCTGGCCTATTTCATCGTGCTGCTGCCGGCCACGATCCTGGTCAAGCGCGCTGAAACGCGCCTCTCCGGCACCGCGCACGCATGACCTCTTCGCTCTCTTCTGCTCCCATGATCGAGGTCACGCATCTCGGCAAACGCTTCGGCGACAACCGCGTGCTGCGCGACGTGTCGCTCTCCGTCGCCAAGGGCGAGGTCATTGCATTGATCGGGCCTTCGGGCTCGGGCAAATCGACCTTGCTGCGCTGCCTCAACCTGCTGACCGTGCCCGACGAAGGCACCGTGCGCGTCGGTGAACAATCGCTGACCTTCACCGGTGCTGCCACACGACTGCCGAAGGACGCGGTGCTCTCCGGCTTTCGTGCCCGCACCGGCATGGTGTTCCAGCACTTCAACCTGTTCCCTCACATGACGGTGCTCGGCAACGTCATGGAAGGGCCTGTCACGGTCATGAAGCAAGCGAAGGCGCAGGCTGCGGACAAGGCCCGCGCGTTGCTCGCCAAGGTCGGATTGCTCGACAAGGCCGATGCCTGGCCCGACCAGCTCTCCGGCGGCCAGAAGCAGCGCGTCGCGATTGCGCGCGCGCTGGCGATGGAGCCGCAGGTGATGCTGTTCGATGAAGTCACGTCAGCCTTGGACCCGGAGTTGGTCGGCGAAGTGCTGCGCGTGATTCAGGCGCTCGCCGAAGAAGGCATGACCATGTTGCTGGTCACGCACGAGATGTCGTTCGCGCGCGAAGTGGCGCACCAGGTGGCCTTCATGCGCGACGGCGTCATCGTCGAATGCGGACCGGCACGCCAGGTCATCGATGCGCCGAACGAGGCCGCCACGCGCGCCTTCCTGGCACGCTTTCACGAAGGCAGACCGACCGGCGTCTAAGCTGAAAGCGCGGTGGCCGGCAGGGCCTCAGACGCGACGAGCAAAGCCACGTCGGCAAGCTCGGCGGCGGCCGGCTTCGCATTTCCAGCAGCGCGAGCGTCCGCATCGGCCTGCGAGTGCGCCAGCGCCATCACCTCGTGGGGCGGTGTCGCCTTCAGCTTGTGGTCGCTCCACACTTGTCGCCAGTGCCGCGCGCCGGGCAACCCGTTGCGCAGTCCCAGCATGTGTCGTGCGATATTCGCCCACGGCGTGCCATGCGCTGCCGCCTCGCGAACCATGTAGTCGCACATCTGCCGCTCCACATCTTCACGGGTGAGCTCGACGTCGACATTTCGCGACGTGTCTCCGAAGAACTCCGCATCCCATCCCGCCAGCCACCACGGGTTGTGATACGCCTCACGACCGATCATCACGCCGTCGAGCAGACGCAGTTGCGTGTGCACCTCGGCACTGTCGTGAATGCCGCCGTTGATCGAAAAACGCAGTGCCGGAAAGTCGTGCTTCAACCGGTGCACCAGCGCATAGCGCAGCGGCGGAACTTCGCGGTTCTGCTTCGGGCTCAGACCCTTCAGCCACGCATTGCGTGCATGCACGATGAAGGTCTTGCAGCCCGCTTCGCTCACCGTTCCGACGAAGTCACGCACGAATTCGTAGCTCTCCGATTTGTCGATGCCGATGCGGTGCTTGACCGTCACTGGCACGTCGACCACGTCGACCATCGCCTTCACGCAATCGGCGACCAGTTGCGGCTCGGCCATGAGGCAGGCGCCAAAGGCTCCACGCTGAACACGCTCGCTCGGGCAACCGCAGTTCAAGTTGATTTCGTCGTAGCCCCACTGCTCGCCCAACTGCGCGCAATGCGCCAGGTCGGCCGGTTCGCTGCCGCCCAGTTGCAGCGCGACCGGGTGCTCTTCGGCGTTGAAGCGCAAATGACGCGGCACGTCGCCATGCACCAGCGCACCGGTCGTGACCATCTCGGTATAGAGCAGCGCGTGGCGGGTCAGCAGCCGGTGGAAGTACCGGCAGTGGCGATCGGTCCAGTCCATCATCGGCGCCACGCTCACGCGATCGGGCGCAGGGCGAAGGGTCGGGGCGAAGGATGAATCGGACATGGGACTCGTGCGTTGAGCCGGCAGCACCGGCAAAGCCTCCGATTGTCCCTCAGGGGTTGCCGAGCTGCCCGTACGACGTGCGAAGACCGGCGTAGTCGGTCGGTCCGCTGCTTTCCGGCGGATTGCCGGTGGCACTCAACCAGGCGGCAATGCTGGGCAAGCGTTTGTCGAAATAGAACTGCAGTGCGCGCCAATTGCCGTCCGGCACGTGGGCCTGCGTCAGTTCGAGCGCCTCGACCGCGATGGCGCGCAGGCTGCTCACCATCGCCAACGATCGGCCTTCGAGCATTTGCAGTGTCACCTCGCGACCCTGCGCCAGAATTTCTTCGAGGATGCGGCGGTGCACCGAATAGTCGGCCCACGCCTGCTTGCCGCAAGCGTCGTTGAGTTCGCGAAAAACCCAATGCATGTTCTGCGCAAACAGCGAAGCGACCTGCCCCGCTTGCAGAAAGCTCCGGCGCTCTGCAACGCGCTGCAAACGCACAGCCCAAAAAATGGCGGCCAGCACGCCCAGCGTCTGGACCCATGCAGCCCACTCACCAGCAGTGGCCGGCGGGTGGAACCAGGCCGCGGCCGCCAATGCAATCAAAAGCGCGAAGACGGCTGCCTGAGACTTCCGCATGTTTGCCATTTCGCGGTGTTGCGCTGTGTCACGCACGCGGGCCCTCTTTGCCAAACATTCGTCGAATTGCGGCAACGCCAGCCACCAATGCATTGGCGTAACTGGATTGGGGGTCGGTCGCAGCCTCCAGCGGCAGGTAAGGCAGCGCGTCTTCCATTGCGTAGTCCGTTCCTTCCATCAATACCCAATAGAACTCGCCTTCTTCGAGTTCGTGAACGGTCAGTGCGATATTTCGCAATGTTGACATGGGTTTAGGCAGGGCCGGTGAATGTGACGGATGGGACTGATTCATCCTATTCAGCGAACTCGGTGGTGCCTAACCACAATTTCACGTTTTGATACAGATGTGACCATTCGTAAGCGATTTGGCAAGTATCTGCCAACTATTTTTTTACGAATCGCCCATTTCGCCGCATCACGGCACGTTCCAGTGTTTTCCTACACCTGTTGTACAGCCAGCCTTCTAAGCTAATGCATTGCTTTGAACGAGCCCTTTATTAAGGAGACAGCCATGAATCAATTCCATCTCGACTCGAGCATGTTGACGACGTTCGGCGGCGCGTTCTATCCGAGCGGTTATTCGATCGTCATGTTTCCGGAAGCCAAAGACGCGGCACGCGTTGGCCAGCAATTGATCGACGCCGGCTTCGACAGCCAAGACGTCATGCTGGTCCCTTCCGCCATCGTGCTCTCGCAGATCACGCCGACGGTGAGCGGCGCCGACGACCCTTTGCCCTCTGCCGGCACCGAAGGCGCAACGGTTCGCGCCCTGACCGAGCTGGCACACAAGGGCCACGCCGGCCTCCTGGTTAAAACCGACGACGAAGACGTCGCCGACCGGATGATGAAGATGGTGCGAGAAGTGCCGTACTCGATGGCGCAACGCTATCGCGCGCTGGTCATAGAAGACCTTTGACCGAAGCCCTCTGACGATCAGACCGCGATGTGACCGGTCTTGGCGTTGACGATGGCTTCGGGCTCGTTCGCCTCGACCCAGGTTTCGCCGTTGAGTCCGGCCTGCAGACGCTCCATGTTCAGTTCATTGGTCCACTTGGCGACCACCAGCGTCGCCACGCCGTTGCCGACCAGGTTGGTCAGCGCCCGTGCTTCCGACATGAATCGGTCGATGCCGAGGATCAGCGCCAGCCCGGCGACCGGCACATGCCCGACGGCTGACAGCGTCGCCGCCAGCACGATGAAGCCGCTGCCCGTCACGCCCGCTGCGCCCTTGGAGGTGAGAAGCAAGACCGCCAGCAGCGTGATCTCCTGCCCGAGCGTCATCGGCGTGTTGGTCGCCTGCGCGATGAACACGGCCGCCATCGTCAGATAGATCGACGTGCCATCGAGATTGAACGAGTAGCCGGTCGGGATCACCAGGCCCACCGTGGTCTTGTTGGCACCCAGGTTCTCCATCTTTTCCATCATCCGCGGCAGCACCGACTCGGACGACGAGGTGCCCAGCACGATCAGCAGTTCTTCCTTGATGTATTTGACGAACTTCCAGATGCTGAAACCGTGGAAGCGCGCGATGAGGCCCAGCACCACGAAGACGAACAACAAGCAGGTGAGGTAGAACGTGCCCATCAGCTTGCCAAGAGAAAACAGAGAGCCCACGCCGTATTTGCCGATGGTGAAAGCCATCGCGCCGAAGGCGCCGATGGGTGCCAGCCGCATGATGTAGCCGACGATGACGAAGAGCACGTGCGAGCCCTTCTCGATGACGTCGAACACCAGCGTGCCGCGGCCGCCGAAGCGATGCAGTGCGAAGCCGAAGAGCACCGCGATCAGCAGCACCTGCAGGATCTCGCCCTTGGCGAAGGCGTCGACCA
>CAXTCC010000122.1:0-11084 GCA_964242015.1 uncultured Variovorax sp.
CATCCCGACAACGAAGACATCGCCGAGCCGAGCATTGCCGACCTGGTCGAGCGCGCGGCCTTGCCCAAGGTCATCGCCATCGGCGAGACCGGCCTCGACTACTACCAGATGGATGAGCGCAAGGGCGGTCGCAGCGTGGCCGACATGGAATGGCAGCGCGACCGCTTTCGCGTGCACATCCGCGCGGCCCAGCACACGCGCAAGCCGCTGGTCATCCACACCCGGGACGCCTCCGCCGACACGCTGGCGATCCTGAAAGAGGAGGGCGAAGATGCCACCGGCAACGCGGCCGGCGGTGTTTTTCATTGCTTCACCGAAACGGCCGAGGTGGCACGTGCCGCGCTCGACCTCGGCTTCTACATTTCGTTTTCCGGCATCCTGACCTTCAAGAAGGCGCAAGACCTGCGCGACGTGGCGGCCTTCGTACCGCTGGACCGCATGCTGATCGAAACCGACAGCCCCTTCCTCGCACCGGTGCCGTACCGCGGCAAGACCAACAACCCGTCGTACGTGCCCTTCGTGGCGCGGCAGATCGCAGAACTGCGGCAACTGCCGATCGAAGCCATCGCCAAGGCCACGAGCGACAATTTCGAAGCTCTTTTTACTGGCGCGGCGCCACCGCACAGCGCCATTCAATGATGAAGTATCACTTTAAAAAATCACTGTATCTTGTTGTTTTTTCATGCTCTTTCGCAGCTCATGCCGGCTCGTTCGATGATTTCTTCCGGGCGGTTCGCGGCGACAACGCCAGCGGCGTGGCCGATCTCATCAAGCGCGGCTTCGACCCCAACACCAAGGATGAGAAGGGCCAGACCGGCCTGTTGATCGCCATGCGCGAGCCGTCGCCGCGTGTCATCGAGGTGCTGATCGCTTCGCCCAAAACGAACGTCGAGGCGCGCAACGCGCAGGACGAAAGCCCGCTCATGATGGCGGCGCTCAAGGGCCAGCAAGACATCGTCGCCAAGCTGATGGCGCGCGATGCCGACGTCAACAAGCCGGGTTGGACGCCCCTGCACTACGCGGCCTCCGGCGGCAACGTGGAAATCATGAAGAAGCTGCTCGAGGCCTTCGCCTTCATCGATGCGCAGTCGCCCAACGGCACCACGCCGCTGATGATGGCGGCGATGTACGGCTCCTCGGATGCCGTGAAGCTGCTGCTGGACGAGGGCGCCGACACCGCGATGAAGAACCAGCAGGGCATGACGGCGCTGGACTTCGCCAAGCGAGGCAAGCGGCCGGATGCCGTCGGTTTGATCACGACGGCCATGCAGGCCAAGCCGGTCGTGAGGCCGCAAGCGGCTCCCGCACAGCCTTCATCGTCCGCGTCGCCAGCCAATGCCGCTCCAGCGGCCGCAGCCGACAAGCCGCCAGTTGCCGAGGGCAAGTGGTGAACCCGACCTGACAGCTGCCGGCCATCAGGCCAAGATAAAAAGACGAGACAAGAAAGGCACGCGATGGAGACGAACCCGATCGAATTACCGGCAGCGCAAGACGTCGCCGCATGGCTCGCAAGTCAGCACTCGGAAGCCCGCAACTTCGAGCCATTCGCCGCCGCCCGCGGCGTCCGCACGATGCCCGATGCCTATCGCGTGCAGGATCGCTACAACGCGTTGCAGGCCGCCCAACGCGGCGTCGTACGCGCGGGCTACAAGATCGGCCTTACATCGACCGCGATGCAGGCGATGTGCGGCATCGACACCCCGGTCGCCGGCGTCGTCTTCAGCGACCGCGTGCATGACTCGGGCGCCGTACTGAAGCCTTCTGCTTACGGTCGCTTCGGCATCGAGTTCGAGATCGCGGTGCGCTTCGGCCGCGATCTGGCGCCGTCGGATGCTGCCGGCCAATCCGTCACGCTCACGGACGTTGCCGCCGCCATCGACGGCGTCGCGCCGGCCATCGAAGTCGTGGACGACCGCGGCTGCGACTACAAGACGCTCGACGTGCTCTCGCTGGTCGCCGACAACGCATGGAACGCCGGCATCGTCGTCGGCGAGTTCAGGTCTAGCTGGCCCGACCTGACATCGGTCGAAGGCAGCGTCACGATCGACAACGGCAGCGTGCTCGACACCGGGCGCGGCGTCGACGTACTCGGCAATCCGTTGCTGTCGGTGGTGTGGCTGGCCGAGCATCTCGCTGCGAGCGGCGAGAGCCTGCGGGCCGGCGACATCGTGATGACGGGCAGCATGGTCACGACCAAGTTCCCGACCACGTCGGGGCGCTTTCGCTTCGAGGTGTCGGGCTTGGGCTCGGTCGAAGTACTGGTCGACGCGGGCTGAAAGGCCTCAATGCCTGAGCGCTTTCAGCGCTTCAGCAATTCATCGCTGATGATGACCTTGCGCACCTCAGTCGTGCCGGCACCGATCTCCAGCAACTTGATCGCACGGTACAGCCTGTTCACTTCCGATTCCCAGATATAGCCGGCGCCGCCGTGGATCTGCACGGCTTCGTTCAGCACCTTGTTCATCGTTTCGGCCGCGTACATCACCGACGCCGCCGTGATCATGTGGATGTCGCCGCGGCCACCACCACCGATCTCCAGATCGTTGGCGGCACGCAGCGCCTGGTAGGTGAAGACGCGCATCGACTCGATCCAGACGTACATGTCTGCCAGCTTGGCGCGGATCATCTGGAAGTTGGAAATCGGCTGGCCGAACTGATGGCGCGTGCGGGCGTAGTCGAGTGCCAGTTGCAGTGCGCGCTCCGAGATGCCGAGGCAGATCGGCGCAATCATCGCGCGTTCCAGGTCGAGTCCGCT
Organism: uncultured Variovorax sp.; assembly: GCA_964242015.1. Lineage (GTDB taxonomy): Bacteria > Pseudomonadota > Gammaproteobacteria > Burkholderiales > Burkholderiaceae_C > Variovorax. Next base: position 2,756 of record CAXTCC010000122.1, read on the forward strand.
CATCACCACCTGCACGCCGCGGTCTTCTTCACCGATGCGATTGGCAGCCGGAACGCGGCAGTTGTCGAACACCAGCTCAGCGGTCTGGCTGCCGCGAAAGCCCATCTTCGTGAGCTTCTGCGCCACCCGAAAACCGGGATACGACTTCTCGACGATGAAGGCCGAAATTCCCTTGGCGCCCTTGTCCTTGTTGGTCTTGGCGTAGACCAGCATCACGTCGGCGACGGCGCCGTTGGTGATGTAGATCTTGCTGCCGTTGAGCAGATAGTCTTCACCGTCACGGGTGGCGGTGGTGCGCATCGAGCCGAGCGCATCCGAGCCCGCGCCGGGTTCGGTCAGGCCCAGCGCGCCGATGGTCTTGCCGCTGCACAGACCTGGCAGGTAGCGCTTGCGCTGCGCTTCGTCGGCATTGCGATAGATGTTGTAGAGGCAGAGGTTCTCGTGGGCGACCCAGCTCAACGCCAACGCGTGGTTCCAGCGCGAGAACGCCTGCACGACCAGTGCGCTTGCGAACAGATCGAGCCCGGCACCGCCATAGGTTTCCGGCACCGGCACGCCGAAGTAGCCGGTGGCGCCGATCTGCGCGAAGGCTTCGGGCGGCCACCACTCTTCGTTGTCCATGCGGCTCGACAGTGGGTAGAGCTCGTTCTTCGCGAAGCGATCTGCCTGATCGAGGATCTCCTGCTCGTCGTCGGACAGGCCGGAAAAGCGCTGTGCGGCCGACATGGCAGACGGGGTGTTTTGCGACGGGTTCATGTGTCTCCTGATCTAAAAATGAGTAACGCTCATATTTCTGGAGCGTGTCCGGTCGACTCGCAGCTTAACGCTCGCAGAAATTGCCGTCTTCCTAGTGAAAAAGCCTGTTCACAAGCCAGGGGTCTTGCTCTAGGATGAAATTTCCGGACCAGGCGCGCCACCATAAAAAGCACCGGATACCGGAGAAAAATGAGCATCACCCAAAAAATCACTTTCTGGGATCGGTGCCTTCGGCAAATCAACAGGAGACAAAACCATGAAGATTCGCTGGGCCGCATGGCCCTCAAGTGCCGTCGGCGCCGTGTGCGCTGCTGCTGTATGCACCGCGGGCGCTCAGACGACGAGTGCCGGTGCACCGGCTTCTGCCACCCCTGGCATCTCGGACAACGTCGTGAAGATCGGCGTCATGACCGACATGAGCGGCATGTACACCGACCTCGGCGGCAAGGCGTCGGTCAACACCGCGCAGATGGCCATCGACGATTTCAAGGCGGCGCACAAGCCGGCCTTCAAGATCGAACTGGTCTACGCGGACCACCAGAACAAGGCCGACATCGCCGCGAACAAGGCGCGCGAATGGTTCGACGTGCAGGGCGTGGACATGGTGACCGACGGGCTCAATTCCGCGACAGGCCTCGCCGTCGCCAAGATCGCCGGTGAAAAGAAAAAGGTCGTGCTCAACACCGGCACCGGCTCGATGCGCTTCACCAACGAAGACTGCACGCCCTACACGGTGGCCTGGGTCTACGACACCTACTCGAGCGCCAACGTGGCCGCGCGCGCGGTGGTGCAGGGCGGTGGCGACACATGGGCGTTTCTGACGGCCGACTACACCTTCGGCCATTCGCTCGAGCGCGACGCCGGCGATGTGGTGAAGGCGATGGGCGGCAAGGTGCTGGGCTCCGTCAAGGCGCCGCTGGGTGCATCCGACTTTTCGTCCTACCTCGTCCAGCTGCAATCGACCAAGGCCAAGATCATCGGGTTGGCGAACGGTGGCGCCGACACCATCAACTCGATCAAGGCGGCCAACGACTTCGGCCTGACCAAGGACCAGAAGCTGGTCGGCCTGGTCACCTTCATCAGCGACATCCATGCGCTCGGACTCAAGGCGACGCAAGGCATGCTGATCACCGACGGCTGGTACTGGGACACCAACGAAGAGACCCGGACCTGGGCGCGCCGCTTCTTCGAGAAGAACAAGCGCATGCCGTCGATGCTCTACGCCGGCATCTATTCGGCGACCTACAACTACCTCGAAGCGGTGCAGAGCGCGAAGACCGACAACGCCGACGCGGTCATGCAGGTGTTGCGCGGCAAGAAGATCAACGACATGTTCGCCAAGAACGGCTACATCCGCGAAGACGGCCGGATGATTCACGACATGTACCTGATGCAGGTGAAGACGCCTGACGAGTCGAAGTACGCGTGGGACTACCTGAAGCGAGTGGCGACCGTGCCGGGCGACCAGGCCTTCCAGCCGCTGTCGAAGTCGACCTGCCCACTGGTCAAGAAAGCGGCCTGATCCAGCTGACCCGGCTGGTCCGACCGACCCAGCTCACCCGGCGCGCTGATCGTCCGTCAACGAGAAGCGCGCCAGCTCATGCCGCTGCAGCTTGCCGGTCGTGCTGCGCGGCAATTCGTCGGACCGCACGAACTGCACCCAGCGCGGCCGCTTGTAGCCGGACAACCGCTCGCGACACCAGTCGACGATCTCTGCCACTGTCGCTGAATGCGCGGGCCGCAGCACGACCACTGCCTTGATCGCTTCGCCCCAATGCGCATCGGGCACGCCGACCACGCACACCTCCTGCACCGACGCATGCTGCGCGATGACCGATTCGACCTCGGTCGGGTAGACGTTCTCACCGCCGGTCTTGATGAGGTAGCGCTTGCGATCGACGAAGGTGAGCGTGCCGTCGCCCTCGCGCTGCAGCATGTCGCCGGTGTGCAGCCAGCCGCCCCGAAAAACCTCCGCGTTGGCCGCGTCGTCGTCCAGGTAGCCCGACATCACGCTCGGTCCGCGCACCACGCATTCGCCCGGTTGGCCGACCGGCGCCTCATTCATGTCGTCGTCGACGATGCGCACTTCGAGCAATGGCGAGGGGAGCTTGCGCAACGGTGGCAGCTCGCCTGGTCCGGAGCGCCGGTGCGCCAGCAAGTAACTCACTTCGCTCTGGCCGAAGGCATCGTAGAAATCGATGTTGCACGCCTCGGTCAGCCGCGCGATCACCAGCGGCATCATGTTGGCGTAGCCGATCGCGAAGCGAAAGCTCGACAGGTCGTGCGCGCTGCGGTCGGGGTGGTTCAGGAAGTCGGTGATGACCCCCGGCAGCAGCAAGGTCCAGGTGAGCCGGTCGCGCTCGATCAGGCGAAACATCGTCTTCACGTCGGCGCGCCGGAGGGTTGCGTAGATGCCGCCGGTGACGAAGGTCGCGTACAGCGATTCGTCGCCGCCGCAATGGAACAACGGCAGCCAGCCGATGAAGCCGTCGCGCTCGGTCAGGCCGAACCATTGCGCGAGGCGAAGCCCGCGCACGGCGGCCGCGCGCTGGCTGATCAGCGCGCCCTTGGGCTTGCCGGTGGTGCCGCTGGTGAAGAGCACGTTGTGGATGTCGTCGCCGCGCGCCACCGTCGGCGGTTCGTCGTCGTGACTGGCGCGCAGCAATGCCTCGTAGTCTTCGTAGCCAGCCGCGCTCTCGAATGAAATCCAGTGACCGATGCCAGGGGAGCCGCCGCGCAGCTTGTCGGCCACGGGCGCCAAGCCGCCGGACACCAGCAGCGCCGTGGGCTGGCACTTTTCGAGGCAGGCGGCCAGCTCTTCCGGATGCAGCCGGATGTTGAGCGTGACCGCGGTGACGCCGAGCGACGCCAGCGCGGCATAGCACTCGATGTATTCCGGCCGCGTCTCCGACAGGATCGCGATGCGATCGCCACGCGAAAAGCCGCGCGCCGCCAGCACGTGCGCCAGCCGCCAGGCACGTTTGCCGACGTCACGGTAGCTGCGTCGCCCGTCTTCCCAGGTGACCGCGGTGCGGTCGGCGAAGACGCGAAAGGCCCGCCGAAAAAGACTGTCGACGGTGATGTCGGTGGCGCGCGCCGCCTGGGCACGCCAATCGCCGGGATCGGCTTCGATCTTGTCTTGTGTCATGTCACGCTCCGATGCGTTGGCTCTTGACGACGATGCCGGCCTGCTCGCGGTCCCAGACGCCGGCCGGGTCCATCGCGCGCAACACGTGCTTCTGGATCTTGTGCGTCGGCGTGCGCGGCAGGTCGTCCACGAACCGCACGTAGCGCGGCACCATGAAGTGCGGCATGCGCGGCAGCAAAAAGCGCAGCAGGTCGGCGGCGTCGAGCACCGCGCCTTCGGCGAGCACCACGGCGATCAGCACCTCGTCCTCGCCGTGCTCGCTCGCCACCGCGACGGCCGCCGCCTCCTTCACCAGCGGATGCGCGACCACCTCGGCTTCGACCTCGGCCGACGAGATGTTCTCGCCGCGGCGCCGTATCGCGTCCTTGATGCGGTCGACGAAGGTGTAGCGGCCTTCGGCGTCGACCCTGAAGCCGTCGCCGGTGTGGAACCAGCCGTTGCGCCAGGCCAGCGCGGTGGCTTCGGGGTTGCCGTTGTAGCCGTGGTTCATGGCCCAGGGGCAATCGGTGCGCACCAGCAGTTCGCCGACCGTCCCCGGCGGCACTTCGCAATCGTTCTCGTCGACCACGCGCACGCTCACGCCTTCGCGCGGAAAGCCGCAGCTGCCCATGGCCGGCGGGTTGGCCTCGGTGCGAATCGGCATCGACACCTCGCTCATGTTGAAGTGCGAATACAGGTCGCAGCCGAATCGCTTGCCGAAGGCGACGGCCGTCTCGTTGTAGGGGACGATGGTCACGCAGCGCAGCGTGTGGCCGCGATCTTCAGCCGCAGGCGGGCGCTTCAGCAGAAAGCCGGCCATGGCACCCAGCACGATCGACGAGGTGACGCCGTGCTCGCGCACGATCGGCCAGAAACGCTCGGTGTCGAAAGCCCGCACCACCACCACCGAACCGCCGCGCAACAGCATGGCCGTGACCGGCATCGTGCCGCCGACATGGAACAGCGGCAGGTTGATGAAGTAGCGGTCGTTCTCGTTCATGTCCTGCAGCGACATGCCCATGCAGCGCAGGTGAAAGTACGACGAGAGCACGCCCTTGGACGCGCCCGTGGTGCCCGACGTGTAGATGATGCTTTGCGTGTCCCACGGCGCGATCGGGCGGTCGAGCACCGGCGGCGTGGCGTCGTCGCTGTCGAGCGCCGAAGCGTCCCGCGCTTCGATGCCGGCCGGCAGCGCCGTGCCGCCGACCACCACCGCCGTCCGCAGCGAGCCGTGCTCGACATCGTCGAGGCGTTCGACCAGCTCGGCGTGCACCACTATCAGCGCCGGCGCGGCATTGCGCAGCACGTGTTCGAGCAGGCGCCCGCGGTACGACAGGTTGATCGGCACCAGCACCGCGCCGAGGCAGTTGAGGCCGAACCACACGCGCAAGGCGTCCGGTCCGTTCGGCAGCCAGGTCACCACCTTGTCGCCTTGCTGAACGCCGAGCCGGCGCAGCGCGTTCGCGGTACGGCAGGCGATGTCCCAGGTCTGCGCATAGGTCCAGCGCGTGCCGTCTTCGAACACGGCGAAGACCTTGTCGGGTCGCTCGCGCGCCTGTCGCTCCAGCGCGTCGCGCTGCACGACCTGGTCGACCGGCGGCATGCGGGGATCGATGTTCATGGCGTCTTCACATGCCGGGATGCTGCTGGATGGCTTCGTAGCCCGGGTAGCCCTTGGCCACGCCGTGCTCGATGATTCCGTAGCCCAGCTGATCGCCGTCTCGCACCTCGATCACCTGGTCGGCCAGCGTGCGCGCGACGCGTCGCGTCTCGGCATCGCGCAAGTCCCAGGTGTCGTGCTCGAGGTGCAGCGGGCCCTTGTCGTCCCCTTGCGCCCAGCCCTTGTAGCCGCCATACAGGCCGCCTTTCAGGAAGTAGCGGGCGGGCAGGGCGCGCATGTGCACCGTGCGGTGGCTGCCGTCGGCGAACTTGAGATCGAATACGGCCGACTTCAGCGTCTGGCCGAGCGGGTCGTCCTCCCACGTCACCTCATGCGCCACGCTCTCGACCAGCAGGTCGCGCCGCGGCTTCTGGCCCATCGGCAGTGTCTGCTCGCCGGTCAGGTAGATGAGGTCGCCCGGCGCGCGCTCGTTGAAGAACCACTGCAGGCCGTAGCCTTCGAACTGCACCGTGACCCAGGTCCAGAACAGCGGCGGGTAGTAAGTGACCGGTGGGCGCGTTTCGTCGGTCCGCATCTCGGCGCGGATGCCCCACGAATGGTCACGCTGGCCGAGCCAGCGCGTGTTGCCGATGTCGTAGCGCTTGCCACCGGCTTCGAGCCAGCCGGTGTAGCGGCCGAACTGCTGGGCCCGCATCAGGTTCTCGGTGACGCGACCTTGCCTGCGCCGAAAGTGCGGCGCCTCTTCGTGCGGGTTCATGGTCGCGTGGTATTCGAGCTCGAAGCGCAGGCCCGATTCGTTCTCGTCGAGGGTGAGCCGGTGGTGCCGCAAGCCTTCGAGGACGGTGAACTCCATCGGCCCGATGCGGGTGCGCAGCGGATCGGGCCGGAGACGCCGCGACAGTCGCAGGTTGTATTGCGTGGTGCCGACGGTGACGCCGGCAAAGCCGTCCATCACGTTGCGGTTCGGGTGGTAGCCGATGCCGACGTCGAAGATCAGGTCGCCGCCCGGCACCGGATGGCCGGTGTACCAGAGTCGCTCCATCCAGGCCGGGTCACTGCTCTCGACATGGTCGAAGGTGGTGGGTGATTGGTGGCCGATCAGGTCGTCTTGCGGAGTGAGCATGAAGTCCTCGCGAGGTCAGGATGAACTTGAAGAAGGGGAGGAAGGGGAGGAAGGCGCGGGGCTCGCATCGGTGCCGCGCGCGATCTCGGCGAACAACGGACGCGGCGTGAGCGCCATGTCGCGGCGCAGTTCCGCGTGCACGTGGCGACTGATCGCGTGGCGCGCTGCGTCGGCTGCTTCGCCACCCTGGGCTGAGTGGGCTGAGTGAGCTGAGTGCGCTGCGCTGGCAGCGCCGAGCCAGCGCACCGTCGCGCCGATGTGGGCATCGAGCCGGTCGCACAACGCTTGAAGGCCGCGGCCGTCGGTTGGCAAGGTGTCGGAGGTTGCGTCGAAACGAGGCCGTTGAGTGTCGTCGGTGCCCAGCAGGCGGTCGAGCTCCGCGACCAGCGCCTGCTGCGATTGCGCGCGCTCGATCAGGGGCGGCACCGCCCAGTCGAGGCGCGGCTTCAGGTTGTTGACGAGGTCGATGACGGCCAGCGCCTGACCGGTCGCGTACTCGTCGTCGAGTCGCGGTATGACGTCGCGCCGCAACGCAGCGCAGATGCCGTCGAGCAGGCGGTCCAGAGAGTTGTTCATGCGACGGCCTCCAGCGCTTTTTCGATCTGCAGCAGCACCCGTGGAATCTGCGCGCCCATGGCCGGCATGCGCAGGTCGGTGAAGGCGCCGTCCTCGAAACAGCGCGTCGCGCCGACGTGGATCACGAAGAGCTTGAAGGCGTTGAAGAGTTCGTAGAACAGCACCGACGCCGGCCGCACCGCCATGCCGGTGAGCGCGCCGTAACGTTCATAGAGCGCCTCGCGCGTGAGCAGGTGGCACACCAGGAACCGACCGTCCGCGGCCTTGCCACCGAAGGCACGCAAGCACATGAAAGCCAGGTCTTCGTGCGGGTCGCCCAGGTGCACGAGCTCCCAGTCGAGCACGGCCGTGATGCGGTCCTGATCGACCAGAAAATTCCCGATGCGGTAGTCGCCATGCACGATCGCGACGTGCGGTGCTTGCGGGCAGTTGGCCTGGAGCCACGCCAGCGTTTGCTCGACGACCGGGTATTCGCGCAGCTGCCAGCGGCGCAGCGATTGTTCCCAGTGCGCGACCTGCCGTGCGGCCGCGTTGTCGGGCGTCGCGTCGGTCGCGAACTCGGCCACCGGGGAATGCTGCCAGTCGAAGCGGTGCAAAGCGGCCAGCGACGACACGAACTGCTCCGCCAGCCTGGCGCGCAACACCGGCTCGAAAGCCTCCTGCCCCGGCGCCACCCACGGCAGCGGCGCCGAGCCCGGCATGTGCTCGGCGATGAAGAAGGGGGCGCCGAAGTCATCGGCGCCATCGCTGAAGAAGTGCACGCCCGGCACCGGCACGCCATGGCCTCGCACCGCGTGCAGCACGGTGAACTCGGGTGACGCGAGATAGGGGGCGAAAAGGCCGGTCGGTGGACCGATGCGCAGCACCAGTCGGCGCCGTTCCGGCGCTGTCGCACCGGACCACGATGCGACGAAGCCATAGGTCATCCACGAGAAGCCGACGGTGAAGCGCTTGACCGATTCGATGCGCGTCGGCACGCCATGACGCTGGCTCAAAAAGGCCGCCAATCGCTCGCCGACGACCGCTTCGGAGAACGGATCGCGCACCGGCTGCGAGGATGCGGTCATGTCGTGCCGCGTTGCTTGCCGACGAAAGCCGCCACGCGCGCCACGAAGTCCGGCGTGGC
>CAXTCC010000122.1:11184-12259 GCA_964242015.1 uncultured Variovorax sp.
TCGACAATGCGATTGATGAGCCGCAGCGCCAGCGCCTTCTCGGCATTGAGCGTGCCGTGCAAGGTCAACGTCTCGAAACCCTGCATCGGTCCGAGCCGCTGGGTCAGCTGGAAGCTCAGGCCGCCATCGGCCGGCGCGCCGAGCTTCGGGTAGGCGACGACGAAGCGGGTGTTGCGCGCCGCGATCACCAGGTCGCATGCCAGCGCCAGCGAGAAGCCGCCGCCGGCGACCGCGCCGCGCACGCTCGCGATGACCGGCACCGGCAGCCGCGCGAGTGCCAGCACGCTGCCATGGAACGCATCGATCATGCGGTCGATGAAGGCGGGCAGGTCGTCGCGATGGTCATGCATGGCCGCCACGTCGCCGCCGCCGCAGAACGACGATCCGGCACCCCGCAGTACGACCACGCGAGCACGCTTGTGGTTGTCTGTGTCCTCGTCATTGCCGCTGCCTTGACCGGTCACGCGCTCCGCCGCCTTATCGATGGCCTGGCGCAGGGCGAGCGCCATCGGATAGTCGAGAGAGTTCAGCGAATCGGGCCGGTTGAGCGTGATCGTGATCACCTCGCCGTCCGACTCGAGCAGCACCGGGCTCGCGTCGTTCATTTGTCTCCAGCCATGGCGCTGTGTGCGCTCTTGAATGATTTTGACCGACGCTCAATACGAGCAATCCGGCGCGCTCTATGAGACACGCGTTTGCCCGGTTTTGAAAGGGTGTCCGCGCTAGGTTTAACCCTTAGAAGAGGCCATCATCAGTGGGCAGAGAAAAGATTTGAGTCAGGGTCATAAATGATTGACAGCGGCGTCGAATCAATCGCAAGATCGAACCACAAGCAGAACTCGAACAGACCTCGAACCAGCGCCATTGATGGCGCGGAGACAAGCAGACTTCATGCGCCCGTTCCCATCGACATCGTCACGCCGCAGGCTCACCGCATGCTGAGCGTGACCAATCTGCAGGTCTTCTACGACCATGCGGTGGAGGCTGTGCGCGACGTGTCGCTCGAAGTCGGGCAGGGCCGTATCGTTGCGCTGCTGGGCAGCAACGGCGCCGGCAAATCGACGGTGTTGAAGGC
>CAXTCC010000123.1:0-7887 GCA_964242015.1 uncultured Variovorax sp.
TGCCACGCGGTCTGGCGGTTGCAGCGGCCTCGACGTCGACCATCCGCACGCGCGGCGCGGCCGTTGGCGCTGATCTGCCGCAGTGTCTGGTGCCGGTCGAAGGGCAATGCGTCGATGACTAGCTTTTGACATCGCCATGCAGGAAACGCTCTCGGTCCAGGAAAGCGGTGAGCTGGTGCGCCTGTGGCGGCGCCGGCAGACGCTGTCTCCGACCGAGATGGGCGAGATGTACCGCATCGTCGGCGGCGCGCTCAGGGCCTGCAACCCGCCGGAAGTCCATGTGCTGGGCGAAGGCCGGCAAGAGCTCGTCGCGCAATTCATCTACGTGAAGGTGCTGCGGCTCGACACCGACCCTGACGAGTCGGACGACAACGGCGCGCGCGACCGCGCCGGCCACAGCGCGCCGTCGAGCGCCTTTGCGCTGTGCGCGTATTTCAGGCGCTACCTGATCGACTGCACGCGGGCAAGTTCGTTCAAACGCAAGCTCTCCATCGGCGACGAAGTGACCGAAGGCCATCTCGATGCGCAGCTGGGCGCGCATGAAGAAGGCGGCAATGGTGGCGACGCGTGTCTGCGCGAGCACGGACTCAGCGCTGCCAAAGTTCAATCCGCCGCACGGGCCTTGATCGCCGGCTTGCCCGAGCCTGAACGCCTCTTGTTGTGCGAAGGCTTCGGCCGCGAAGCCGAGGGCGGCCTGTCGGGCGTGGCGTCGCGCCACGCCATCGCGTCGTACCACTACCGCGCCGGTCGCCTCGGCCTGGTGCACAAGCGCGAAGGGCTGCCCGCCGACTACGCACGGACCACGCTGGGCCAGTGGCTCACCGGCACGCTGGGCATCGCCATCGACCCGGAAAACATCGGCGCGATCCTGCAGGTTTTCAAAATCCTCGGCGCTGAAGCGTCTTATGCCTGAAGCCATACCCATTCAGGACGAGATGCCCATGCCCAACGCCATTCATGAACTCTGGCCGCCGCTGAGCCTGATCCGCAGCGCCTTCGCGCAGGCCGATGATGGCGGCGCTGTGCCGGGCAGTGCGAGCCCGTCGTCTTTCCCGCCATCGGCACCCGCATCCGCATCCGCACCCGCACCCGCGGTCGTCGCGATGCCCGGCGGCGCCGATGCGGCCGCCGCCCCCGCGCGAGCGGCGCCGCAGCGCGACGCCAACCTGCTGCTGCCGCTGACCGAACTCGCGCAACGTCGCGAAGCCGTCGCGCGCCGCGCCTTTCCGGCGCGTTGGGCGCCTGGGCGGCTGGTCAGCGTGCTGCACAGGGGGCGCTTGCTGGGCGTCATGCTGGACAAAGCCGTGGAAGGCGAAGGCGGACCGTTGTGGCAAGGCTGGCTGGCTGCGAGCGAGGCCGATTGGGCCAGCGCGTACGACGTCCTGCTGGAGCCCCAGGACGAACCCTTCGAGCCGATGTTCGGACTCATCCAGACCTGGAACGCGATCACCTTGCGGCCGACGCCGCAGCTGTGCGCGCGCGTCCAGGGCGAGGTCTCTGCGACGCGGCTGGCGGCGCTGCGCGCAGTGCACGAAGAGTGGGTCACGCAGGTGCCGCTGGCCATCGAACCCGAGCCCGGTCGCATCGCCTTGCGTACGACGGCCGGCGTTTTCTCCGTGCTCTCGGGGACGCCGCTCGGGCCGCAAGATCCGCGCGCGGAATACCAGGCGTTGTACCGCGAGGTGGCCCTGCCGCTGGCCGTGCCCGTGCAGGCGGCGATGCGAGCGCCGGGCGACGGTTTGGCAGCGCGGGTGGGTGCCGGCGCGTCGCGCGAGGCTTCCCCGTCTTCGTCATCGACCGTGTCCTCGTCGCGCGGCGTACCGCCGAAACCACGCGGTCCGGGCTTCTGGCAACGCCTCGGCGACTGGTTCGCAGCCGACCGCTGGGTGCGACCGGCTTTCGCGTTGCTCGCGCTGGTGGTCGTCGCGCAGAACACCGGCTGGCTCACGCCGCCGGAAGACGAAGAAGAAGTGCGCTTTCGTTCTGCTCCGCCCGTATCGGCGCGCGTGCCGCTGCCCGAGTTGCTGGTGCGCTGGAAGGCCGATGCGCGCGTCGAAGAAACCAACCTTCTGCTGCAGACCGCCGATGCCGAGCTGTCCGGCGGCCCCGATGCCGAAGGGCGCTGGCGCGTGCGCGTGTCCGATGCGGTCGGCGGATTGGCGTTGCTCGCCGCATCGCCGCTGGTGCAGTCGGTCGCGCCGCTGGAAGGCTCGGCTCCCCCATGAACAAAGCGCTGCGTCTGCTTGCTGGAGTCACCGTCGTCATCGGCATGCTGCTGATGGCCGGTGGTGCGGCCGCGGCGCAACGCGCATTGCTGGTCGGCGTGTCGGAACTGGTGAACCAGCCGCAGGCGCTGTGGCTTCAGGCACCTCGCAACGACGTGCTGCTGATGCGGCAAGCGCTGCTGAAGCAAGGCTTTGCCGAGAGTGACATCACGGTATTGGCAGACGGAGTGAGTGGCGCCGTGCTGCCCGACACGCAAGGCATCCATGACGCGCTGGCGCGCCTGCTCGCGCAGTCCAACAGCGGTGATTTCGTGATGCTCTATTTCTCCGGTCACGGCACCCGGTTGCGCGACGCCGGCAAGCGCTACCAGGAACCCGACGGTCTGGCCGAGAACTTTCTGGCGCGCGATGTGCGCGGCCAGGTCGGCACCGACGCCGCGTTGCCCGGCGGCGTCCGCGATGTCGACTTCGATGCGTGGATCGGCGCCTTCCTCGCGCGCAACGTGTTCGTGTGGTCGGTGTTCGACACCTGCTCGGCCGCTTCGCTCACGCGCGGTATCAAGGCGGACTTGGCGCCGGCGCAGCCGGCCGACGACGAAGTGCGTTTTCGCGGCGTCCCCGCCGGGCAGCTTGCAAACAGCGCGGCGCCGGGCGGGCCTGCCTTGGCGGTGCCGCCCGCCAGCAACCTGCCGCGCGCCCGCTATGTCGCCTTCTTCGCCTCGGAAAGCCACCAGGTGACACCGGAGCTCAAGTTGCCGCGCAAGGACCGCACCGGACGTCCGCAGGGGCTGTTGACCTGGGCCGTAGCCGAGGCGCTCCAACGCAAGCCCGCCACGTGGCTCGACCTGTTCAACGGCGTGCTGTCGATGTATCCACCGATCATCGAAGAGCTCGAAGCGCGCTTTCCGGAGCGCGCGCTGCCGTCGCCGGTGGCCGAAGGCAATCTCGACCTGCCGCTCTTCACCAACACCCGGCAGCCGCTTTCGACGCGGCCGGTCTGGCGCGCGCAGCGCGTGGGCAGCCGTTTGACGTTGCCTGTCGGACGTCTGGACGGACTCGATGTGCGACAGCCCGTCAGGGTGCTGGCCACGCTGAGCGACGGCACCGTGCGCAGCGTGCCGGCGCTGCTGAGCGATGTCGACCTGGGTGACGCGCGGCTCGATGTGCCATCCGCGCTGGCGGCGCTTTCGGGTTCGGTGTTGTGGAGCGTCGCGCCGATCGATGCGCCCGACGCGGTGGTGCTGCGCGTGCTGACCGACAAGCCCTTGCCAGGGGGCATGAGCCTGGCCTGGCCCACGGGCCTGCGGGCCGTGCGAGACGGAGACGCCGATGTCCGCTGGTCAGATCTCGGGCCCGCCGGCCATCGCATCGAAACGATATCGCCCGTGCTCGCCGCTGCGTCGCCGACCGTGGCCCACGCGACCCAGGTGCCCGACCTGCCTGCGCTTCGGCAGCGGCTGCAAGCGCTCGCCCAGTTCAAGTGGTTCTTGCAGGTGCACGCGCTCGCGCGCAACGGTCAGCTCGACGGCTTCGACGCGGTCGTCGAGATTCGCGATGGTGACCGCCTCGTGCGCGCGGCGCCGGCGCAGCAGGCCGATGGGCAACTCATGCCACCTGTCGGCAACGAGCGCGCGACGCTGGTGATCCGCAATACCAGCGGTCAGTCGCTCGACCTCGTCATCTTCGCGCTCGATGCCCAGGGCGCTCTGCAGGCGATCTTTCCGGAAGACGTCGGCGAAACCAATCGTTTCGAGCGCGGTACGGCCCAGGCGCCGGCTGCCAAGCGCTTCGAATTGCCGCGTCCGGACACCAGCAGCCGCTTGCTGGTGCTCGCCAGTCCGGCGGTGCCCTGGAGCGCGCCGCGCCTGTTCGGCCTGCATGGCCCGACGAGCGAGCCCGCCGGCACCGACGTGCGCGTGCGCGGCCTGCCGCAGACGATCCGCGAGCGCCAAGTCTTTGCTGCGATGGTTCGATGGTCGGGCGAAGCGTCGGCCGCGAAGTCACACCCATGAACCTGTACGACACGAGGAGCGCGAAATGAGCTGGACACTGGATGGAACACTGGACCCCGACGAGGCCTTGCGCCTGCTGGACCACATGTCGGGCGAGTCGGGCAACGACTTTCTGATGCTGATCGAGAGCAAGGGAAGCACCATCGAAGGCGAATCCGAACGCCACTTCGAAGATGGCAAGAAGCGCATGGACATCGCGGGGTACAGCTATCTCAGCGAGGTCGTGACGCCGCCGGGCGCGAGCAAGGGCAAGGTACGGGCCGCCGCGTTGATCGTGGTGCGCGATTGCGATGCGGCCACTGCCTCGGTTGCAAGCCTGCTCAAGAACCAGGACGACGCGATCAAGGTCACGCTGTCGGTCTTCAAGGCCGGAGGCGACGACTCGAAGGATTTGCAGTCCTCGCTCGAGTTCGTGCTCGAAGGCGCACGCATCACCACGCACTGCGTGCTGACCGGCGGCCGTCCCAAGCGGCCCTGCGAAATCATCTACTTCCAGTATCGAAAGATCGAGATCCGGTCGGCGCCGCAGGTCGCCACCGGTCTTCGCGGTGCCGTGCGCACCTGCGTGCTCACCAACGCCTGACTGCTTCAGAAAGACTCGCATGACACGTTCCGCCGAACTCCTCCAGAGCAATGATCCGGCCGGTGCGCTCAAGGCCCTGACCGACGAAATCAAGGCCAGGCCGGCCGACAGCAAGTTGCGTGTGTTCATGGCGCAACTGCTGTGCGTGCTCGGTCAATGGGAGCGCGCGCTCAACCAGCTGACGGTGGCGGCCGAACTCGACGCGCTGGCAGTGCCGATGAAGCAGGTCTACGGCGAGGCGATCCGCTGCGAAGGGCTGCGTGCCGAAGTCTTTGCCGGCAAGCGCACGCCGATGATCTTCGGCCAACCCGACGACTGGTTGGCGCTGCTGGTCGAGTCGCTGCTGCGCAGCGGCGCCGGAGAAGCGCAGATGTCGGAAGACCTGCGCGCCCGCGCCTTCGACGCTGCGCCAGGCAGTGCCGGCACGCTCGACGGCCAGCCCTTCGAATGGCTGGCCGATGCCGACATGCGGCTCGGCCCCGTGCTGGAAGCGTATGTCAACGGTCGCTACTACTGGGTGCCTTTCGCGCGCCTCGCGAAGATCCGGTTCGAGCCGCCCGAGGATTTGCGCGACGGCGTATGGCTGCCGGCGAACCTGCAGTTCGAGAACGGCGGCGAGACGCTGGCCTTGGTGCCTACGCGCTACGAGGGCAGCGAGAAGAGCAGCGATGGCGCCTTGCAACTTGCACGAAAGACCGAGTGGCGCGAGTTGCAGCCAGAGGTATGGGCCGGTCTCGGCCAGCGCATGTGGAGCAGCGATGCCGGCGAGCATGCACTGATGGACGTGCGCGAAATTCACTTCGGAGAAGCCGGTGGCTGAGCTGCTCGCGCAAGAGCGGCTTCAGCCGTCGCTGCTCGATCGCCTGGTCGACGATGCGCCGGGCGAGAAACGCGAGAGCGAAGACAAACGCGTGCTCACCAAACAGGCGTTGCGGCAGGCTGTGCTGCGCGACCTCTCATGGCTCTTCAACGCCACGGCCTACGGACTCGCGTACGACGACAAGCGCTATCCGAACGCGGCGCGCTCCGTCATCAACTACGGATTGCCTATGCTGTCCGGCCAGTTCACGTCGGGCGTGCAGCGTGTCAGCATGGAACAGGCTTTGAAGAACGCGATCCTGCAGTTCGAGCCGCGCATCCTGCCTCGCACACTCGAAGTCGAACTCGTCATGGAAGGCTCCGCTCTTGAAACCCACAACCGGATCGGCCTGCAGATTCGCGGGATGCTGTGGGCGCAGCCGGTGCCGCTCGAATTCCTGATGCGCAGCCGGATCGACCTGGAAGAGGGACGCATCGACGTCGAGGAAGTGCCTGCGTCATGACCCGCTGCCTGAAGTAGCGAAATGGACCCGCGTCTCCTGACCCTGTACGAGCAGGAACTGCGTTACTTCCGCGAGAGTTCGGCGGAGTTCGCGCAGGCCTTCCCAAAGATCGCGCACCGCCTGGGCATCGCGGGCCAGGAAGTTTCCGACCCGTACGTCGAGCGCCTGATCGAGGCCACGGCATTCCTGTCGGCGCGCGTGAGCCTCAAGCTCGACGCGGAATACCCCCGCTTCACCGGGCATTTGCTCGACATCGTCTACCCGCAGTTCATGGCGCCGACGCCCTCGATGGCAGTGGTTCAGATGGCGATCGATCCGGACGATGCGAGCCTCGCCACCGGTCCGACCTTGCCACGCGACAGCGGCCTGCGGGCCCGCCAGGCCGTGGGGCAGAACACCTACTGCGAATTCCGCACGTCGAGCGCCTTGCGCGTCTGGCCGGTGCAGGTGCAGCGTGCGCAGTACTTCACTTACGCGCCCGACCTGCCGCTCAACCGACGCCCCGATGCGCGCGACATCCGCGGTGGCCTGCGCATTGCGCTGCATGCCACTGCAAGCCTCGACTTCAGCCAGATTCCGCTCGACGACCTGCTGATTCATCTGGGCGGTGCGGATGACGTTGCATGGCAACTGCACGAATGCCTGCTCGGCAAGCCGCTGGGCGTGCTGGTGCAGCCGCTCGGCGCCAACGGACAGCCGGCGGGCACCGGCGGCAGTGCGGTCCGGAGCTTGCCGGGCAGCGCCGTGGAGCCGGTCGGATTCGAGGTGGACGAAGCGCTGTTGCCGGTGACCGCCACCGGCTTTTCGGGCCACCGGCTGGTACAGGAGTACTTCGCCTTTCCGCAGCGCTTTCAGTTCGTGCGCATCACCGGCCTGAAGCAGGTGCTCGCGACGATGGCCGTACCGGACATCGAGATCGTGGTGCTGTTCTCGCGCGGCGACGCGGCGCTTGAAAAGCTGGTGAGTGCCGACAACGTCCAGCTGCATTGCGTGCCCTGCGTCAATCTGTTCAGCAAGCGTCTGGACCGCGTGGCCGTCAACGAGGGCGTGAGCCAATTCCATTTGCTGGCCGACCGCACCCGGCCGCAGGATTTCGAGGTGCACACCGTCACCGAAGTCGTGGGCCATGGCATCCCCGGCGTCAACGACACGGCGGAGCAGGTCTTCCTGCCTTTCTATGCCGCATTTCACGGCAGCCGGCATGGCCATCCAGCCTACTTCACCACCACGCGGGAGCCGCGCATGCAGTCGGTGCGGCAACGCACCGAAGGCCATCGGAGCAGCCACATCGGCTCCGAGGTCTACATGCAGATCGTCGATCCGCAAGAGGCGCCGTTTTCGATGGCGATGCGGCAATTGGCAGTGACGGCGCTGGTCACCAACCGCGACCTGCCGCTGTTGATGCCGCTCGGCCGCGCCAACGACTTCGACTGCATCGACTCGTTTCCCGTGCAGACCGTGCGCATGGTGCGCGGCCCCTCGCGTCCGGTGTCGCCGGTCGTGAGCCAGGGGTTGGGCTGGCGCGTGGTCGACCATCTCGCGCTCAACTATCTGTCGCTTTCCGACAGCACGCCGCAGCAGGGCGCGGCCGCCTTGCGCGAGATGTTGATGCTCTATGCGGTGCATGCCGACGACGTACGGCAGGGCCAGGTGCGCGGGCTGTTGTCGATGCACTCCAAGCCGGTTGCCCGGCGGCTGCCGCTGGCCGGTCCGATCGCCTTCGGGCGCGGGCTCGAAGTCACGCT
>CAXTCC010000123.1:7987-10594 GCA_964242015.1 uncultured Variovorax sp.
GGCAACCCGTGGAGCTACGACTTCTTTGCCGTGATGCGCAGGCTCGAGGCGCTGTCGACCGCATCGCCGCGCTGGGGTCAGGCGCTGTTGCCGAGTGCGGAGTCGGTGCGTGTCGGGCAGGAGCCATCGCTGTCCTTCGCGCCGGCCAGCCTGAGCCGTTTCGAGCCCGCCACCCCGCATTCGCCGCCGCGCATACGGCAGCATTTCTTCGGCTATCTCGGACCCAACGGCCCGCTGCCGGTGCACCTGAGCGACTTCATTCGCGAGCGCACGCTGAACCACGGCGATCCGACGTGGCTGGCCTTTCTCGACACCTTCTCGCATCGCTTCTCGCTTCATTTTTACCGCGCCTGGGCGCAGTCGCGGCCAGCCGTCGGACTCGACCGCCCCGGCGAGGACAGCTTCCGCAGGCGCGTGGGCGCATTGGTCGGCATCGGCACGCCGGCGCGACAGGATCGCGACGAGATCCACGACGACGCACGGCTGCATTTCGCAGGCTGGCTGACCCGTCGCGTGCACAACGCCGAGAGCGTGGAGTCGGTGCTGTGCAGCTACTTCGGTGTGCCGGTGAAGCTGGAGCCTTGGGTCGGCCACTGGATGGCGTTGCCGGCCGAAGAGCTCACGCGCCTCGGCCGAGGCAGCGCGTCGCGTTCGATGGGGATGGGCGCGATGCTCGGGCAGCGCGCATGGGACCGGCAGCATCGCGTGCGGTTGCATGTCGGCCCGTTGTCGCTCGAGCGCTACCGGCTGTTCCTGCCCATCGGCTCGGCCCGCCCCGAGCTGCAGCGCTGGATGCAGCAACTGCTGGGCGATGAGCTCCATTGGGATGCGCGATTGATCCTGCAGAAGGAAGAAGTGCCCGCTACACGCCTCGGCCGCCACAAAGGCAATCAACCGCGCCTGGGCTGGGTGTCCTGGCTCGGCCACCGGCCTCGCACCCGTGCCGCCGCCGATGTGCGCATCGATGGCGGTGCACCGCCGATGCGCGCAGCCGCGCTCCAATGAACGAACGACGGAGAACTCCATGAGTGAAATCAGCCGCACCGCCCTGTTCGGGAAGCTCAATTCGCTGGCCTACAAAGCCATCGAAGGCGCGACGGTCTTCTGCAAGATGCGCGGCAACCCGTATGTGGAACTGGAGCACTGGTTCGCGCAGCTCTTGCAGTCGCAGGATTCCGACCTGCACCGCGTGATCCAGCACTACGGCCTCGACATCTCGGCCGTGGCCAAGGACATGACGGCGGCGCTCGACCGGCTGCCGCGCGGTGCCACCGCCATCAGCGATTTTTCTCCGCACATCGAGAACGCGATCGAGCGCGCCTGGACCTACGCGACGCTGCAGTTCGGCGAGGCGCAGGTTCGCACGGGCTACATCCTGATCGGTATGCTGAAGACGCAGAGCCTGCGCAACCCGCTCTTCAATTTGTCCAGGCAGTTCGAGCGCGTCAAAGTCGAAGACCTGGCCGACAACTTCGTCAAGATCTGCGACCCTTCGCCCGAGTCGCAGATGCGGGCGCAAGACGGCACCGGCATGGGCAGCGGGGCACCGGGGGAAGAGGCAGGCGCGATGGCGCCCGCAGCGATGGGCAAGGGCGATGCGCTGAAGAAGTTCGCGGTCGACCTCACCGAGAAGGCGAAGAAGGGCGAGATGGACCCCGTCACGGGTCGCGACGAGGAGATCCGACAGATCGTCGACATCCTGATGCGGCGTCGCCAGAACAACCCGCTGCTCACCGGCGAGGCCGGTGTCGGCAAGACCGCGGTGGTCGAAGGTTTTGCGCAGCGGCTTGCGCGCGGCGACGTGCCACCGCAGCTGAAGGACGTGAAGCTGCTGACGCTGGACATCGGCTTGTTGCAAGCCGGCGCCAGCATGAAGGGAGAGTTCGAGCAACGCCTGCGGCAAGTCATCGACGAGGTGCAGGCATCGCCCACCCCGATCATCCTGTTCATCGACGAGATCCACACGCTGGTGGGCGCCGGTGGCGCTGCAGGCACGGGCGATGCGGCCAACCTGCTGAAGCCGGCACTGGCGCGCGGCAACCTTCGCACCATCGGCGCGACCACGTGGGCCGAGTACAAGAAGTACATCGAGAAAGACCCGGCACTGACGCGGCGCTTCCAGGTCGTGCAGGTGCCGGAGCCCGACGAGATCAAGGCCATCCTGATGCTGCGCGGCGTGGCGAGCGTGCTTGAAAAGCACCACCGTGTGCAATTGCTCGACGAGGCGATCGAGGCGGCGGTGAAGCTGTCGCATCGCTACATTCCGGCGCGTCAGTTGCCGGACAAGGCGGTGAGCCTGCTCGACACGGCGTGCGCACGCGTGGCGGTGTCGCAGCACGCGATGCCGCCCGAGGTCGAGGACTGCACGCGGCGCATCGAGGCGCTCACGGTAGAGAGCGAGATCATCGGCCGCGAGGAAGCGATCGGCATCGACGTGAGCAAGCGTTCGGCCACGGCGCAGGGCCTGCTTGGCGAGGCGAAGGCCGAACTCGAAAAGCTCAACGCCCGCTGGAAGGAAGAGAAGGGGCTGGTGGACAAGCTGCTGGACCTTCGCGGCAAGCTTCGCGTCGGGAACAAGCCGGTGGATGCCAACTCCGAGCCATCCAC
>CAXTCC010000123.1:10694-12242 GCA_964242015.1 uncultured Variovorax sp.
CTGTATGCGCTGCAGCAGCAAATCAGCGCAGTCCAAGGCGAGACCCCGCTCATCCTCCCCTCCGTCGACGCCCAGGCCGTCTCCTCAGTCGTTGCCGACTGGACCGGCATCCCCGTCGGCCGCATGCAGCGCAACGAAATCGACACCGTGCTCAAGCTGCCGGTGCTGTTGGGCCAGCGCGTGATCGGACAGGACCATGCGATGGAGATGATCGCCAAGCGCATCCAGACATCGCGTGCCGGCCTCGACAACCCGAACAAGCCGATCGGCGTGTTCATGCTCGCCGGCACCTCGGGCGTCGGCAAGACCGAGACCGCCATCGCGCTGGCCGAGGCGCTCTATGGCGGCGAGCAGAACATGATCGTCATCAACATGAGCGAGTACCAGGAGGCGCACACGGTGAGCTCGCTCAAGGGCGCGCCACCCGGTTACGTCGGCTATGGCGAAGGTGGCGTGCTGACCGAGGCGGTGCGTCGTCGGCCGTACAGCGTGGTGCTGCTCGACGAAGTCGAGAAGGCGCATTCCGACGTGCACGAGCTGTTCTTCCAGGTCTTCGACAAGGGCTTCATGGAAGACGGTGAGGGTCGCAGCATCGACTTCAAGAACACGCTGATCATCCTGACCACCAACGCCGGCACCGATCTGATCGCCAGCATGTGCAAGGACCCGGAACTCATGCCCGACCCGGACGGCATGGCGAAGGCGTTGCGCGATCCCTTGTTGAAGATCTTTCCGCCCGCGCTGCTCGGCCGGCTGGTGACCATTCCCTATTACCCGCTCAGCGACGAGATGCTCGGCAAGATCGTCGAGCTGCAACTCAAGCGCATCAAGAAGCGGGTCGAGGCGCGTTATCAGATCCCGTTCGAATACGGCGAAGACGTGGTCAAGCTGGTGGTGAGCCGCTGCACCGAGAGCGAATCGGGTGGCCGGATGATCGACGCGATTCTGACGAACACCATGCTGCCCGACATCAGCCGCGAGTTCCTGAACCGGATGATGGAAAGCAAGCCGATCGAGCGCGTGACGGTGGGTGTGGAGGAAGGCCAGTTTCACTATGCCTTCGGCTGATGTCAAAGGCGGCATGAAGATCCCTTCGGGCTACAAGCCGGCCGAGCAGGTGAGCCTGGACGACGCGCTGAAGCTGGCGATCGCCATGCACCGTGCCGATGGGCTCGACGATGCCGAAACGATCTACGCACGCATCCTCGCGCTGGTGCCCGACCATGCCGACGCGCTGCATTTCATGGGCGTGCTGCAGCACCAGCGTGGCCGCAGCGAAGACGCGCTGCGGTTGATTCGTCGTTCCATCGAAGTGCACGACGGCGTTGCCGATTGGCATAACAACCTCGGCAATGTGCTGCTCGAAACCGGCCGTGTCGACGATGCGGCGGCAGCCTACGAAGAAGCGGTGCGGCGCGATCCGAATCGCGCGGATTTCTATAACAACCTCGGTGTGCTGCGGCGCGAACAGAACCGCCTCGCCGACTCCGAAGACGCCTATCGCCGGGCCATCGAACTCGACCCGAAGTACACCGACGCGCACACCAA
>CAXTCC010000124.1:0-1453 GCA_964242015.1 uncultured Variovorax sp.
GCGGCGATCACCTCGCGCGGGTCGAGCAGCTTCAGGTTGAGCGACGACGAAATCAACGCGTGGTACAGGAAGGGCTCGTCGCTCCACATCGCATCCTGGAAGCGGCCGAAGTCCTGCAGGCGATGCGTCACGAAATCGTCCAATGCTTCGAGCGCCTGGGTGCGCGTCACCGGCCAGTCGAAGGCCTCGGCGCTGCCATAGTGATCGCCGAAGTGCGCCTCGACATCGGCCAGCACCTCGCGGGTGATGGCATCCGGCGCAAAAGAAGGCGGCTTCGGCAGCAAGCCCGGCCCGGCGCGACCGAAGGCGCCACGGTTGTCGTGGTCGTAGTTCCAGTCACCCCCGGTCGGCGATCCATCGGCCTCGAGCAACACGCCGTGCCGTTGCCGCATGCGCCGGTAGAAGGGTTCCATCACCAGCCGCTGCTTGCCTTGCGCGTACTCGGCGAACTCGCTGCGCGACGCCATGAAATG
This sequence comes from uncultured Variovorax sp., assembly GCA_964242015.1. Classification (GTDB taxonomy): domain Bacteria; phylum Pseudomonadota; class Gammaproteobacteria; order Burkholderiales; family Burkholderiaceae_C; genus Variovorax. The sequence continues at coordinate 474 of CAXTCC010000124.1, forward strand.
CAGATCGTCGCGCGCGTCGAGCCGCACTGCAGCGCGCTGGCAGCACTGCTGCATCGCCTGCTCGAGCCGCCACTCGCCCGCTTCGGCCATCACGAGCGCGTCGGGCCGATAGCGCACCAGCGCGTCGTCGAGCGCGTCGGCGATCGACGTGAAACGATGCGTGCCAAGACGCAGGTAGTCGAGCGGCCAGGAACGTTCGACGAGCGCCTCGGCGAAGTGGCGCATTGCCGACAGGAACAGCGCGCTGCGCATCTTCGTGCTGGGTACATGCTCGGATTCTTCGATCGCCTCGACCATCAGGATGCGGTCGCGCGATGCGTCGAAACCTTCGAAGGCCACGCTCTTCAGGCTGAGCTGGTCGCCGAGCACCAGCACGAGATGGCGTAGCTTTCGCGTACTCGAGGTCATGGCCTTGACCGTGCTCATAGCGGCATTGCCAAAGGCTTCTGTCTGGACGCCAGCGCAGCGCCGATCCACAACGTGATTGCCGATACGACAAGACCGCGCGCGAGACCCCCCGCACCATCGGAGATCCACCCTGTCACCGTCGGGCCGACGATCTGGCCGAGCGCGAAGGCGATCGTGAAAGCGCTGATGCCGGTCGCCCATTGCGCTTGCGGCAGGTTGTGCCGGACCAGCGCCGTGGTCGATGCCACCACCGACAAAAACACCGCGCCGAAAAGCATGCCGGACGCCAGCGCCATTGGCCACGACTTGCTCAGCACCGGCAACAAGGTCGCGATGCCCAGCAGGGCGTTGAGAAGCGCCTGCGGCCGACCGTCCCGATAACGGTCGAGCAGCCCGGCCCAAAGGCGTGACGACGCGACGCAGGCCACGCCGAGCAACGAATAGAACAGCGTGATGCCACCGGCGCTGGCGCCCTGCTCGCGCAGCAGCGCAATGACGAAAGTCATGTAGCCGATGTAACCCGCGCCGAACAAGGTGTAGCCGGCAAGGGCCCAGCCGAAGCGACGAACAGC